>JALCCK010000021.1 GCA_022640795.1 Treponema sp.
AACTATACTACCTGTCGGAGGCTAAAATTATGGTAGAACTATTTGAATCAATAATGCTGTGTGCTTTCGGTTGTTCATGGCCTATCAACGCCTATAAATCATGGAAGTCACAGTCAGCAGAAGGTAAAAGCATACTGTTCAGTATTATTATCCTGATCGGATATATTGCCGGTATAACAGGTAAAATAGTATCAGGTACTATTACCTACGTTTTTCTGCTTTACATCATCAATATTGCATTTGTTACGCTCGATCTGGTACTTACCTTGAATAACAAATACCACTTCGCCGGAAAGCAGTCCGCAGTACCGGTTGAACCTGCCGTACAGGAAATAACATAATACGGAGAAAAGTATTGATGAATAAACTCATACAAAGCGAAGCCGAATGGTTTCATAAACTCAATAAAACGGCCCGGCCCGGAAACATAGTTTTTACCGGTTCTACATTTATGCATAATTTTCCGATCTCGGAACTTGAACATAATTTCCAGATGGCGGAACATGTCTATAACAGAGCAATAGAAGGACTTCGCATAGCCGATTTTCATCAGGTACTTGATCTCTGTGTATTTGAACTTGCTCCTTCGAAACTGTTTATCAGTATCGGAGAAGAAGATGCCGCGGACGGCAACCTTTCTCTCACAGAATTTACGACATGCTATATACAAACCATCAGAGAAATACAGCAAAAACTTCCCGCCTGTAAAATACACATTTTAGGACTTATGCCGACAGTCCGTGAATATAGAAAAATAAACAGTGCTCTCAGAGCTGACACGAGCAAGCTTAACTGTGAATTTCTCGATTTCGGGAGTGTTCTGCTCGATTCAGGTAATACGATTAAGGAAGAATATTCAAAAGACAAAAAAACATTTCAGCCGGGAGCCTATGTGGCAATTCTCCGGGATCTTAAAATGTTTTTCAGAAATCGGATGATGGGATTCGGTGAAGTCTGGAATATGGTGGAAAACTGGGGATATTAGATTAGACATTATCCCTAAAAACGACTTGCATGAAGGCCATTTTGTGATACACTGGAACCGTTGCCGGGCGTCGACTCCACGGCGGCAGACATCATCGGAGTAACAGAAATGGTACAAAAAAAAGCACAGAGAGATACCGCTCAATCATCGGAACTGACAGCTACCGAAAAAATAACCTACACTACCGGAATCCTTGGGCAGAATATGATATATGACTTCATGTCGATGTATATTCTGTTTTTCTTTACTGATATTCTCAAAATTCCGCCGAAAACAGCCGGAACTATTCTGGTCGCAGCCAGTCTGTGGGACGCAGTAAATGATCCGCTTATGGGAATGATTGCGGACAAGACACGGTCCAGGTGGGGAAAATTCCGGCCGTATCTGCTGTTTGACTCGCTGGTCATCGGTGCCGTAACAACACTGTGCTATGTAAAATTCGGCGGACCGCTGCCGGCCGTTATCGCCTACGCAGCTGTTGTCTATATCTTGTGGGGAATGACCTTTACGATGTGCGATATTCCGATATGGGCACTTTCATCCGTTTCATCCCCGAGTCCCACAGACCGGACCGCAATGGTCACGCTCGGAAAAATCGGATCGGTCATCGGCGTCGTTATTGTCTCTGTCGGCAGCGTAACAATACTCAAAATTTTCGGAGGAGAACGAAGTGCCCCTGCCTATACTGCAGCGGCAGGGCTCTTCGCCGGAGCCGGCAGCCTGCTTATGCTGATTACCGGGATTTTTTCGCATGAACGCATTCTGCCGCCGAAAAAAACGGTTCCGTTCAGCGAGAACAGTAAAACTATCTATAAAAACAAACCGCTGCTGTTGCTGCTCATCACATTATTTCTGCTCAATTTTATAAACAGTGTCAGACAGAGCGTCCAGATATACTTCGCTGTCTATACCTGGGGAAATGCCGGTTATGTCACCATGCTCGGACTCAGTCTGGTAGTCGGAATGCTGATCGGAATGGGAATTTCGCCGGCACTGATGAAGCGCGTCTCGAAACAAAAACTTTTTATCGGCTCCTGCGCCGGCGGAGCAGTTATCAGCCTGCTGCCGTTCGTAACGAATTATTTGAATATTCCGCTCGGGCTCGTCTGTATCGGGATAAGTTTTGCTTTTACCGGCACCGCCATGATCGTCAGCACGTCCATGCTTATGGACGCGATAGATTATGCGGAACTCAAACTCGGATTCAGAGGAGAAGGCATCGCATTTTCGATGAATACGTTTCTGACCAAACTCGGCGGAACGCTGGCTAAGCTGCTGCTCGGCGCAGCGCTTATTGTCATGCATTATGTCGAGAATCAGCAGCCGACGCCGGTTGTGCAACGCGGATTCAGCTTTCTGGTCTACATTGTGCCCGCAATTGCTTTTGTACTCTGCGCCGTGCCGATTCTGTTTTATCCGCTGAAAAACTCAGATTTACATACTATGGAAGAAAAACTGAAAAAGCAGAGAGTAGAAACAGCAAACGCTAATGATGAAAAAGTCTGATTCCGGTAAATGCCATAACCATGCCGTACCGGTCGCAGGTACTGATTACATCGTCGTCGCGGATTGATCCGCCGGGCTGCGCAATAACGCGGGCGCCGGACTTCCGGGCACGTTCAATATTGTCGCCGAACGGAAAAAATGCGTCGGAACCGACCGCTACATCGGTATTTTTTGCAAGCCATGCTTCCCGTTCTTCTTTTGTAAAGACCGCAGGTTTTTCTCTGAATACGGCCTGCCATTTTCCGTCCGCAAGAACGTCCATATATTCGTCACCGATATAGAGATCGATCGCGTTATCACGTTCAGACCGTTTTAATCCGTCAACGAACGGGAGTTCGAGTACGTTCGGCGACTGGCGAAGCCACCAGTTGTCGGCCTTTGTTCCCGCAAGCCGCGTACAGTGAATGCGTGACTGCTGGCCGGCACCGACACCGACTGCCTGTCCGTCTTTGACGTAACAAACACTGTTTGACTGCGTATATTTGAGCACGATCAGAGAAACGAGCAGATTACGTTTCTCTTCTATAGAGAGGCCTTTATTTTTTGTCACAATATTTTCAAGACACGATTCATCCAGCCGCAGGTCGTTGCGATGCTGTTCAAACGTTATCCCGAATACCTGTTTGTGTTCGATGGGGTCCGGCACATAACCGGGATCTATCCGGATCACAGCGTAGGCACCTTTCTTTTTTTTCGAAAGAATTTCAAGCGCTTCCGGATCATACGACGGTGCAATAATACCGTCGGAAACTTCCTTTGCAATCAGCCGTGCCGTCGGAACATCGCATTCATCGGAAAGCGAAATAAAATCACCGAACGACGACATACGATCCGCCCCGCGCGCCCGGGCATATGCAGCCGCAAGCGGAGAAAGTTCTCCGTTACCGGTAAAGTAAATCCGGCGGAGAACATCGGTGAGCGGCAGTCCGACAGCTGCACCCGCAGGCGACACATGTTTGAATGAAGCCGCAGACGGAAGTCCGCTTGCGGCTTTCAATTCCGTTACCAGCTGCCATCCGTTTAACCCATCGAGCAGATTTATATATCCGGGCTTTCCGTTCAGAATCGTGAGCGGCAGCTCACCTTTTTCCATAAAGACCCGCGCCGGTTTCTGGTTCGGGTTGCAACCGTATTTTAGTTGAAATTCTTTCATGGAACTATGGTAATGCGAACAGCCGATTCTTTCAATATCATGAAATCAGAAACGAATTCATAAAACTAAATTATAACGGTACGTATCCATGTAAATGCATAAATATACAATTTTTAAAAAATTAACAAAAAAAATAAGCCATTATATCTGAATAATAGACTTTTTTTCACCTTTTTTATTGTAAAAATCGGTAAAAATTATCAAAAAGCAGGAAAAAGTATTGTAAATAAAATGTATAAATATTCATAAATTTCATTGACAAAAAAAAATTTATAACCTATTCTTTCTCTATCAGCAAAGACGTTGGTCTCTTCTCCTGTGAGGATAAGGGGCTGAACGTCTTTTTTTTGAGTTTCAGCGGTATCCATGAGCAAAATGCTGTTGCGGTAATCAAATCTCTCATAAGCAGGAGGGATTTGAATAACGGGCCTATCATAAGGAAAATGATATATTCAAAAGATTAATACATAACGCTGTTATGTATAGGAGGTGAAAAATGAAAAGGATGAACGTGTTCTTTGCAGTCTGTATTATTGCCACAGCCGAATTCATGTTTGTTGGATGCGGAGCTAAAAAAGAAACAGGCAACGCGCAAACAGAAAAAAATGTCGTATACAAAGACACACTGAATGTTGCCTATAATGCACAGCCGGCAACATTCGACCCGATGGTTACCGGCGCAAGCGCTACAGCTGAATTCTGTCGTCTTGTATTCGAGTCGCTTTTTGAAATGGATTCCAATGGAGATCCCAAACCACAACTCTGTGAAAGTTATACAAAAAGTGATGATAACAAGGACTGGACATTCAATCTCCGGAAAGGAGTACTGTTTCATAACGGACAGGAAATGAAAGCTGTCGATGTTGCCGCATCTTTAAATCGTTGGATTAAAAAAAATACTATTATTCAACGATCCATAAAGGATGGAGAACAGTTTAAAGCGGATGGCGATTATACGGTACGTATCAAACTTGACAATCCGTGTCTTCTGCTGCCGTATATGATTGCACAGTTCAGTCAGTTTGCGGCTGTTCTGCCGGCATCTGTGATAAAAGAGGCCGGTGATAAAACCCTGAAATTTGACCAGCTTATAGGAACAGGTTCTTTCAAATTTGTTGAATGGTCTGTTGACCATTATGTAAAACTTGAAAGGTTTGATGGTTATAAACCGTTTACGAAAGAAAGAGACGGAGCCTGGGGTGACAGGACAGCATATGTCAAAACAGTCAATCTGTATTTTGTCAGTGACCCCCAGACACGTATCAATGGCCTTGAGACCGGTGAATATGATATTGCAACGTATCTCGGACTTAATGACGTACCGCGGTTAAAGGCGATGAAAGACGTCACCATGATGGCCGAAACCTGCAATATGCTTACCATTACAATGAACAAATCAAAAGATTCGATTATGCACAATGTAAAATGGCGGCAGATTATCGGCTATGCAGTCAATCTTGATGACATTATGGAAGGGGCCGTTCCGACTATAGACGGATATAAAGCATATACTGCAAGTCCTGAATATTTCAAATCCGATTCGCCGTGGTATTCCGGTGCAAAACAGACAATAAGTTACAATCCTGAAAAAGCAAAAGAAATGCTGAAAGAAATCGGTTATGACGGTACTCCGCTCAAAATGTTGACGACAGAGGTATATCCTGAATTGTATAACTCAACACTTGTGATGAAACAGCAACTTGAATCTGCAGGTATTAACGTTGACCTTGAGCTTCTTGACTGGGGTACAATGCTTACCCGGCTCGGACAGACAACAACTTTTGATCTGTATCCTATGGGATATCCGTTTGCAGACAATCCTGCCTCCAATATGACGCTGATGAAAACAAATGCTGCAGGATTTACCAATGATCCGCATCTGAACGATCTGATGATTCAGATGCAGTCACTGAAATCATTTGATGCGGCAAAAGATTTCTGGAGGACGACAATCGAACCATACTGTGCGGAACAGGTATTTATCATAAATCTTGGTAGTTATGATTCTGTATATGGTGTTTCCAGCAAAGTAACAGGATTTAAACCGTATTTCGGTATGATGCTCTGGGGAGTAAAAGTTACCCGGTAGCCAATCTGTCTGCCGTTCTGAAGACGCACCGATTAAATCTTGATAATGTAAACCGGCGGTCCATTGTTATAACGAACGGGATATGGCTTCGGTAGCCGTATCATGTTCACAGGAGCATGAGAAATGAAGAACTATATTCTGAAACGTTTTCTTTCAGCTTTATGTACTCTTTTTATTTTATCGTTATTCGTCTTTCTGCTGGTCCATCTGACTCCCGGTGATCCTGCAAGAATTCTGCTTGGATCGGATGCATCAGAGGAAACGGTGACAGCTGTCCGTGAGGAATTGGGACTGGATAATCCTCTTGCCGTGCAGTATGTCTCATGGTGCTGGAAAGTACTGCATGGTGATCTGGGAAAAAGTTACACGAGAAATGGTTCCGTTTCCAATGCCATCAAAAAAGCAATGGGGCCGACCTTTATCCTGTCTTTCTGGGCGCTTCTTCTAGCTGTTGCAATTGCCATTCCCAGCGGTATTTTTGCGGCTCAACGGAAGGGAAAGCTGGGGGATTCAAGTGTCATTGCATTTTCTCTGTTTGGAATATCGACTCCGTCTTTTCTGCTCAGTCTTATACTGGTTCTTTTATTTTCTGTCAAATTCCAGCTGTTTCCTGTCGCAGGATATAAACCAATACTGAAATACGGATTTTTTACACATTTCAGATATATCATTCTGCCGGTACTTTCGCTTGCAATGATGGAAGCTGCGGTACTGACGAGAATGACACGTTCATCGATGATTGACGTGATAAAAAATGACTATATACAGACTGCAAAAACAAAAGGACTCTCGGAACGGAATGTTCTGTATAAACATGCACTGAAAAATGCATTGATTCCTATTATAACCACCATAGGCCAAACTTTTGCGGCACTACTTTCCGGTGCCGCTGTCGTTGAAACTGTTTTCGGTATTCCGGGAATAGGACAGCTTATCGTAAATTCGGTTACCAAAAGAGATTATCCGGTAATTCAGGGAATTGTCCTGATTATAAGCCTGATATATATACTGATAAATCTGATAATCGATTTGCTGTACGGGATCGTGGATCCCAGAATGCGTGTGGCAGTCGGTCAGCATTAGAGGTCAGACAATATGAAAAACAAAGATGAAAAAATAGAACTTTCCAAAAAAGCGCTGCATGAATATCGCTGGATAGTATTTTTAAATTTTTTTAGAAAGCGACTGGTGTTTTTCGGATTTATCATTACGGTACTGCTTGCACTGACTGCCCTCCTGGCTCCTGTACTGGCACCGCATGATATTTATGAGATAGACGTAGCGAACAAGCTGAAAGCTCCGAGTGTTCTGCATTATTTCGGTACGGACAATCTGGGGCGGGATATACTGTCGCGGACTATGTTTGGCATTCGTATTTCAATGACCGTTGGTTTTTCAACCGCAGCCGTAACGCTTGTATTGGGGTTGCTGCTTGGAATAGCTGCCGGTTATATTGATTTCCTTGACAACCTGATAATGCGTATCTGTGAAGGGCTTGTTGCAATACCGCCGATCCTTATGGCTATTGCACTTGTTGCAGCATTGGGAGCCTCTGTACAGAATGTCATTATTGCACTTTCTGTCGTATATATTCCTACCGTAGCCCGTGTAGCACGCGCTTCCACACTTTCCGTAAAAAGCCTGACCTATATAGAAGCAGAAAAAGCAGTTGGTGCATCGCCGCTACATATCATCATGCGCCACATAATACCCAATATTATTTCACCGGTTATCGTTCAGGTAACGTATATTTTTGCGTCATCGATAATCATTGAAGCTGCACTGAGTTTTCTTGGAGCGGGGGTCCCGCAGCCGGCACCAAGTCTGGGGAACATGCTGTATGAAGCAAAAAACTATATTTTTAATGCATGGTGGATGACGATACTCCCCGGAATTTTCATGGTACTGACAGTACTCGGCTTGAATCTGTTTGGTGACGGTCTGCGTGATATTCTGGATCCGATGTCCAATTAACATTCGTGTACAAACTGCATACGGGATTACACCGCGGAAAATTTCTGCGGAATAAAATTTTGAGGAGAAAAAGAAATGTTCAAAACTGATACAAATTATGTAAACGGAAAAATATATACAATGGCCCGGGAAGGAGAAATCATTTCCGCGTTTTCTGTTCTGAATGGAAAAATAGTCGCTGCAGGTACCTCTGAAGAGATTGCTGCTATTCCTGCAAAAGAGACTGTAGATTTACAGAGCCGCACAGTGTTGCCAGGGTTCCAGGATACACACTGTCATATCGGTGAAACGACAGAAGATTCAAAAAAAATCAACCTGGTAAAAACGCGAAGTCTTGATGATGTGCTGTCTGTTTTATCCGATGTGCTTGTAAAAAAGCAGTACGCAAAATGGATTATTGCCTACAATATAAATTCCGCGTTATTGAAAGAAAACCGTCTGCCAGACCGTCACGATCTGGATAAAGTATCAGGAACTGTACCGATTTTTGTGACCAGTTACTGTGGGCACAATTATACGTGTAATACCGCCGCACTGAAGGCATTCGGCTTTGACAGAAATTTTAAAGGTGATGAAAAGCATTCTCTCGACCGCGACGCAAACGGTGATCCCACCGGTCTCATCAGAGAACATTCTCTTTTAAATTATATTAATAAAATAAAACCTTCTGCGCTCGGAACACATGAAGACTGCAAGGATGCACTCGTACAGGTTCTGAAAGATTTTTCTTCGAAGGGCATTACAACCGTTCATACCTGTGACGGTATGGACGGAAGTTATTGTGATGAACCTGCAATATATCAGGCTCTTGAACAGGAACAACGTCTCCCCATGCGTGTTGTTTTTGACCGCTGGCATTCAGCACACAATATGCTTGGAGCCGTTTCAGGATTCGGCAGCGATAAGATAAAATATGGTGCCGTAAAACTACTGACTGACGGAAGCTTTTCGGAATGGTCTGCCTGCCTGAAAGAAGATTATTCCGACAGAAAGGGTTGCCGCGGGATTCCTATCTATACGGATGAAAAATTGCTGGAGCTGATGGGTGATGCATATGAAGAAGGAGACGATCTTGCAGTACATGCCATTGGTGATGCTGCGGTGGAACAGTTTCTGCAGACAGTCCGGAAAATTTATGATCCGTCGAGAAAACAGCAGTTCCGTCTGATTCATGCAACTTTTTCACGGCCGGAACAGATGGATGAAATGACAAAATATCCCATAATCATTGATACGCAGCCGATGTTTCTGCCAAATATGGCTTTGATGGGTACTCCGCGACTAGGATCCCGTGCACGCTGGATGCTGCCTTTTAAATCCATGTTTGATCGCGGACTGATTGTTACCGGTGGTGATGATTCACCGGTCTGTAATAATAACCCGTTTCTTGGTATCCGGTACGCTGTTACCCGTGAATGTTCAGCCGGTTCTTCCAATCTGTTCTTTCCTGAAGAGTGTCTCAGTGTGTATCAGGCGGTGAGTATGTATACGAGAAATGCTTCATATGATGAACATGAAGAAAAGATAAAGGGAACGATGGAAGAGGGAAAACTTGCGGATTTTATTGTGCTTGACCGTGATATTTTCAAAATTCCGACAAAGGAAATAAGTGATATAAAAGTGATTGGAACATATATCGGAGGAAAGAAAGTCTGAATGACCAGGAACAGGAGATAAAAAATGGCAACAACAACCAAAGCAGAACCGCTTCTTGAAGTCTCGAATCTCAAAACTTCATTCCGAACAATACGAGGTCTTCAGACGGCAGTCGACGGCATAAGTTTTACTATCGGCAAAGGAGAGATTGTCGGAGTCGTAGGTGAATCGGGTTGTGGTAAAAGCGTTACATCTAAATCAATTATGCGTCTTTATGATGAAAAATCAGATGTCGTATATGATGGCCAGATAATGTTCCAAGGTCAGGATTTGATGAAAAAAAGCGAAAAAGAAATGGAAAAAATCAGAGGAAATGGAATTGCCATGGTATTTCAGGATGCCTTGAGTTCATTGAATCCACTGTATACGGTCGGTAAACAAATATCCGAAAGTCTGCTGTTGCATAAAATGCATGACAAAAAAAAAGCGATGGTTGCGGCAGAGCAACTTCTACGACTTACCGGTATTCCGGCTCCAGAGCAACGTTTGTATTCTTATCCGCATGAACTATCAGGAGGAATGCGGCAGCGTGCGATGATTGCTATGGCTTTAGCCTGTGAACCCAAACTTCTGATTGCCGATGAACCGACCACTGCACTGGACGTAACAATTCAGGCACAGATTATGAGGCTTATTCTTGATTTGAATAAGCGCATGAAGATGGGCATTCTGCTTATTACGCATGATCTGGGTGTCGTGGCACAAACATGTCAAAGAGTCCTTATTATCTATCTGGGACATATTGTTGAGGAAGGAACAGTCGACGATATATTCGACCGGCCGCTACACCCATATACGAAAGGTTTACTGAAATCACTTCCGGGACTTGAAACAAAGCGTGGATCAGAATTATATATAATAAAAGGAACAGTCCCTTCCCTTGAAGAAGTAAAACAAGGATGCCGCTTTTACAACAGATGCCCCTATGCAGAAGAGAACTGTGGTAAAGAAGATCCGGAATTGCTTCAAGTTAACGATACCCAGAAAGTCCGCTGTTTCTACACTGAAAAAATCACGAAGGGAGAAATGTAATGAATACGGATAAAATAATGGAAATAAGAAATTTAAAAAAATATTTTCCCGTACAAAGTTCAATCCGTATTGAACCCAAAGCTGTTAAAGCGGTCGACGATGTTTCTTTTGATATTTATCGAGGGGAAACGTTCGGACTCGTAGGAGAATCAGGGTGCGGGAAAAGCACGACCGGCCGGTGTGCCATCGGACTTATAAAAGCTACTGACGGAAGTATAGTGTTCAATGGAAAAAATATTTCAAATCTTTCAGGTAAAGAACACAGAAACTATACGTGCAAAATGCAGATGATATTCCAGGACCCCAGTTCGTCATTAGATCCACGCATGCATATCGGAAATATTGTTGAAGAACCGCTTCTTTTACATCATATTGGGAAGTCTAAAATTGAACGGATGGAGATGGCAATGGATATACTTGAGAAAATCGGTATTCGACCCGATCAATACTACCGATATCCTCATGAATTCTCCGGCGGGCAGAAGCAACGTATTGGCATTGCCCGGGCACTTATTTTAAATCCGGAACTTATCGTATGTGATGAAGCTGTGTCGGCTCTTGATGTTTCTATTCAGGCACAGATACTAAATCTTCTGGCAAAATTAAAAAAAGAACGTAATATTACTTATCTGTTCATTTCACATAATATAAGTGTGGTACGATATGTATCCGACAGAATAGGCGTTATGTATTTAGGACATCTTGTAGAAATTACCGATACGAATACTATCTTTAAAAATCCGATTCATCCGTATACAAAGGCACTACTTTCTGCTGTTCCAGAAGTCAATCCTCACGTGAAAAAAAACCAAATTATTCTTAAAGGTGATATTCCCTCTCCTCTCGATCCTCCTTCAGGATGCGTATTTCATAACCGATGCCCGTATGCCGAAACTATATGCAGAGAAGCAATACCAACCCTTCACGAACTGGTACCGGGACATTCTGTTTCATGTTTTTTAGCTCGTAAGATGTAATTCCTACTCGAGGGAAAAGGGGGTAAAGATCCGGCCGCTCATTTTACGGCGCCCGCAGAACGGCGCTTGAGCAGCTGGTTCAGCGTCTGAGCAAAAACCAGATACCGGCAAATCTTGTAAATAAGAAAGTAAAAACCGATTTTTCAAAAGAGTAAAATTGACTTAGTGCAGACGGTACCCAAAAAAGTTATAAAAAGGGATTATACTGAATCTTCCATACATTCGAACATTACCCTCTGTAACATTCGAACTTTACCCTCTGTAACATTCGAACTTTACCCTCCGTAACATTCGAACTTTACCCTTCGTAACATTCGAACTTTACCCTTCGTAACCTGTATTGATCATCCTTCCACCTGTCCGTGTATACCGCTGGTCACGTACAACAGTGTCCGTCTTATTGTATAGAATCAGGCCATCTCCGGTTTATCCCAGAGGTTCAGCGTCGTTCCGATTCCTTTCTTTCTTGCATTCTGAAGAATCCTGTATCCCCAGGCAACGTCTTCCACCGGCATGCCGCCGACGGCATATACGATAATCTGCTCTTCGGATTCACGCCCCTTCGCTTTTCCATTTATGATGTCGCCGATTTCTGTTATTCCCGAACGCGGCAGTTTTCCGCTTGCTACAACGTCGTAAAATGCCATGCCGAGCAGCGTTGAAACGTTTTTCTGTGCAGGAAGTTCCGCACCTTCTGCCCAGCCTTCATACATCTTCTGGTTATCGGAAACAAGCTTACAGCGAGACGTATCTGAGAGAAAACCGCTTTCCATAAGAAGTACCGATGTGCTCATGATAAGAGCTCCCGGTTTCAGCCATTCGGATTCTGCATGAGGGTTATCTTCAAAGACTGCTGCATTCGTTGTTCCAAAATAGATGATGTCGGAATCTCTGCAGGCTTCTTCTTCCGATTTACATACGATTATATTTTTTACGCCGGGACAATGTTCCTTTATCCATGAAATAAAACTGTCGATACCGCTCTGTCTTCTTCCCTTTATTTTCACTGTTTCAATACCCGGTTTTTCGCAGACAAAGGACTGCAAAGCCGTTCTGCCCATAACTCCCGGCCCTATAATCGAAACTGTTTTCGGATTCTTTATTGAAAGATATCGGACTCCCAGGCCCGGAACGGCACCGGTACGCATGGCACTTAAGATATTTGCCGACATATAGGCAAGCGGAACACCGGTTTCCCTGTCCATCAGCGTCAGCATAAGAACGGAACGGGGAAGTCCTTTTTCACGGTTAGCCTGATTTGAGCCGTAACACTTGATTCCGCACATTCTGAATTCTCCGCCGACGTACGCGGGCATTGCGACAAAACGGTAATCAGGTCCCAGTAATGGCATTCCTTCAACATCCGAGGTTTCAGGAAATTTCATCATAATACCATGTTCATTTCCGTTTTTGCCGCCCATACGGTAATCACCTTTCCCGATAAGTGAAAAAAGTTCTTCCATCGTGTCGATGCAGCCGGCCATATCTTCTACGCCTGCCAGAATCATGTCGTTTTCGCTTAAATACAGAAAATCAATTTTTGAACTGCTCATAATTTACCTCGTATATATTACTGATCAAATTAAATCTTTGCCTTGAATCTGTTCAGCCGAAGCGGAGAGATATCGACAGGTGTCTTTCCGCCCGTCATCAGTTGTGCCATGCTGTATCCTGCCGCCGGCCCGATGCCGAAGCCGTGGCCGGTAAATCCGCATGCCGTGTACAGACCCGGAATTTCTTCTACTCTGTCAATGATTGCAACCCCGTCCGCACATTCATCTTTCCATCCTGCCCACGAACGGACTATTTTTGCATCCTGTAAAGCGGGAAAGTATTTCATAATACCGCGGCAGATGCACGGAGCCAGAATGCTGCTTGAAACCGGCGTTCCGTCGTTTTCGTTATAATGCTCAAGTCCCGTAGAACCGCCGAATACGAAGGAACCGTGTTTTGTCTGATGACCGTAGAAGTCTGCTTCCGCTGTACCGAGCATCTGGTCAAACATCAGGGGTTCTCCTTCCGTTACAAGGCATTCTATTTTTACCTTGATAACCGGAACGTCTATATCGACGGTATTCAGTATCGCGCGGCTGCCGAATCCTGCCGCAACAAGAACGTTATCCGTTTCAAAGACCGCTTCCGGCGTGATTACTTTTCTGATTCTGCCTTTGACGGTCCGCAGTTCGGTAACTTCGGCTCCGGTAATGAAATCGACGCCGAGTTCCCGCGCTTTTTTGAAGAAACCGAGCGTCGTCGTCAGAGGATTCGCGTGTCCGTCGGTCGGACACCAGCTTGCGACAGTTACTTCATCCGAAAGATACGGATTAATCTCCCGAACTTCCTTTCCATCCAGCATCCGTACGTCGAGTCCTTCTTTGACCGCCTTGTCGGTAAGCCTCTGAAGGATCTTTTTATGCCTGTCGTTTTTTCCCAGCCGGAGGTTTCCCTTCTGCACATATTCGCAGTCGGTTCCGAGTTCTTCGGAGAGCACCGGCCAGATATGCTGAACACCCCATATCATGAGCGGCAGTTCCCGCGGGTCGCGTCCGGACTGTCTGACTCCGCCGCCGTTTCTGGACGATCCGCCGTTTCCGATAGAGCTGCTGCCTTCCAGTACGATAACCGATAAACCATTCCTTGCAAGATAATATGCAGCAGCGCATCCTACGATGCCGCCTCCTATTACAATCGCATCTGCTGTCTTTTTCATAGAAAAACCTCTTCTAATCCGCCGCGGGCGTTATTATACGTCATCTTCGTTCCCGAATATATTCATTTCCACCGGGCGCATCGGAGATCTGCTGGTAGCGGACTCCAGTTCTGCAGGGGATATATTCAACTCCCGTGCAACAATACCTTTTACCAGCCTGCCGCACGTCTGTCCCTGACAGAGTCCCATTCCGCACCGGAGGTACCGCCGTATCTCGGGAACCGTATACATTCCGTCGTGTACGGCTTTTCGTATTTCTCCCTTCGTTACTTCTTCGCACCGGCAGATGATTAGGTCGTCGTCCGGTTTTGCAGTAAAAGGTCCTATATCTCGTGAACGGTCATTCATTTTTCAGTAGCCTCCGGTTCATACTTCTTAAAAAAACGGGCTTCCATTACCATATCGGCCGGCACCTTCATGGTAAGAAGATTGGTGTGATCGTACGCCTTTGAGCTGCGCACTTCAACGATTTCCGCATCGCACACCGGTTTACCGCTCCGGTCCAACGCTTTTCCTTTGTCTCCTTTCTGAGGAAGCGGCAGAAATTCATACGGCAGAGTAACGGCTGCGTATTCTTTTTCATAGTCTTCGTTGACCAGAAAGATCGCCTGTCCCGAACACGATGCAACGCACATTCCGCAGCCCGTACAGGAAGCTTCTTTTCCGACGACCGGAAGCGACGTTATATGTTTTCCGATTTTGATGCAGCCGCGTACGCAGGCATCCTGACACGGATTGCACGGAATGTTCTGCGTACATTCGATGACCGGATGAATCCCTTTCCGGTGCGTTACACCCGGAAAACGCTCTATTTCGTCGCCGGCAACATAGCCCTTTGTAAGAAGGCTCATCGAGACGGGAATACCTTCGTCAGTCTTTTCTATCAGTTTACCTTTATTCTGCGGCGCGAACATACCTTCCCGGAGCGTTCCGAGATCCGCTTCGCATTTTGCAACAGCGGAATCCGCATCACTGTTACCGCAGAAACCAAGATACGCTGCTGCCCGTATTCCTGCTATGCGGCCTTCTATCATTGCAGAACTTGCTTCTTCTATACCGGAAACATCGCCGGCGGCAAAAATACCCTTTATCGAAGTTTCTCCGTATTCGTCTACGAGCGGAACCTGGCCGCCCCGTTTCGGATTATCTTCCATGCTGCATCCGGCCATCTTAAGCAGCTGGGACATGGGGGATAGTCCGACTGCCATACAGATCGTATCAACGTCAAAGTGTTTTTCCGTTCCTCTGACCGGTACAAAATGACTGTCAACTCCGCTTATCGTAACACCGGTCACGAAGCCGGTTCCTTCCGCTTTTATAATCGTATGCGACAGATAAAAAGGGACGCCGCAGCGGGCCAGTTTCGCCGCATGAACGCCGTAACCGCCGATCCGGGGAGCCGCATCTGCAACGGCAACGAGTTCGCATCCTGCCTGCAGCAGCTGAAACCCGACGACCAGTCCGACATTTCCGCTTCCGAGCATAAGTATTCTGTTTCCGGGCTTTACGCCGTGCAGATTCATCATCGTCTGGGCGGCACCTGCTCCTATGACGCCCGGAAGTGTCCAGCCTTCAAACGGTACTGCGTTTTCCGATGCCCCGGTCGCTATGATAATTGAACTTCCTTTATAATGATGCATTGCATCGTCGTATCTGACGACGACTTCCTTGTTCATGAACATACCGGTAACGGTCGCGTCGAGCCGGACGGTTACGCCTGCATCCGACGCTTCCTTCAAAAGCTGTTCGCCGATTTTAAATCCCCTGATTTTTGCTTTATGTTCTTTCGATCCGAAAAATTTATGTATCTGTTTGAACAGCTGGCCGCCCGGCCTGTTGTTTTCATCAAAGACGATAACGGAAAGTCCCCTTTTTGCTGCCTCTATTGCTGCTGAAAGTCCGGAAGGTCCTGCTCCGACGATAATTACATCATATCGTTTCATTATTTTTCTACCTTGTCTTTCGCAGCAACGCCGTATTGCGTTTTCACATCCATTCCTTCCTTAAGCGGTGTAACGCAGGTACGGATGTTCGGCTTTCCGTCTACGACCATGACGCAGTCAGTACAGCGTCCGATTGCACAGAAGATTCCGCGCGGAAGATGCCGCCTGGCCGTATACCGGTGAATCATAACCCCGGCTGCCTTAAGTGCTGCTGCTATCGGCTCTCCCTCATATCCCTGAACCGGCCTGCCGTCAAAAGTAAATGTCACAAAGCGTCCTTTCTGCGGTTTTCCAAGAATGGGATGCTCCATTATTCTCTGCACAATCTCCTCCTCTAATCACGTAATCACGCGGCACGGATCAGCAGCACGCTGAAGCGTGCACGTAAATAAATTCTTCTCAGCACACGACGAAGTCGTGATGCCGCAAATCGTAGTTGCGAAAGCTCTGCTTGAACAACTACTGTTGCTAAAAATACATGGAAGTATTTTTAGCATACCTCCTCTTTTGAATCCGGAATATTCTTAAAATCAATCTCATTATAGTAAACGACACAGGATAAGTAATTGTAGAAATCGGAAAAAACAGTGGCATTTATCAAAAACAATAAAAAATAACAGTTGACTTTTTGTGCGACAGCTGTTAATAGTAAAAAAACACGAAGGCGTGAAAGACGATGGTCTTTTGCGCCTTTTTTATTCGGAGGTGAATGATGACCGGTGAAAAAATCCATATCAAAACGATCCAGCCGTATTTTGTTTTCGAAACAGACCGCTTTTACCAGCATATCATGGCTTCGTACGGCATTTCTCACTTCTTCAGTTACAAAATACCGCAAAACATGCCGCCGGATATTCTGATGATTCCCGACGGCTGCAGTAATATCATTTTCGCGTATAACGAATCCGATATGAAAGCCTACGTTCTCGGTTCAACACGGGAACGCAAAGCATTACAATTCGATTTCCGTCGGGAATATTTCGGAGTCAGGTTCCAGCCGGGGGAAAATCCGTGTTTTGCTGAATTTCCGGTAAAATATCTGGTCAATGATAGTGCTGAACTTTCCGAATTCTCAAGTATGCGGACACTGCGTTCACGAATGGAGTCGACGCAGTCCTTTCACGAACGTGTCGGCGTTTTTTTGCAGGCGTACCGGCAGTATCTTGTCTCGCTGAAAAATACAAACCAGCACAATCTGTTCCGGCAGATATATATTCTCATTTCGAAATCGAACGGAATCATAACAATTTCGGAACTGGAAAAACTGACCGGTTATTCGTCACGGTATATAAACCTTATTTTTACGGAAGAGCTGGGAATCAGTGCAAAACAATTCTGCAGGATTCTGAAGTTCCAGACGATAATCGACCGGCTCAATTCGGGAAATATTGCCAACCTGTCTGATCTTGCAGAAGATTTTCACTACTATGATCAGTCGCACTTTATTCATGACTTCAAGAATTTTACGAACATAACACCTTCAGAGTATCTGAAGAATGTGCGTGCTGCCGAATACCGGAGCAGAGTCGTCAATGTATAAATTTTCAGAAATAATACAAAAGGGAAATGGTAAAAAGGCAGGAGCCGATACTGTTCATAAATGATATGTTCACCTGAAGCTAAATTTCAGTACGCCGCTATGAGGCACTCTTTTGTTTCTGCACGCACGTGCTGCAGAGCCCCCAGATATTCGTCTGTATTCTCTCAGCCGAAAATCCGGCAGGCAGAAGAGCAATACAGTCCGCATTAATCTTTCGAAGCGTTTCTTCATCGGTTATATCAAATACGTTTCCGCATTTACGGCATTTAAAATGAAGATGCGGAGACGTATCGGCATCATAGCGGAGCCGGTCATCCTCAATCCGTATAACCTGAACAAGCCCGCTGTCGGCAAAAAGCTTCAGCGTATTGTAAATCGTTGTCCGCGACAATGTCGGATAGACAGGAGACAGCGCAGAGTAAACCATATCGACAGTCGGATGTACCGGGTGCTCACGCAGATATGTATAAACTGCTACCCGCTGGACGGAAGGCCTGATGCCTGTTTCAGCAATTTTTGAAAAATAGTTATCGGACATCTATGCCTCCCGTGCATACAAAAAGCAGCACTACTTAAAATAACGGGCGAGGAGTCCTTTGAATCCGGCTCCGTGACGGGCTTCATCTTTTGCCATTTCATGAACAGTATCATGGACGGCATCATATCCCAATTCTTTTGCACGCTTTGCCAGTTCAAATTTACCCTTGCATGCGCCGGTTTCAGCAGCCGCACGCATTTCAAGATTTTTCCTGGTGGAATTCGTAAGTACATCCCCCAGCATTTCTGCAAAACGGGATGCGTGGTCAGCTTCTTCATACGCATATCGTTTGAAAGCTTCCGCCACTTCAGGATAACCGTCGCGTTCTGCCTGCCGGGACATAGCAATGTACATACCAACTTCACTACATTCGCCATTAAAATTGTCTTTCAGTCCCTGCACAACTTCTGCATCGAGGCCCTTTGCAACACCGACTACGTGTTCACAGGCAAAACCTGTATCAGCTTCTTTCTCTTCAAACTTATCCTGAGAAGCTCCACACTGGGGACAGTTTTCAGGCGGATTATCTCCAGTATACACATAACCGCAAACTTTGCAAACCCATTGTTTCATTGTAAACTCCTTTAAAACATTCTGAAACGCCACCAACCGGCGCCGTCATTAAACTTTTGTCTTCCATACGGGAGATATTTATTATGCAACCTTTTTTGTATTGATTACATTTATGATAGTACATCACTGTTATAATTATGTCAACAGCTTTTTTTATCAAAACTGTCTCCTGCTATTTTTATAGTATACTTGTCCAGATTCTATCGGCACGGTACTATACCAGACAGAATGAAATCAAACCTTACAACACTCTGCTATATTGAAAAAAACAGCAGCTATCTTATGCTTCACCGGACGATAAAGAAAAACGATATAAACAAAGACAAATGGATCGGTGTCGGCGGTCATTTCGAAACGGGAGAAAGTCCGGAAGACTGTCTGCTCCGTGAAGTCAGAGAAGAAACCGGATTGACTTTGACGTCGTTCCGGTTCCGGGGACTCATAACGTTTCTATCCGACAACGACCCTGCAGAATATATGTGCCTGTATACAGCCGACGGGTTTACCGGTACTGTAACAGCCTGCGATGAAGGACATTTGGAATGGGTCGAAAAGGAACAGGTCCGGAATTTAAATCTCTGGGAAGGTGATATGATTTTTCTGAAACTGCTGGCCGACGAAGCACCTTTCTTTTCACTTAAGCTGATATATCGGAATGGCAGGCTCGTTACCCGGATACTCGATGGAAAACCTATCTGCTGATTTGTTCAGCGGATCCCTGCCGCACATCGTGTGCCGTAAAATACCGTGCCATATCGTTCCGGACCTTTCGTTTATTTGCCGTCCAGAGCGGTGCAATAAGAATCCGCTTGGGACCGTCGCCGGTCAGCCGATGTACGACGACCGACGGCGGGAGCAGTTCAAG
Source organism: Treponema sp. (assembly GCA_022640795.1). Lineage (GTDB taxonomy): Bacteria > Spirochaetota > Spirochaetia > Treponematales > Treponemataceae > Treponema_D. The sequence continues at coordinate 19,542 of JALCCK010000021.1, forward strand.
CGAGCGGGCGACTATTGAAAAATAATCGTCCTGAGTCATGCACGAAAAGCTGCCGGCACGGTACCCGGCAGCAAGGTCGGTTCCGGCAAGAACATACAGAACGGTGAATTTTATGCCGTCCGTTCCAGCAGCGGTGCAGTGACGGACCGTTTCAAGCATGTCGGCATCCGTTTCGCCGGGAAGACCGAATATAACGTGCGTTACGATATGAATTGCAGGGTTTGCCCGGCGGATACGCTGTACGGCAGCGTCATAGGTCGAAAGCGGATATCCGCGTCTGATAAAAGCGGCGGTTGTTTCATTCGATGTCTGCAGTCCCAGCTCAATCGAAACGAAAGTACGGTCACCGAGCCGGGCAATACGGTTGAGAATCCCGTCATCAAGGCAGTCGGGACGGGTTGCTATAGCTATGCCGACAATACCGGGCTCCGCAGCGGCTTCGCAATATTTCTGTTCAAGTACGGAAGGTTCTCCGTAGGTGTTCGTAAAATTTTGGAAATACGCAATAAAGCGTCCGTCAGTCGTTCCGCTTCTGCCGCGGAGTTTTGATTCGACCAGCTGTTTTGCCTGCCCGATCTGTTCATGAATCGGTTTCATCCGCGAAGCGGCAAAATCTCCTGATCCGGCCGCGCTGCAGAAGATACAGCCGCCCCGTCCTTTCGTTCCGTCCCGCGTCGGACAGGTACAACCGGCATCGAGTGAAATTTTAAAAACTTTCGTACCGAATCGCTTTTTATAAAAATCAGACACCGAATAAAAACGTTTTTCCATTTTCACCTATTTCCGTACCGAGCCGTAACAACAACTGTCCGGCGGGTAGAAGGGAAACCTTCTTATACAGCCACTATCCGTTATCTTCTCTGCCGACAGCCTGATCTCCGGCAGCAGCAATAAGTTCCCGGTATCGGAAACAGCTTTCTACATGATCGTTGACGACTCCGCAGGCCTGAAGATGTGCGTAGACGGTAACGGAACCGAGAAATTTGAATCCCCGCTTCCGCAGATCTGTACTGATCCGGTCGGAAAGTTCCGTACGGGCAGGAATTGCTCCCGTTTCGTGACCGCGGTATAAAATCATGCCGGCCTGCGAAAAACTCCTCAAATACGCCCAAAAAGAATGATAGCCTGCAAGAATGTCGACAAATCTCCGGGCATTGTTTATGACCGCCGTTATTTTCCGGCGCGAACGGATCATGCCGGGAACAGCAAGTATCCGTTCAATATCCGCTTCTGTATAGTGAGCAATTTTTTCATACGCAAAATTATCGAAACAGACACGAAATATGTCCCGTTTCCTGAGCATCATTGTCCAGTTCAGTCCGCACTGCATTACTTCCATCATGAGAAATTCGAACTGCTTCTGATCGTCACGCAGGGGAACGCCCCATTCCGTGTCGTGATATTTCTGTACGATGCCGCCGTCGCAGCACCAGCTGCAACGCAGCCGTTCATCTGTCATAGAATCGCTCCTTTCGAAGTCTGCAATATGTTCTGTTCTTTACCATGAGTACGATCTCTGCCGACAATTACCATTGACCGGCGGCCGACACTGCCCAGCTCACAACTTCTTCCAGATTTTCTCTGTTTTTTTTAAGACAGGCGATCCGGTATACCACGCGAGCCGCTTTATCCTGGAGTGGCAGTGTCTTGCAGCCCGTACGCTCAGGATGCAGTGTATTTCCGAGACTGGTAACAAACACGAGGGAATCCATTGCGTTTACCAGATTCATATAAATCATAAAGTCGTCCGATTCTATAAAGCGGGCATTCGGAATGTTCTCACGATGAACCTTATCCCAGAAGCCGATTTTTGTATAGACACGGATCGTCTGCCCCTCCAGATCCCTGAATTGTATTTTTTCCTTTTGACTTAACGGATTGGTATTTGGTATCTGCACACACAGGTGCTCGCTGAGGAAAGGAACGCTCTCTATTTTCTCGGATTGCGCGTCTTTTCGTAGAATAGCAATATCTGCTCTCTCTCCAAGCAGCAGGGTTTCCAACAGGTCTTCGTCAGGCATGTCCGAAGTAACACGAAGACGGGGAAAGCGTTTTGCTGCTTCTGCGGTAAATTTCCAGAGAGGAGCCGGTGCGCAGGTAACAATTTTCAGAGACTGCAGCTGTTTTGAAAAAGCCTCTATTTTCTTTTTGAGATTTTCCGTATCCTGCAACACAATACGAGCATATTTTACCGCCAGTATGCCAGCTTCGTTTAAGACCATGCTGTTTTTTTTGCGGTCAAACAGTTTTACCCCAAATTCCTCTTCCAGATTCTGGACTGAACGGCTCAGTGAAGGTTGCGATATATATAATTTTTCAGCTGCATGCGACAGCACTTTTTCTTCAGCAATCACAACCAGCTGTTTTAACTGAGCCAAATCCATACTCGTAGTATATCATAGTTTCTGATGTATGTAAGCATTACCATGCGTCAGGTGCATGGTGAATTGCAAAAGCAGTATTGTACCAAACCGCTTCTGTTACACTGTTTTATAACTGTCACATATCGCACATACGGTAAAATTTGAGAACAGGACAACTGATATGAAAAGAACATGGTTTATTACCGGTGTATCAAGCAGATTTGGAAGGTGTATGACAGAACAACTGCTTGCAAAAGACGACACTGTTATCGGTACAGGCCGGAACACAGACAAGGTTGAATAACTGATTAAAAATATCCATTCACGGAACAATAGATGTAATCATCAGTAATGCAGGATAAGGATTATTCGGTGCAGCGGAAGAACTTTCAGATTCCTTCATATGACGGACAGGTCGCCTATCCGGGAAATTCGAGGTACTATGCAACGAAGGATTCTGCGAATCTGTTGCCCAGGAAATAGCGTCGTTTGGAATCGGAATGACTATTGTTGAACCGGGCGGTCCCCGTACGGAGTTCCGGTACGGCTCTGCTTATCAGCATTTTTGTGGCGCGCGCTACCGGAGGAACAGTCATTGCCGGCCAGTATCCGGGGCAGAAAAACAGAAAGGAAGCTGAACACGCCGGTAATCAAATGGAAAAGAGTACAGTATTTTTTCCCGTGATCGTTCCTGCCGTAGTCTATACCGTTACGCCGCTGATCCTGAACTATTTTTCCGGTAGCATCAGCGCAGATGTTCACACTGCGGCGAATACCTATCTGCTTGTCATGGTATTTCATTTCGGAGTTGCAGGAGTTGCAGGAGCTGCAATACCGACGCTCATTTCCCGAATTGGAGCCGCACTTAGTATCAGCTATTTTGCACGACGAAAAGATGCGGTTTTGCGGATCGGCAATTTTCTGAAAGAGAAAGCAGATCTGATAATGTACGGAAGTTTCATTGCAAGCAGCAGTATCATTCTTTTACTTATGCCGTTTATTATGAAAATCTATCATCTGTCACTAGATGCGACATCGATGGTCTGGACTATTGTTCTTGTTCATGCAGTGCTCATGATTCTTATCTGGCCGCATTGTACTTTCATATGTTTTTGCTTTCGGGTTTCATATGGGAATGCCTGGAACGTGGGCAGCAATGTTTGTAGACTGGATTGCCAAATTGGTGATCTACAGTATTCATTACCTTACCAATTCATGGACAAAAAAACAGGTAGTGTAGCTACGGAGGTACAAATGAAAAGGTTTTATTCTATATTGCTACTGCTTTGGGTGTCGATGCTGTCGTTACCGGCCCAAAACAGATCAGCTTCACACAATCTGATTGTATTTTTTTCTCTCTATGGAAATCAAACGTCTTCCGACACAGATGCGGATTCTTCCGCAAGCCGTACGCTCTATAAAGACAGATTATGCGGGAATGCGGAAGTACTGGCAGCAGCTTTTGCTGAAGGGGCTGAAAGCAAAGGTCACACGGTGACAAATATACAGGTCGGGAAACAGAAAATTGCAGGCTGTCCCGGATGCGAATACTGTCACAACAATCACAGTACCTGTATACAAAAAGATGCTATGCAGGACCTTTATCCGCTTCTTGCAAAAGCAGATATGCTTGTGTTTGCTCCACCAATCTATTACTGGAATATTACCGGACAGCTGCAAAATACGATAGCCCGTATGTATGCCTGCCCGGAAATGAAACCGGCTGCAAAAAAATATGCAATCCTTCTGAGCTCAGGTTCTCCCAATGTCTATGATGCAGCGATTGCACAGTATAGCGAACTTACAGAATTCTCCGGTGGCAGAAATATGGGTATAAAAATATATCCAGGGAACGCAAAGCGAAAATATCTCGACGATATAAAAGCCTTCGGTGAATCTCTGTAAAAAAAGAAAAACTATGCACAACGATACTGTACAGACTCGGCAGCCAGATAATTTTCTCAATATGGCTTGACAAAATAGCGCTATATACGGTACAACAAAATACAATAAACACTATATATAGCGTATATACAACATATCAGGCATATCAAACGAGAGAAATGATAAGCGGACCCTTCCGGTCAGTTATCATGCTTCCGCCATTCGCGGCGGGAGAACTCCGCGTGCCCTTTTACAGGAGCATCAATGAAAATTATTAAACGAAACGGAGAAGAAGTCCCGTTCGACATACAGAAAATCGTGACGGCTGTTTCAAAGGCGAACGCAGAAGTTCCGCAGGCTGACCGGCTTTCGGACGGACAGATCCGTACGGCTGCCGGCACAATCGAAACCTATTGCCGTACGAAAAAATCGGAAATGAATGTCGAATCCATTCAGGATCTGGTCGAAAAGGAAATCATGCAGGCGGGTGCGTTTGAAGTTGCCAAAACGTATATCACCTACCGTTACCGGCACGAACTCATGAGGAAAGCCAATACGACGGACAAGCAGATTCTGAGCCTGCTCGAATGCGCAAACGAAGAAGTAAAACAGGAAAACTCGAACAAAAATTCAACGGTTGTCAGCGTTCAGCGCGATTATATGGCGGGCGAAGTCAGCAAAGACATTACCAAACGGTTTCTGCTCGACGAAGATATTGCAAAGGCGCACGACGAAGGCCTGATTCATTTTCACGACGCCGACTACTTCGCGCAGCACATGCATAACTGCGATCTGGTCAATCTTGAAGACATGCTGCAGAACGGAACCGTTATCAGCGGAACAAAGATCGATACGCCGCATTCGTTTTCCACCGCCTGCAATATCGCAACACAGATTATCGCGCAGGTCGCCAGCTCCCAGTACGGAGGCCAGAGCATTTCGCTTGCCCACCTTGCGCCGTTTGTCGACGTCAGCCGTAAAAAGATTGCCGGTGATATCCGCGAGACGGAAAAAGTTACCGGTATCACGTATACGGACGACCAGTTCGAATATCTGGTTGAACGCCGGCTTCATGAAGAAATCACCCGCGGAGTACAGACAATACAGTATCAGGTCGTTACCCTCATGACGACCAACGGGCAGTCGCCGTTCGTTACCGTGTTTATGTACCTGAACGAGGCAGGAAATGACCGGGAAAAGGAAGATCTCGCCCTTATCATAGAAGAAACGCTCAAGCAGCGGTATCAGGGCGTCAAAAACGAAAAAGGATTCTGGGTTTCTCCGGCTTTTCCCAAACTGATTTACGTCCTCGAACCTGACAATATCGAAAACGGTTCTCAATACTACTATCTGACCGAACTCGCGGCAAAATGTACGGCGCGACGGCTGGTTCCGGACTACATCTCTGAAAAGAAAATGCTGGAGCTGAAAGACGGCAACTGCTATCCGTGCATGGGCTGCCGTTCTTTTCTGACCGTCTATCATGACGAAAACGGCAAGCCGAAATTCTACGGCCGGTTCAATCAGGGGGTCGTCACGCTGAATCTGGTGGACGCTGCCTGTTCATCCGGCGGCGATTACGAAAAATTCTGGAACATCATGGATGAACGGCTGCAGCTCTGTTACCGGGCGCTCATGATCCGCCACAACCGGCTGCTCGGAACACCGTCGGATGTTGCACCGATTCTCTGGCAGTACGGCGCACTCGCCCGGCTTAAAAAAGGAGAGGTGATCGACAGGCTGCTTTACAGCGGCTATTCGACCATATCGCTCGGATATGCCGGGCTCTGCGAGGCGGTCCGGTACATGACGGGCAAATCACACACCGATCCGGAAGCGACACCGTTCGCACTGCAAATCATGCACCGGCTGAACGACGCATGCACCAAATGGCGGGACGAAACGAATATCGCATTTTCACTCTACGGGACGCCGCTTGAAAGCACCACGTACAAATTCGCAAAATGCCTGAAACGTCGGTTCGGTGAAATCAAGGGCGTAACCGATAAAAACTACATTACGAACAGCTATCACATTCACGTTACCGAACCGGTCGACGCGTTTACAAAACTCACGTTTGAATCGCAGTTCCAGGAACTTTCGCCGGGGGGAGCGGTCAGTTACGTCGAAGTACCGAATATGGAAAACAATCTGCCGGCAGTCATGGCGCTGCTTAAACATATCTACAACAACATCATGTACGCAGAACTCAACACGAAGAGCGACTGCTGCCAGAAATGCGGCTACACCGGTGAGATCCGGATCGTTACCGACGACGACGGTAAACTCGTCTGGGAATGCCCGAACTGCGGCAACCGGGATCAGTCGACCATGAACGTCGCCCGGCGTACCTGCGGATACATCGGCACACAGTACTGGAACCAGGGCCGGACGCAGGAAATCAAGGAACGGGTGCTTCACCTGTAAATCATGTATTACGGAACTATAAAAAAAACCGACATTGCGAACGGCGAAGGCGTACGCGTCTCGCTGTTCGTTTCCGGCTGCCGGAACTGCTGCAAAGGCTGCTTTAACCGGGAAACGTGGAATTTCCGCTACGGCAGAGAATTTACCGGCGAAACGGAAGCTGAACTCATCTCCTTGCTGCAACCGGATTACATCGCGGGACTGACCGTACTCGGCGGTGACCCGTTTGAAGAAGAGAATCAGCGCGTGCTCGCCCCGTTTCTCGAACGGGTCAAACGAACCTGTCCCGGTAAGACGATCTGGTGTTATACCGGATATGTCTGGGACCGGGATCTCGTTCCCGAAACCGGCCGTAAACATTGCGAAGTAACCGACCGCATGCTTGCGGTGCTGGACGTACTCGTTGACGGTCCGTTTATAGAAGCGGAAAAAGACATCTCACTGCAGTTCCGCGGATCTAAAAACCAGCGCATTCTGAGGTTTACCGGTTCAACGTCTGAACCAAACTAAATAGAAAGAAAATGTTGTAATTACAACATACTTTCCGGAACCGGCCGGGTATATTTATTCCAGACTATGAAACCGAAAATTCCCGGAGGTAACAGAATGAAACGGAAAATCGTTAAAATAGACGAGAATAAATGTACCGGATGCGGACTCTGTGCCGCAGCATGTCACGAAGGGGCCATCGGAATGATCGATGGAAAAGCAAAACTTCTGCGCGATGATTACTGCGATGGTCTGGGCGACTGTCTGCCGGCCTGCCCGGCGGGAGCCATCAGTATCGAAGAACGGGAAGCAGAAAAATATGACGAAACAGCGGTACAGAACCACAAAAAACAAACCGTCAGCCTGAAAAAACTTCCATGCGGCTGTCCCGGTACCCAGTCAAAAAGTATTCTGCGGACGACGGCCCCGGTACGGGACTCAATGACACCCGCGGCGAACAGCAGCAGATTGTCCCAGTGGCCGGTACAGATAAAACTCGCACCGGTCAAAGCCCCGTATTTTGAAAACGCAAATCTGCTTATTGCGGCCGACTGCACTGCCTACGCATACGGAAATTTTCATAACGAATTCATCAGAAATCGTATAACGCTTATCGGCTGTCCCAAACTGGATGAAGGCGACTATCGCGAAAAACTCACGGAAATCATCAGAGCAAATACCATAAAAAGCGTAACGGTTGTCCGGATGGAAGTGCCGTGCTGCGGTGGAATCGAAAATGCCGTCAAACAGGCACTGCAGGACAGCGGGAAATTCATTCCGTGGCAGGTTGTGACTATTTCAACCGACGGAAAGATTCTGGAATAACGGAATCCGCCGGCATGATTAAATATGATCGCAGTTTCTGACGGGGAAAATAATGTACACTCTTTGTTTACATCTGGTTACATTTGACAACTGATGGCATTTACTATATTATAACATATCCGATTGTTTTCAGGGAGTTTTTATGTCCAGAAAGGTAACTATACAGGATATTGCAGATGAACTGGGACTTTCTCGTACTACCGTCTCAAAAGCAATAAATAATACAGGTTCCGTTACAGAAATTACCAGAAAAAAAATATTCCGTAAAGCTGCAGAATTGGGCTATAAACAGTTTTCACTCCTCAATGTAGACGAAATTGTAGGAATAACTTCTCAAACATACGAAATAGCAGTGTTTTCCCATATTTTTCTGGGAAGTGGTCATTTCAGCTTTTCCCTGCTCAATACGTTTCAGGAAAAAATAAATAAACTGGGGTACCGGCTTACCATGTACACCGTCAGAGATGAAGAACTCCGGTTACGAAAACTGCCTAAAACATTCAACGTCGACAACACGGTCGGAATTCTCTGTATAGAAATGTTTGATGAGAGCTACTGTAAATTTCTTTCGGAAATAAAAATCCCTGTACTTTTCGTCGACACCTGTGTTATTCCGCCGGGGGATCAAATTCATGCAGATATTTTGTATATGGAAAATTATACCAGTTCATATATCATTACAAACGGAATCATCAGCACAGGAATAAAAAAACTCGGATTCTACGGAGATAATCTGCACTGCCAGTCCTTCTATGAACGCTGGAAAGGCTTCCGTTCTGCTTTGAAAGATAACGAATTACCATACACCACAGAACACTGCATACTGGAAGCAGATTCCTCATCGTACGGGGCGACAGAATGGATCTGCCGGAAACTCCAGGAATTACCGGAGCTGCCGCAGGCTTTTGTTTGTGCGAATGATTACCTTGCAATCCGGCTCATGAAGGCTTTATCCGTACTTTCAGCTGCCGTGCCGGAAAAAATTATGGTAAGCGGATTCGATAACAGCAATGAATCGCAGTTTATTTCTCCCGCGCTTACAACAGTATGTATTCCAGGAAACAAGATGGGAACAATAGCTGCAGATCTGCTTTTATCGCGTATAAACGATCGGACTCTCCCGTTCAGAATTACGTATGTGGAAACAGAAGTAATTCTGAGAGCATCGACGGCAAAACCGGAATTTACAGACTGACTGTAAACTTTTCCACTGAAAAGTTTACAGGAGTCTTGCTGCCGGACTGTAAAAATTCAACACCGTCTGCGGTCAAATCCGTGTAAATTAATGAGGAAAAGGCCTGCTCACCGTCGTTAACAAATAATTCAGCAGTCCATACGTCAAGTAAAATACGAAATCTGATTCGACCGTTTTTATCTGAAACCGGAAAAGCTCTGGTCGATATAAAATCTCTCCGTACTCCCGAAAACAATCGGTTAAATGTACAGAGCCCCGTCCGCCTGTCATACTGTATCGACGTATAATGGTGCTCGTCGCAGGCAAATCTGATTTCAAAAACATTATATCTGCCGGCTTCTACATCGACAGTCATATCGATGCACCTCCCAGAAATACCATTGAACGAAACTAGCTCTCCATCGGAACAACTCCCCTGCCGACAGAGAGGACCGGTTCTGAAACGCTCCAGTTCTCTGACCGGATTCTGATACAGTTTCCCGTTCCGCAGTGTCAATTCTCTGGGTATACTCATAATTCCCGACCATAAAAATGAGTCAGGAGTAAGACGGTTATCCCATGACTGAAGCCACCCGACAGCGATACGCCGGCCGTCAGCAGAACAAATGGTCTGCGGTGCATAAAAATCAAGACCGTACTCGAACGGAACTATTATATAGTTTTCCAGCCGGTATTTTGTCCGGTTATAATTTCCGATAAGGCAGATCGTATTGTTGCCGCCGTGATACAGATTGCCATGCGCTTCCATAAACTGCGGCGACACGATAAGAATGCTACGTTCCCCCAGCCGGAAAAAATCCGGACATTCCCACATTTCACCATATCCGTAAAGATCACGCGACGAGGCAAGTATATTTTCAAATTTCCACGTCGTCAGGTTCTTTGATGAATAAAGAACGACCTGACCGTAGGATTTCTTTTCGGCAAAAGTCTTACTGCCCATCAGTGCAAAATAGGTTGTTCCGTCTTTCCAGAGTTTCGGGTCTCTGAAGTCTTTTCTGCTCGAACCGACCGGAAGCTGATCCGATGTAATAACAGGATTCTGCACAGCTTTACCATATTCTGTTCCGTTGCCGATTGCAAGACATTGTGCCTGCCCGTTTTCCGTTACGCCTGTATACAACAACACATGTTTACCATCATCGTCCATCGCCGTACCGGAAAAACAGCCGCCCCGGTCATAGTCGTGATCAGGCGCAAGCGCTTCGGGCTCCGTCTTCCAGTGTATAAAATCCTCTGTGGTAAAATGAGCCCAGTGCATCGCCCCCCAATATGTCGAATAAGGATTATGTTGTGCAAAAAGATGATATTTTCCCTTAAAAAGGGAAAATCCGTTCGGATCGTTTATCCATCCGGCAGGATTCGACAAATGAAAAACAGGTCTGAGTTTTCGCTGCACAGGTGTTTCTTCTTTTAGTATCCGGGAAATCCGTTGTCCGGCTTTTTCCAGCATATCGGGAAACGATTCAGTTTTTATCATAGCTATTTTTTTCCTTATTGTTATATGGTCACTCCCGTAACAGACATTCCTTTGTTACAGGAAAAAATTTGCCACGAATTTCCGTACATTGTGTACATACGGCAGAAAGAGAGGATGTACCGTTCACATACAAAACAGCTGTTGAATTATCGATGAGAAGCGTACACTTCCATATATTATTACCGGATAAGCCGCCTGCAGCAGCCGATATCGTTTTACCGATGATTACCGGAACAGGCATCGTTCTGCGCGGAAAAGTCGTTTCGGTATTAAATGGCGGAACGGCGAAAAGAGTTCCATCCGCAGCCTGTTCCAGCTGATGAACGACCAGATTGTCTCCCCACGCATATCCCTGCATATCGTCATAATTTTTTTTGGTTGCATTCCAGCCGAATATATACAAATGTACTCCGTCGGATTCCAACCTACCTGCATAAAACCCGTTCCCATCAAATTTATCTGTTTCGGGCTTTCTGAACGGCCCGTCCGATTTTCAGCAATACAATAATGAACCATTCCGTCGGCTCCCTGATCTGAAAAATGCAGAAAATCTTTTGTTGTAAACAGCGCCCACGGATGAAATTCCTGTGCATCGTCCCGAAAATCATCCAGATAATAGATATAAAAAGAGCCGGACCCTTTGTTATAGAAAGGAATCGGATCTCCGACCCATGAATTCTCAGGAACCGGAAAAAAAGATAGCGAAGAAACTGTCATTTTCTGTATGCGTGTGCCTGCGCTGCTGCATAATCCGAAAATTATAAATACTGTCGCTGTAAAAAACACAGCGGCAGATCTCATTCCCCTTTATTTACCAAGGTACGTATCAAGATATTTCTGTTTTATCTCAAGATAGTTTGAAAGTCCCAGTTCATCCATCTTTTTCAGATAAGCGTCCCAGTCCTTCTCAACGCCGCCGTTCAGGATCCATGTTGCTTTTTCCATCTCCGCATACTGCTTTATGGCCGTCTCGTATTGAGCAAGATCTGTAGCATCTTCCTGATTCATAAATACGTTCGGATAAACCATATCGTCTTTCATATCCGGTACGTAGGATTTAACCCAGCTCATTCGTTCCACCGCATCGGGCGGACAGGTGACATACTTTCCATAGTAACTGTTCAGAACAGCGAGCGGACCGCCAACCATCTGTGCTACACGGGCTTCCCAATTCGATTCTCCTGTTATCGTACAATGTTTGAGCGTTCCGTCCTGCAGCAGATCAAAAATATTATTCTTCACGCCCTCCTGTCCATAGGTTCCCCAGTTATTCTGAACAGACTGAAGCGGTGCATACATGGCATCGATCCACTTTGCAGCAAGAACAGGATCTTTACAGGTTGAACAAATGACGGCGCGTCCGGCCTGGAATCCACCGTCCGCACTACCGCTCTGCCGGACTGCATTTTTCCAGCCGCCGGGACCTGCAAGGGTCGGAAGAGGAACATAATCTTTGGCATACGGGCCGCCTACACCGTAATCATCCCAGCTGAAAAAGAGCCCGTACCGTCCGTTATTACCTTTTGCAACCAGCGTCCCGTAATTTTGCGTAAATGATTCAGGATCAATCAAGCCCTTTTCCTGAAGCGTGTGCATCCACTCAATTCCTTTCTTATATCCATTCTGTGTACAGGCATAAACAACTTTTCCGTCGTTCGTGACCATAATATGATCGGGATTATCGCCATAGCCGAAAGCGCCGAGAAGGAATCCGAAATCTTCATTTCCGCCGTTGATGATAAAGGACATCGGTATGACGTCACCCTTACCGTCGGGATTTTTATCCCTGAAAACTTCAAGGACCTTTACCAGATCGTCAGTAGTCTCCGGCATTTTCAGACCGAGCTTGTCGAGCCATGCTTTATTAATGAACGGCATACCCCCGATAGATTGAATCGCTTCCTTACCGGTTCCCAGCTGCTCTATCCACGGAAACGAATATATGTGACCGTCCGGAGCCGTAATCAGTTTCCGGTAACCCGGGTTTGAATCAAGTACAGATTTCAGATTCGGCATGTCGGTATCGATCAGTTTTTCGACCGGCATGATGACCCCCTGTCGTGCAAACCGCAACAGATCGAGCGTACTCATATCCGCGTTCAGAATGACATCGGGGAGCGAACTTTTTTTCGATAGGGCGAGATTCCGTTTATCGTCAAACTGATCCTTAACGTAGCAGGTCCAGTCAATTTTTACACCGGTAGCCCTTTCAATCCGCTGATAAATCAGTTTTTTGGCCGGATCCTGTATCGATCCTACTTCCGCACTTGTCAGAACTTTGAGTTCTTTTTCATTACCGGTTACAGTGCCTTTCTGCACCTTGTCGCTTTGACCGCCTGCCCAAACAGCAGAAATTGACAACACCGAAAGCAGTATTCCCGTGCAAATCATTCCTATTGTTTTTTTCATTCCTTTCCTCCTAATATATGAAAAAATAAAAACAACAGCTTTTAACCTTTTAAAGAACCTATCATTATTCCACTGTCAAAATATTTTTGAAAAAACGGATACATTATGAGCAATGGAAGACTCGAAATGATAATCGTCGAATATTTCAGTAATTCGGCAAGTTTCGACATTTCAGCCAGACTCTGAATATCCGCAATCATCCCCGGTTCCGGGGTATTCTGAATAAGTATCGAACGGAGTACCAGCTGCAGGGGCTGCAGAACTTCATCCTCCAGATAAATCATCGCGTCGAAATAACTGTTCCACATCCCGACGAACTGCCAAAGTAGTAGCACCGCCAGAATCGGATAACAGACAGGAAGCAGAATCTTAAAAAAGTGTACGATATCGCTGGCACCATCCATCAGAGATGCTTCCCGCAGCTCTCCCGGAATGGACTGGTAATACGTACGGGCAAGAATGAGATTCCACACGTTCAACGCATTCGGCAGAACCATAGCCCAAATGGTGTTAATCATATGCAGATTACTGACAAGCAGATATGTCGGCATCAGACCGCCGCCAAAAAACATGGTTATGATAAAAAATATATTGAAAAACCCCCTTCCCTTAAAATCAATCTTCGATAACGGATATGCCGCGAACATAGTAACGACTGCTGACAATACGGAAAATACAACGGAATAAATCACGGAATTCAAAAAACCGGTCCATATCATTTTGTTTTGAAGAACCCGGCGGTAGCCGTCCAGCGACCAGTCTTTTACATGAAAACTGAGACCGCTGCTGTTCAGAACAGTCGGATTCATAAAAGAAGCAATAAGTATAAAAAAAAGCGGAAAAAAAATCAGCAGGATAAACAATCCCAGCAGTACATTGCCGGTTCTCAAAATAATCTTGTCTTTTTTTGACAACTGTAAGGTCGCTTTCGACAGCATAGGCAAACTCCTTAAACTACAAATAAGCAGGTTTCAGACAGAAAAATCAGGTCACCATCCTTTTATGAAAATCACCTGATTAGAAAACCTGCGGATTAAATACCTGCTCCATCGTTAAAATGCTCTACTATTTTATTAACAAAAATCAACAGAATAACATTAATTATCGAGTTAAACAGACCGACAGCCGTAGAAAAACTGTAATCTCCCATCTGCAGGCCAAGTTTATAAACATACGTCGGCAGTATTTCAGAAGCAGGAAGATTCATGGACGTCTGAAGCGCATAGGCTTTTTCAAATCCTATGCTCATAATGTTACCTGCCTGAAGAATAAACTGTATGACAATAACGGGACGAATTGCCGGAATATCGACATACCATATCTGCTGCAGAACGTTAGCACCGTCGATAAGCGCAGCCTCCCGAAGCTCGGGACTCGCATTGCTGAGTGCTGCAGTATAGAGGATGGAAGCCCATCCCGCTCCCTGCCATACACCTGAAAAAATATAAATTGAACGGAATGCTGCAGGCAGAGACATAAAATGAATCTGCGTACCGAGAAGTCTGTTTACCGGTCCGACCGGTGAAAGAAAAATAAACAGCATACCGCAGATGACTATAACTGAAATAAAGTTTGGGGCATATAAAACAAGCTGTACATTTCTTTTTATATTTTTATTCAAAATTCTGTTAATCAGCAGTGCAAGAACGATGGGAACGGGGAATCCCCACAGCAGGCCGAAAATGCTAAGTTTTAAGGTATTCAGAAGGTAACGAAAAAAATCAGGAGACGACAGAAACCGTTTAAAATTCTGCAAACCGATCCATGTACTTCCGAACAGTCCTTTCATAGGACTGTAATCTTCAAACGCAAGAAGGATTCCGCCTATTGGGAAATACTTGAATATCAACGTTAAGAGGAAACCGGGCAACATAAAAACAATATATAACTGCCAGTTTTCCCGGAAATAAGATTTTTTACCTGTTCTCATTTATGCACCTTCTCAATACATAAATGTTAACACCATATTGTTTATATGTCAATAAAAATAACTACATTTAAGTTATTTAAATTACACATATATTTACAAATGTAAACATATGTGTAATTTAAATATAATGACAGTAAAAATCTGCCGGAACAATGTTGTGGAATGTTCCGGCAGGCAGAAAGAGGAAAAATAATAAATAAGCCGAACCGTCAGCTGACAGAAAAAGCGAGCATCGAAATGCTTGCATTCTGCAGTTCGTTAAAGAGTATCTTTGTTTCTGAAGTACGCATACCAAGTACGTACAACAGCGGCAGATAGTGATCGTCTGTCGGAACAGCCCGCTGCCAGTCCGGCATGAACTTCTTGTAGCCGAGCAGTTCTTCCTGCCGGTTGTGTTCAATACGGTCCACCAGCCAGGCATTCGTCGCTTCTGCCCAGGAATACGGTTTCGGATCCGGAGAAAAATCAACCAGCGACAGATTGTGAATCGCATTACCGCTTCCGATAAAAAGAACATCGGACAACTCCAGCGACGCGATCACCGTACCCAGTCTGAAATGATCAGGTTCCGGAAGATCCCTGTTCAGACTCAGCTCAAGAACCGGTATATCTGCAGCAGGATAGATATGTCTGATTACAGCCCAGGCTGCGTGATCGATTCCGCGGGAATAGTCGACACGAATTTCAGGTATCTTTCCGCTGATCGTTTCAGCAAGTTCCCGTGATCCCGGCGGACAATACTGTACACGGTACAGACTTTCCGGAAATCCGTAAAAGTCATAAATCTGCGGCGGCTGACTATTTCCCGTAATATACGTTCCGTGTGTCAGCCAGTGGGCGGAAAAAACAACAATAGCTTTCGGTTTTGACATCAAAGCTCCCAAACCGGAAAGAAATTCTGTGTAGCGGTTATGGGCCAGAGCATTTTCAGGCGATCCGTGTCCGATAAAAAGCGTTTTCATGATTTCCTCCCTTTCCGGGCTGCATTCATCATATCACAGCAGCTGCATCTGTGACTTCTTTTCATCCTGCAGTTCCATATAGCAGTCACGGCAGAGACAGGTATATTCATTATCACCGACAACGATCTCTTCGTTTTTGCTTCCTTTCCGGTAATAGGAATAATTTCCGTCCTGGCTGCCACAACGGGTACAGACACCATTGAGTTTTATTATTGAATCACAATACGGAAGCAGCCGTATTGCTTCGTCAAACAGTTTGCATTCCGATGTCGCAAGCAGCCCCGCAAAATAGATATTCCGATCACTGCTGCATCCGCAGGCAAGATGCCAGCAGTTTTTTATCATAAAGTATTCATCAACAAAAACAGTATCGTACTTTTCCGGCAGCCGATATTCAAGGAAATCAGCTACCATAATAATATCGATTTTTTCCCGTTTCACAAGATTTCTCAACGCAGTATCAAGCGGAGAATGAGAAAAAAATTCCCTCGTGTCCTGCTCAGGACGGATAAGTACGACTCTTTTTCCTGCGTAAACATATCGCTCCATTTTCTGGAACAGCAGCGTCGATTTCCCGGAGAACATCGGTCCGGTAATAAGCTCTATCATTCAGGACTCCTGAAAAGTTTAACTCAGTTTATACGCTTTCCTATACTAGTGCAAAAAACGGGGTCTGTATACTGCTGTAAAATACAAACCGTCAAAGAGAAACTATGTAACCGCTATTTGAAACAAATGATGATGTCTGGTAAACTGTTGTCAATGAATCATCATGCAGAAAACATTATTCTGATCGGCATGTCCGGAGCCGGTAAAAGTACCTTGGGAGTGCTGCTTGCAAAAGCGCTCGGAATGAACTTTGTCGATACGGATCTTCTTATTCAGCAACAGGAAAAACGACTTCTGCAGAACATTCTCGACGAAGACGGTATACCTGCTTTTTTACGGATTGAAGAAACGGTTGTATCTGATCTGACAGCCCGGGACAGTGTCATAGCAACGGGCGGAAGTGTCGTATATTCGGAAAGAGCAATGCAGGCATTAAAACGACAGGGAAAGATCGTCTATTTATATGTTCCGTACGAAGAACTCAGAGGACGACTTCCCAATGCAACTGCACGTGGTATCGTTATAAAAAAAGGCAGCACCCTCAGGGACGTATACAATGAACGGCTCCCGCTCTATGCAAAATACAGTGACTATACGATCAACTGTTCAAAGCTTGATATTAACGATTGCTTACACTATATAATAGAAGAAATCAAAGAGTGTTACGGATCCCCCTAATGTATTGCTTCTCCGGAGCATAAATATGTAGCAGTTTCCATACAGAAGGAATAATCAATTCTACCAAAGTTGGCATATGTTGTATGCTGGCCTATCGGAAAGATTTCTTTATATATTGGATAGAAGATTACATAAGACAAGGTATTTCTGTACTAGTATTTTTGTAGCTTTCGTTTTAAAAAAAGTATCGTATAATTTTAGTAACTGGAACAAATTATGATAAAAGTGACAGAACTTGAAAAGTCGTTCGTATACAAGAAAAAAGAACTGGGACTAAAAGGTTCGTTGAGAAACTTTGTCGGCGGAACGAAAGAAACAAAAATTGCTGTTAACAACATATCGTTCGAAATTGAAGCCGGTGAGATAGTAGGATTTCTCGGACCAAACGGAGCCGGAAAAACAACGACACTCAAAATGCTGTCAGGTATCATGTTCCCCACCTCCGGTTCGGCGCACGTGATGGGATTTATTCCATGGGACGGTAAAAATGAATTTAAACGGCAAATTTCAATAGTTCTGGGGCAGAAAAACCAGCTGTGGTGGGATTTACCGGCAAATGAATCTCTTTACCTGAATAAGTGCATTTACGGCATAGACGATGATAGCTATCGACGGACACTTGATGAACTGTGTGAATTACTCGATGTAAAAGAACTGCTCGACGTGCAAGTACGTAATTTATCGCTCGGTGAGCGGATGAAGATGGAACTTGTTGCAGCATTATTACACAAACCGAAAGTTATTTTTCTCGACGAACCGACAATCGGGCTCGATATTTTTGCACAGAAAAAGATTAGAGACTTTCTTAACTACTATAACCGGCAGAAAAAAATAACCATAATGCTGACAAGCCACTATCTTGAAGACATTGAGGCACTTTGCAGACGGACGATCGTCATAAATCACGGAAATATTGTCTATGACGGAGCCATTGCTGCAGTCAATGAAAAATTTACGAACAGGAAAATCATCAAGATACAAACGCTCGACACGGTTGCCGCATCACCGTACTGGGAAATACGTACGTCGGAAGCGGGGACGACCGTACTCGAAGTCGACAAAAAAAATACCAATGAGATCATGGGAGCTCTACTGAAAAAATATACCATAAAAGATTTTTCAGTAGAAAACATCCCGCTCGAAGAAGGCCTTGAAAAATTATATACCAGAGAAAAGAACTGATAAGTGAGGTACGTGTAAAAGTCAGATGGGTTTTGCACGTGGTTCAAGCCGTAACATAAAATATTTTCTGGCAGGAGCCAGTACTATGGAAGTATATAAACAGGTTTTTAAACTTGGACTGATAAAAACATTTCAATACAGGGTCAATTTTTATTTTGGACTCATAAGTGTCTGCTTCCCGCTGCTGATTCAGGTATTCCTGTGGAAGGGGTTGTATTCTTCAGCACCCGGAGGAATACTGTTCGGTTATACCTTTTCTGAAATGATGATGTATGCAGCATTCGCGTGCCTGCTTGCTAAAATCATATCCGCAACGTTTATCTACGAGATAAACGAAGATATAAAAAACGGTGGACTTGCGAAATATCTCGTCCGCCCGGTAAATTACCGGTTATACCGCTTTTTTGAATACCTCGGTGAAAAAGTTTGCCTTATGCTTTGTTCAATTCTGTTATTGCTTGCCATCTACATTATCGGAAATTACGCAGCACACAAATCTTTTACTATGGTGCATTTCATTATTTTTCTACCGGTCGTCTCTCTGGCAACACTATTAAATTTTTCAATCTTCTATGCCGTAGCAGGGATTGGTTTCTGGATGCGTGAGTCGTCGGGAATGCTGTTCATCATATCACTCACCGGAAACATTATAAGCGGAGGAATTTTTCCGCTGGATATATTCCCCGGAATATTCAGGGCAATCTTTAAAGTACTACCGTTTCAGTATACAAATTATTTTTCCGTTTCAGTCCTCTGCGGGACACTTTCTGCACGACAGATTCTGGCAGGTATCATACTGCAGCTGCTCTGGACTATAGTCTGCAGCGAAATCGGATATAAAGTATGGAAAGCAGGATTGAAAAATTATACGGCAGTCGGAGGTTGAAATGAATTACGTAAAATTATACGGACACTTCATAAAAAACAGTATCATGGCGCAAATGGAATTTAAAGCAAATTTCATTATTTCAATCTGTACGGAAATTGCTTTCGTCTTCGCTAAATCTCTCTATATTATTGTTCTTTTCACTGCCGGACTGAACATAAACGGATTATCTCCCGAGCAGATGCTCATGTTTATCGGTTCGTATACGCTCATTACCGGTATTATGGATTCAGTTTATTACCCGAACATAGCAGCTATTCCGGAATATGTGCATATGGCCCAGCTCGATATGTATCTGACAAAACCCGTTAATTCACTGTTCATGGTATCGTTCAGAAAATTTGATCTGGGATTGGGAATACCGAACTATATCGCAGGGATTATTATGATAGCTGTTTCATGGATAAAATGCGGCGTAGCCTTTTCCTTCCGGAACGGTGCCGGATATCTGTTCTTTACCTTGACAGGATGCATATTGACCTATCCTCTGCTGCTGATACCTGTTCTGTTATCATTCTGGACGATAAAATCTAATGCCCTTATGGATGGAATCTGGGCATTATGGGATTTCAATAATATGCCGATGACTATTTACAATCGTATTGTCCGCATGATCGGTATTTTCATCGTTCCCATATTTATACTGACCAATTTCGCTCCAATGTTCGTATTCGGCCTACTGCCGCGCAGCTTCGCGATTTTTTCGGTTGCAGCAATTCCGATATTCTTTGCACTTGCACTTTTTATCTGGCATCGGGCTCTAAAACATTATTCGAGCGCGAGCTGCTGAATCAGCGGCGGAAACCTGCTGCAGAATTTCATCAAAACTGACGGGCCGATAACCGGTTACCTCGACGCTTACGTTAAATGCATGCGGTTGCGCAGCCATAATTTCGTAATCGCGACAGACAGTCTCATCGTGCATGTGTCCGTAAATATGAATACCGCCTTTATTCCGGCGGTACCAGTTTAATACCGGATAATGATACAATTGTATCCATCTTTTCTGCAGCAGAAACGTTTTACTTTCCTGTACGGATTCAAAAAAACCGGTAAAATCAGGATTGTCACGATACTCATAATCGTGATTTCCCAGAATAAGCTGTTTATGCCCGGAAAGAAGGCCGACCGTCGCATTCATATACGAAAAGAGTTCTGCGGCAAAAGCTGCCTTCGAAATTGTTTCCGGCCGGACAATGACATCGCCAAGAATATAGAGCGTATCGGATGGCTGCACGTACTGATTATTCCGGCTGATAATAAAAGAATTCATTTCTTCAACCGTTCCGAACTGATCCCTGCTTCGAATCCGGGCAAGTTCGTGATAAAAATGATAATCTGAAATAAACCACGTCATAGCGGCTCTATAAAACAGCAGACAGTTATGAAACTGCAGGTCTCCGGTTCACAGAACTCAGACGGCAGCGGGACCTTCACGATACTCAGTCAAAGTCCAGTGTTCCGGTTCAGGCTGTACTGCAAGCAGCGAATCTATCTTCTGCCTGAGTTCCCTGAAAACACCGGTCCGCATAAATCTTTCTGCAGCGGATTTTTCCGTCCATGTACCGATTGCCAGTGCAGCAGGAGCAGATTCAAGCAATTGCATTCGTACCATACCTTCTGCCGTTGCAGCCTTTCCCAGCACCAGCTCTTTCCAGAGCCTGCATCCTTCCTCAAACCCGTCCGGTTTGAAAACATATTTCATCGTTGCGGTATACATGTCTTCAGTATACGGTGACATCCGGGAGATGTCCAGCAAAAGTACTACGGGACGACATTTCCGTTCTTTCAGAACTATAACATTCTGTTTTATATACAGAATATCCTGAAGGTTCTTTCCTCAAAAAAACAATTAAGTTATACTAAAATTCATTTTAAAAGAACCGCTGGAAATTTATAATAAACTGATCTAGTGTTTTTTTGTGAAACCTCAAAGAAGTTTTTACGGCAGGCACACGCCAAAACAGGAACCATCATAGCAGGTCACCGTTCTTTATATCATTTTATTACAGTTCCAAAGTAAACTCTCTTTTTGAAATTTCATGAGGTACGTATGAGTGTAAATTGGCACAGAAATCTCTGGCTCATCTGGGTCGCACAGGTTCTCAGTCTGTCCGGATTCAATTTCGGATTACCGTTTCTCCCCTATTTTATTCAGGAGCTCGGAGTGACTGATCCCGACCGGCTGAATCTTTGGACTGGTATTCTATCCAGCGCGCCGGCCGTTACTATGGGAATAATGGCTCCGGTCTGGGGATACATTGCAGACAGATGGGGCAAAAAAATTATGCTGCTGCGGGCCATGTTCTGTGGGTCCATTATCCTTACCGCCATGAGCTTCTCGCATTCTGTCTATACAGTAGTAATCCTGCGAATCGTGCAGGGGCTGCTCACCGGAACCATGACGGCAGCTGCAACACTCGTAACGGCCGGAACTCCCAAAAACAGATTAAGTTACGCACTGGGAATACTTGCATCATCAAGTTTTATCGGAATCTCTATCGGCCCGCTGTTCGGTGGTATTGCGGCGGAATTTATCGGATACCGTCCCAGCTTTCTCATCGGCGGAATCATTCTGGCTGCCGGATTCTTTCTGGTTCTCTTTGCAGTCCGCGAAGTAAAAACGGAAGATCATACTGAAGAAGAGCTGCCTGAAAAAACCGGGAATAAAAAAGCGGATAAAAAACTGATTTCCGTCTCTGTTGCGGGAGCACTGCTGATGCTTTTCCTTTTGCGCTTTTCACGGGTGCTTCCGATTCCCTTTATCCCGCTCTATGTTCAGGATCTGCTCGGAACGATTAAAGGGTCCGCCTCTACGACAGGCATAATCTCTTTCGCCAGAGGAGCCGTAACGGCCCTCGCTTCGGCGACTATCGTGCGGCTGGGAGACCGTTACGACAGAACAGGACTGGTAGCTATTCTGGCAGCAATTGCGACAGTTGTCAGCATTCCGATCGGACTGGTTCACGGCTTGTGGGGATTTTCAGCCCTGTTTGTGCTGGCAACCTTTTTTCTGGGAGGAATAGAGCCGCTGCTGCAATCGGAAATAATCAGTAAAGTTCCGGGTACAAAACAGGGACTGATATTCGGTATTCAGACGACGGTCGGAAATCTCGGATGGTTTTTTGCACCTATGGCCGGTTCTCTCATCAGTATAAAATTCGGAATTCCGGCAGTCTTTTTCTCCATGTTTATATTTCTGGCTGTGGCTACAGCCGTTTCTCTGCTGATCAGACTGTTTATTCACCGGAAACAGAGCCAGTAGTACAACTGTTGATTTTTTCTCACAAACGTAAAACTAATAGCGGATTTTAAAAGATTTCTCTTTGGGATCAAGCGGCAACGCTACAGAACGGACAGCATCAATACTGATATACGGACTCTGTTCTATTATTTTCACGACAGTGCTGAGCGCATTCTGTTCACCCTGAACTTCCATCGTCACGCTTCCGTCGTATTCGTTGCGTACCCATCCGGTAAGTCCAAGAGAAACCGCCGCATGGGAAGCGTGGAACCGGAAACCGACGCCCTGTACAGAACCGGTAAAACTGTATTGTATTCTCTGTTTCATTCGTCCACCGTCAGGCTGCCCGGAAAACCGCGAAGTCGGCACCGTTTTCAAACAGCCTGTCGTTTCAGTATATGGCTATCCTTTTTGAATGTCCAGAAAGAATTCCGTACCTGCAGTATGTAAAACGCTGAAAATAGTATAACTTCTTATACCTGAGATAGTTACAGCCTGATATTATTGATAATCGTCAGAATAGCCTTGGCTGCGTCCGCCGGCATATTTTCCAGCCGTTCAATCACCGGCAGATAATGTGAGATCAGTTCCTGTTTTTGATGGATATCTGAAATATCCTGTTCGGAAACCATTGCATCACTGCCGCAAAGCAGACTCTCAAGCGAAACACCAAGTACTTTTGATATCCGCAGCGCAAGATCAGCAGCAGGCATTCCACTTCGCTTTAACCCGGTTGAAATCGTATTAACAGAGAAATGTGCAGCAGACGCCAGTTCTTTTCTGCTGATTCCCCTGTATTTGCATTCCTTTTCAACATTTTTCCAAAAACCCATATGAAATAAATATCACAAGTGCGACATATATTCTTGAATATATGCTTATTGCGTTTTTATTTTTTGCGTAGTATACTACCAATATCACAATTGCAATATTTACACAAAAAAAATAAGCGACTGCAAACACAGTAGTAACAGGATCAATAAATTCAAAATGTAAAATAACACGAGCGGAGCGTTACATGCCTGTCAGAAATGATTACCATAAGTTTCTTGATTCTGCTTCAAGCGGGATTGTCGTTCTGGTACCGGTCTGC
>JALCCK010000022.1 GCA_022640795.1 Treponema sp.
GCAACTTTTCCATTCCGTTTGACCGCTATAACAGTCGTACTACGGATTTTTTCAAATTTATGATTCATTTATTTTTTCCTCCGTGCGGATGCGCCTTTGTATAAACCGAAATAAGACGCTCTGTCGTCACATGTGTATATCGCTGTGTTGTTGAAATACTTGCGTGCCCCAGCATTTCCTGAACAGCCCTGATGTCAGCCCCTCCCGCAAGCATCTGGGTAGCAAAAGTATGACGAAAAGAATGGGGAGAAACCCGATGATTCGTTCCGTCGGACCCGGAATAACGGGCAACGATCCATCCGATTCCATGTGCCGTAAGAGCTGTTCCTTTCTGATTCACGAAAATATTTTTCACCATATCCCGCAGATGATGATCACTGAAAAATTTTTTCCGGTCAGAAAGGTATTCCACCAGCGCCTGCCGGGCATCATTCTCAAAGTACACCCGGCGATCTTTTCGTCCCTTCCCGGTAACAATGGCAGACCGATAACCATCCGCAAGATCGGAAAAAGTAAGCGATGCAAGTTCACTTACCCTGCACCCCGAAGAATACAGCAT
Source organism: Treponema sp. (assembly GCA_022640795.1). Lineage (GTDB taxonomy): Bacteria > Spirochaetota > Spirochaetia > Treponematales > Treponemataceae > Treponema_D. The sequence goes on from JALCCK010000022.1 coordinate 560, forward strand.
TTCGAAAATAGCCCGGTCTCGTTTTGCCCACAACAACTCTTTTTTCTCCGGCTGCCTGCAGAGTTCATCGACTTCCGCTCCGGTCATGAAACGGGGCAGTCTCACCGGCATTCTGACCGTTCTCAACTCCAGCGCCGGATTATTCAGAATATACTGAAATTTTCTGCAGTAGGCAAATAAAGACCGTACCGCTGCAATAAATCTGTTAATTGAGGCAGCTGCCCGTTTCTGTCGGGAAAGACTGCCGATACACTGTCGTAAATCTTCGAGCGTAATTGAATCTACCGTACGGTTTCCATCGGCAAACTGCGAAAACCGGTGAAGATCATTTTTATACGCAGCAATAGTGTTTTCAGAAACACCGCGTACCGATGAGAGATACAAAAGAAATTCATCAATTGCGTCGGAGAGCGTCATACTGTCTTATGTCCAAATAAACTCAAATCTATTCCGTTTCTTTTTCATCGTTTTCAGGAATAGTCTGGTCCTTTTCAAATTCAACTGATTCGTCTGCTGAATGAAGAAAATCACAGTCCGGATTAATGCAGGATTTATACGTGCCGTTCTTTTTATCGAATTTTTCTACAAGAAACCACCCGCATTTCGGACAGTACTGATCGGTCGGTTTAAAATGCGTTATAAAATTACATTTCGGGTAATTAGTGCATCCATAGAACTCTTTTCCGCGACCTTTTGTTTTCCGCATGACGATTTCACCGTTGCACCCCGGCATCGGACATTTTGCAAGTGGTATGGAACGCGTATTATGGCATTCCGGGAACCCTGAACATGCAAGGAAAAAACCGAAACGTCCCAGTTTTTTAACCATCGGCTTTCCGCATTTTTCACAGAGAATATCAGTCGGCTCGTCGAGGAACCCTTTTACACATTCCTGTTTTTCCATCATTTCGTCGACACGTTCCTTAAACGGGCCGTAAAAATCAGAAATCATCGTATTCCATACGAGATTGTTCTGTTCAACCTGATCAAGTTCATTTTCAATTTTCGCTGTAAAATCTTCACTGATGACATTCGGGAACGAAGCGACCAGAATATCGTTTATCATACGCCCAAGCTGCGTCGGTACAAGCTGCTTATTACTTCTCGTAACATAATAGCGATCAAGAAGTACTGAAATAATGGGTGCATAGGTAGAAGGACGGCCTATACCTTTTTCTTCAAGCGTCCGGACAATAGATGCATCAGTATAACGGGCCGGTCCCTGGGTAAAATGCTGTTCCGGATAAAATTTCTGAAGTTCCAGTTTTTCCCCTTCTTTTAGAGACGGTAACAGTGTTTTTTTCTCATCTTTTGATGTGAGTGTTTTTATAACGTGATAAAACCCTTTATCAACAATTTTGCTCGAAGAAACACGGAATAGTGCGTCGCCGGCAGTTATTTCCACGCTCGTCGTACGGGACTTTGCATTGTTCATCTGACTCGAGACAAAACGTTCCCAAATAATGGAATACAATCTAAACTGGTCACGAGTCAGATATTCCCTGACAGAATCGGGTGTATATTGTACATATGTCGGTCTGATACCTTCGTGGGCATCCTGAGCGCCTTTTCCAACCGCATACTGAATAGGTTTTTCGGGAAGATCATCCGGGTAATTTTTGGTAAGCCAGTCCCGTACATCATCAATCGCCGTCTGCGAAATACGAACAGAATCTGTTCTCATATACGTAATAAGTCCAACACGATTCGACCCGATATTTACACCTTCATATAACTGCTGTGCAATTTGCATTGTTTTCCGTGATGTATAGCCAAGACGGTTGGCTGACATCTGCTGCATTTTTGAAGTCGTAAACGGTGCTTTCGGGCGAATCGTTTTATCCGTATATTTAATATTCGAAACAATGCAGTCGGAATTTTTTATAAGGTCTATTATCCGGGTCACTTCCTCTTCACTTTTCAGTTCAGGCTTTGTACCCTTGTACTGTACAAGCTGAGCTGTAAAGTTCGATTTGCCCTTTATGAAATCAGCGTCCAAAGACCAGTATTCTTCCGGAATAAAATTCTCTACTTCATGTTCCCGTTCACAAATAAGCCGGAGTGCAACGGACTGCACCCGTCCAGCTGAAAGACCGTTCTTTACCTTCTTCCAGAGCAGCGGGCTCAGATTATATCCTACAAGACGGTCAAGAACCCGGCGGGCTTTTTGGGCATTCACCTTGTGTTCATCTATATCGCCCGGTGCCTTTACGGCAGCTTTTATAGCAACAGGTGTTATCTCATTAAACACAATACGGTGTACCGGAGCTTCAGTTTTATCGGCAAATGCATTACGCAGATGCCATGCTATTGCCTCACCTTCACGATCATTATCACTGGCAAGCAGAACCTGTGTCGCTTTTTTCGCATCACGCTGCAGTTCTTTTAATAGCTTTGCCCGGCCGCGTACCGTAATATATTCCGGTTCAAAATTATGATCGATATCAATAGCCATTCTTGATTTCGGCAGATCTATAAGATGCCCCATCGAAGCTTTCACCGTATAGCCCGTTCCCAGATATTTCTCGATTGTTTTTGCTTTCGCCGGTGATTCCACTATAACAAGGGTAGACTTCGACTTTTTTTTACCTGATGCAATTTTTTTACCAATCTTCTCTGCCATAAACTTCCTTCCTGAGCCGTCAGTCATCAAACAACGATATCTGACTTTCTTTATCTGTTTTTATCTTCCGCGTTCCCGGAGGTTCCGCTTCACAATGTAGAAAATCTTTATAATCTGCAATAACAGGAGCTCCCGCTTCTACATATTTTTCAACACACCGCTGTAATTTACTGCGGTTCTTGATTCCTCTGCTGACTTCAATCTCCAATTGCTGCCTGATATGTTCTGCGACGAACTTCGCCGCAGAACTGAACGAAGCCTGATGAAACAAAACATCACGGTTATACTCTACCGCAAAATCGGCTGTTACTAATGCTCCGCTTCCCGGCGGAGCCTGAATAACTACGGTAGCAGCTGCAACCCCGGCAATAATCCTGTTCCGTTGCACAAACCGCCAGGGCAAAGCAGGAACCCCCGGAGCATATTCACTCACGAGGCAGCCGCCGGATTCAAGGATCTGTCCGGCTAATCGTCGGTGTACGCCCGGGACAATCACATCAATACCGCTCGGAAGTACTGCGACAGTCTTTCCATCCGCCCGATGAGCATCGAAACAGGAGGCTACAGAACCTTTATGAGCCTCTCCGTCGATTCCCAATGCAAGACCGGATACGACAGTCTTCGCATCACAACAGGCGTCGTACGAAAAATCATATGCGGCAGACCGTCCGTCTGCCGTTACACGACGAGTACCAACGACTGCAATACAGTCTCTGTTGAGAACTCCAATATTTCCACGATAAAAAAGCAGAAACGGAGCATCAACTATCTGAGTCAGCAGAGACGGGTAATCTTCAGAACCGTACAAAGTGTAAGCACAACCGAAACGATGCATAATACACAATGTTCGTTCAGCTTCGTACACCGCCTTCTTACCATTCCATGTCTCGGAATGCGAAACACGACCGATAATTGAAGAAATGTCTTTTATAGACAGTAACGCAAGCATACGAGCACTGTCAAGTTTATTCATTAAAATTATTTTTTCTTTCAGAGTCAAAAAAGACGCAGATGCAAGAGCGAGGACCAATAATTCATCTTTTGCATCATTTTGCATAAGAAGCATCCAGAACAATTTTTTTGTTTGCTTCTGCTTCCGCCTTCTTTTCTTCGGATGTTGTCAGCGATAAAATTTTGTCATAGAGTGCCACAGCTTTATCAAATTCATGATTTTCATAATATGCCCGGGCTAGTACAAACATTGCGTCAGTATGCTTCGTGTCAAAACCAAGAAGTTTTTCAAGATACGGAATTGCCTTCTCACTCTGATCAAGTTCAAAGACATAAAGAACTCCAAGCCCGTAAAGTGCCCGGCTGCTTTTCGGGTCAAGTTCGATAGCGCGTTTATAACCTGATTCCGAAAGTTTTAAATAATTATAGCGCTTCTCTGAAGAACCTGTTGCGTCAAAATCAAGGGCGGAATTCGCCATATAGCCGGCACAGACACCTATGTAATAATAAAGATTCGAATTTGCCGGATAGTATTCTACTGCTTTCTGAAAAGTCTTTAATGCTTCTCCGTACATTTTGTTATCAAGATAGCGGGTCCCCAGAATTTTATACCAGATACCAATCTGACTCTGTGCCAACTGGATATCAGCTACTCTTCCCTGATATTTCTTTATTGCCTGCTGCAGTTCTTCTACAGAGGTTGGATTCTGAACCCCTTCTTCAAGTTTCTGCATACGGATTACGGATCGATTAGACTGGATACAGCCAGTAAACATGACGGCTAAAAATACAAGGATACCGGTTATAAAAACGGATTTGAGAGGGTACGTTTTTCCGATTTGTCTCATGATTCACTCCTACTTTTCAAATTTTGTATGGTTATGACCGGGGAAAAATTTTTCGTGGTAATTTTTGAGCTGTTCATCTGTTACATGGGTATAAATCTGCGTCGTAGAAAGATCTGCATGCCCCAGCAGCTCCTGAACAGACCGAAGATCCGCTCCGCCGGCAAGCAGGTGCGTCGCAAAAGAGTGACGCAGCGTATGAACTTTCGCATGAATGCCGGAAACGACTTCGATCTCACGAAATTTTTTCCAGATCCCCTTTCTTGAAAGTTTTTCACCATGAAAATTCACAAAAAACTGCGTCGTGTTTTTTTTCCCAACAAGCGCCGGGCGTGCACCGGTACTATAAAGTTCGAGCCATTTCTTTGCAGGACCACCAAAAGGAACAAGGCGTTCCTTGTCACCTTTTCCCCGAACTAAAATAAACTGCTCGGCCAGATGGACATTCTCCACCAAAAGTTCGGATGCCTCGCTTATCCGCAAACCACAGGAATAAATAAGTTCAAAAAGCGCACGATCACGCAATCCCAGCGGTTTCCGGGTATCAATCGAAGAAAGAAGCCGGTCGATTTGTTCTACAGAAAGAACCCGTGGTAACGACCGGGGAACCTTTGGTCTGTCGAGCAGTAACGCAAGATTCTTCGACCATATGCCCAGCCTTTCCAGATACGAGCCAAAGGATCTGAGCGCTGATACATCTTTGGCGATAGTCATTTCGTCTGCTTTTTGTGATTTTCGCCATATCAGATAATACAGCAGATTCTGTACCGTAACGGCCTTCAATTTGAGCTTCTCCTGAGAACACCACAAAAGGAATTCTTTTGCTGAAATCGTATAGGTCACAGCCGTTTGTTCAGAATGGCGCTCCACCATTATAAGGTCGGTATAAAAACGCGAAAGGATTACCGGTATAGTCAATTTTTCATCAGAGCCGGTATTCTGATTATACGCCATATCCTTAATCGTCGTTCAAATTTATTGTACGGCTCAATCCTTCTATTTTACGCCAGCATGCAGGTTGATTTATATCCTCAGTATTTTTAAAATCCGTAGGAGGCATAATAGGTCTGCCCGATGAGCGGACAGCAGCCTTTGAAAGAGCCTTTCCCAATGTACCGGTAGCAGAATCTGCTGCCACGACAGTCTTTTTAGCCTGATCCGGCTCATAATCAAACAATTCTGGATTTTTAGAAACTTTTTCTTCCGTTCCTGAACCAGAACCTCTTACGAGACTATCAAATTCACCATAATCGAGCACATTTTCATCGTAAGTGACAGGCTGCTGCTCACAAACGCTATCTTCGGTAACGCGCTCCTCAGGGTCTGCAAAACCAGTTGCAATGACGGTTACGCTTACCATATCTCCCATATCGGGGTCAATGACCTGCCCCCAGAAAACACGTACATCTTCATCGGATGAGGCAGTGATTATACGGGCAATTTCTTCCGTTTCTTCAAGAGAAAGGTTTTCATTCGAACAGATATTTATCAGAACATTTTTTGCGCCATCGATTGAAGAATTCTCAAGCAGAGGATTTTTTATCGCAGCAGTAGCAGCATCTACCGCACGATTTTCTCCTTCTCCGGTTCCAACTCCAAGGATTGCATCCCCCTGTCCTTTCATAGCTGCAGTAACATCCGCAAAGTCCGTATTTACATCGCCGGGTTTCGTAATTATATTAGATATCCCCTGAACCCCCTGACGAAGAACATCGTCTGCAATACGGAATGCAGCGCGGATTGGAACTTTTTTTTCAACAATTTTAAGAAGCTGTTGATTCGGTATGACAATGAGAGAATCGACCTGTGCATGCAGTCTCTTTACCCCTTCCTGCGCGAGCCGCATCCTTGCCCGACCTTCAAAATTAAACGGCGTTGTAACGACTCCAACCGTAAGGGCTCCCATTTCACGTGCTATTTTTGCAACGACAGGTGCTGATCCGGTTCCTGTTCCGCCACCCATTCCTGCCGTAACAAAGACCATATTTGCCCCCTTGAGAACATTTGAAATAGTTTCTTTATCTTCTTCTGCCGCTTTCTGACCGATTTCAGGATCGCCGCCGGCGCCGAGACCTCCCGTCACCTTCTGGCCGATGGCTATTCGTGTCGATGCACGTGAGGAGTTAAGAGCCTGAAGATCTGTGTTCAATACAATAAAATCGACATTTTCAATATTGGCGTCTATCATCCGGTTAACAGCGTTCGATCCACCCCCGCCACAGCCGATTACTTTTATGACAGTAGGGCTTGCAGATTGCATAGCCGATCCCGTTTCATCAACTACAGAATACTCCATCATATTTTTTCCTCCCACCACTCGTTTGTACTTTTCATACTTTTTTACTCAAAAGAAAGTCTTCTTAAATCGTGTAAAAAGACTTTCTCCTGAATCCTTTCTACTCTGAGAATGATTCTTCTTGTTTTTTCTGCCATCTTTCCCCGTAACGGCATCCTTATTCGCAAGTATCAATCCAACTGCCGTAGCCCAATCAGGAGAACGGTAATATTCTTCAATTCCTCCGTGCTTTTCAGGAATTCCCAGCCGCACGGCCGACGTTCCGAATACGCTTTGTGCAAGTTCAACAACACCGTTCATTAAGGCACCCCCTCCCGTAAGGACAATATTACCGGAAAGCTGCCTCAGATTGGTTTTATGAACAACGGCATTTCTGACCATCGTGAAGATTTCTTCCATGCGAGGTTGTATTATCTGACACAATTCAGCCTCTGTGGTCAGTTCGGGAGGCCGGCCGCCGACTCCCGGCAATATAACCTCTTTCGAACCGTCAATGTCCGGAAGCCAGCAGCTTCCGGACTCAATTTTGATTTTTTCAGCCGTAACAGTCGGTATTCCTTTTACGATCGCTATATCATTTGTTACAAGGTTTCCGCCGACCGCAATCGAAGCAGTACAAACAGGGGCCCCATGTATAAGGACGATGACATCTGTTGTCCCTGCTCCTAAATCTATAAGAATGGACCCAAGATCGAGTTCGTCTTCATGGACGACAGCCTGTGTCGCAACAAGCGTCTTGAGCATTACGCTGTCAAGCGCGTAGCCCGCCCGATTGACACAGGAACGAACATTCTGAATAGCCGTTCTGGAGGCTGTAACAATATGTACTTCTGCTTCCAGCCGGACTCCCATCATGTGTATAGGATCTTTTATTCCTGAAATTCCATCGATAATATAGTCCTGCGGAATCACGTGCAGCATCTCCCGATCCATGGGAATCTGGACGGCGTTGGCGGCCTCTATAACACGTCCGACATCCTGTCCGGTAATCTCACGGGTATTCTTTCCTCTCGAAGAAACAGCAACAAGACCTCTTGAATTGAAACTTTCTATTTGTGTTCCGCCTATTCCCGTAACACAGGACGTTACTTCATAGCCGGCATTTTGTTCAGCAGCTTCAATAACACTTTTTATAACAGCCATAGCAGCTTCAATATTGACGATAACACCATTCCTGAGACCGGCGGATGCTTTTTTTGCAACGCCCAGGATTTCCATGTCGTTATTGTCGTTTATTTCGCCTATGGCGGCCCGGATAAGACTGGTACCAATATCCAGACCGACTATGATGCTGCTCACAAAATCCTCCAAATTATCTTTTACGATATGAAACTGCGCCGTATCTTAAATCAATTTCAGAGACATCCGGCTCTATGGAATTGACGACATCTAATACGACCATCATATACTGTAATGCTTCCTCATTCAATGTCCGGTCGGTCAAAACACGGGTATGCGAATTTACAGGGATCAGCACAAGTTCATAATTCCCGTACTCTTTTGGAACAACACATATTTCCGAAATAGCTGCAAAATATTTTTGTGGCAAAGAACGGATATGTGCAATCTGCTCTATGAGCGTCAGATACTTTGCAGGTATACGCATACCTCCGGACAGATGTTCAACCGGCAACCCTGAAACAATCGGTACTGTGCCGTCTCTTTCAGGAACTTCCGTATTTGCTGAAAATAATACACCATTTTTATCAATTTGAACAGGGACGCTTCTTCCGTTCTCGTTCAGGAATGTCATTGCAACCGCCTGTCGTTCTTTTACATCAATATAAATCTTATCCGGAAAACGTTTTGCAACGGTTACCGCTTCAATTCCGGGAATAGAATTCAGAATCGAAGCAGCCTGAGAGACGTCAAAATCAATCCAATTCGAAGCATTCATGGATACGAGCGACTGGGCAAGTTCATGTGCAGAGTAATAATGAAGTCCCGAAAAAGTGACTTTTGGAGAATCAAGACACGGTACTGCCATTTTATAAATAATGACTTCCACTGCCAGTAAAAGGCACAGAACGGCAAACGTTATTTTTATTATTCTGATTTTTTTAGCAGAATCAGTATCCGTTTTTTTAGTTACCGGAGCATATTCCTTAAATCCACTCACCATGTAATCACTCATAAACCAGTTCTCCATCAAGAAAATTCGTTTCACGTTCCGAACCAGACCGTGAAGCGTTTATTATAAAACCACACATAATCAAAGCAAACATAATCGATGTTCCTCCCGAAGAAAAGAACACCAGCGGGATGCCCGTCGCAGGAAGAACTCCGCAAACAACGGCACAATTTATAAGCGATTGCAGGAACATCAGCGTCGTAAATCCAAACACGGTAATCGCTGAAAATCTATCGGGACACCGTACTGCAATTCGATACGCCCGCCACGCGAACACACACAGAATAATCATATAAACAAGAACACCGATAAATCCCATCGACTCTGCCCATCCGGCAAAAATATAATCGGCCTGAACTTCAGGAATACTGTTGACTCTTGTAAGTCCTGAGCCGACCCCTTGTCCCCAAAAACCGCCGAGACTTATAGCCCTTTTTGCCGCAAAGCTCTGATAATTTAATCCCTGCAAAAATTCATCAGGTTTTAAAAAAGCAATAAACCTGTTCACCCGGTAGGGTTCAAGTAAAACCATAAGCAGTGCAGCCGGTACACCAAGTACTGTAAACGGAACGAGCCATGAGAGTTTCGCGCCTGCTATAAAGAAAAGAAGAATTCCTACGATGAGCAGAAAAAACCCTGTGGAAAAATCCTTTTGTCCGAAAATTATCAGAACAAAAAAAATAAGACCGAGTACAGAAGGAAGAACACTCCGTTCTTCAGGGTTTTGTATCCGTGCCTGTTTGTCAAATAAATTAGCAAGAAACAGTACCGTGACAACCTTTACCGCTTCTGACGGCTGAAATGTTGAGAAGAACGGAATCCGTATCCATCTGCGTGCACCATTCCGTTCAACCCCGATTCCCGGAACAAAAGTCAGCAGACAAAGGAGTACTGTTCCCGTCGTTAATATAAAAAGCAGTTTTCGAATACTTTTTATAGGCATAAAAGCAAACAGCAGAAGGCCTGCAAGTCCGGCTGCAGAACTCAGAAGTTGTCTCTTTACAAAATATAACGAATTACCGAAAACCCTCACTGCATAGTCACCCGAGACTGCATAAAGTGTAAAAATTCCAAGTCCCCAGAGCAAAATCACGGTTATAATAAAAACAGTATCGCTTTTCCGGTACGATTCAACCGGACGATCTGCAATAAAACTATAATTATCCATCGCAGAATTCCTTTTTACCCTGTAAACAGGCCGTTATTCGTTCCAACCGTAAACTTCTGGACCCTTTTAGGAGAACGACATCGCCATTCTGAACATACGCCGACAACAACTCAGCAGCCTGCAGCATAGTATTTTCATCAGCAGCCTGAAAATAATTTACTGTTTGATCAATTCTTTTATTGCCACCAAAACCTTCCATGGCATTTGCCATTTCATCACCGATAAATATGACATACGCAGCACCGATAGCAGCAACTTTACTACCGATTTCAAAGTGTGCTGCTGCAGACGACGGACCGAGCTCCCGCATATCTCCCAAAACACATATTTTCCGTCCCGCCGGATGAAGAGACGCAATAAAATCAAGCGCTTTTGCCATAGAATCAGGATTTGCATTATAACAGTCCTGAATAATCGTAATCGTTGCTTCTTTTATTTTCAGCGGAATTACTTCACCTCTGCCCGGAATAAACCTGATGGATTCTATACCGGATTTTATTTTCAGAGCCGGAATGTGAAGACTTTTCGCCAGGGCTATTGCCGCCAGCACATTAGTATAATTATATATCCCGGGAAGCGGGCACGTTATCCGTATTCCATCGACAAGAAATTCCGTTCCGTTCATACCGTTATTCCGAATAAACTTTACTCCGCTGACCGATTCAGAAACTTTCGGACCATACCGGACAATACGACCTTTAAGTCCCTGCCCGAGAAACTCTGCAAAATCATCATCGGACGGAATAAACGCAACACCGTTTTCAGACATATATGAAAAAATTTTTTTCTTTTCAACAGCAATATTGAACCTGCTCCCGAGCAGACCAATATGTGCAGTGCCGATATTTGTAACGAGGGCATACTCCGGTTTTAGGACCGCTGCAATTTCCCCTATTTCGTTTTTTCGGTTCATGCCCATTTCAAAGATCCCGATTTCATGTTCAGGACGAATATTGAACACAGAAAGCGGAAGTCCTGTTTCAGAATTCAAATTTCCTTCATTTGTGATAACTGTATACATCGAAGACAGAACAGCTGCTGCAATTTCTTTTGTTGTCGTTTTTCCACTAGACCCCGTAATTCCGATTCTGATCAAAGAGGGGAATTTAGCGACATACGCAGCAGCAGCAGCCTGTAAAGCATGCAGGGTGTTCTCAACGATAATAAACCAGACGTTGGTATGAGCACCCGCTATCGCTCTCAGTTCTTCGGTATGGGCTCTATAATAATTACGATTGATAAGTACTACGGAAGCGCCTTTTTTCAAAGCCTGCGGTATGTAGCTATGTCCATCCTGTGTCTGCCCCAGCAGCGGAATAAAAAGACTCTTTTGAACAACTTTCCTACTGTCAGTCGCAACGGATGTAAATGAAAACTCTGTACAATTTTTTTGTTGTGGAATACGTTCGCCTTGTACAGCCTGAAAAAGTTCAGAGACAGAAAGCAAGGTCGTCACAAAATTTTCACTGCTCACGCTTTCCTCCGTCAACTTCAACCCGAACAATATCACTACTTTCTGCTTTGTGCATTTTCAATCCATCTCCGGCCAGTTTTTCTATACGATCGGAACTGGAAAGTATACTTATTTCAGTTATAAGCTGTTTATTCTTTTCTACGAGTTCCCGCTGTTTTTTTTCAAGCCCATGGACCTGATTTTCGAGTTTTGTATATCTCCGCGACTGTATGCCGTTCAACAAAAGAAGAGCCGGTATCAGTGCAGCAATAAAACAAACAAAAATAGTTTTGAACGCAGAATTTTTTTTCATTATTACAATCCTTTTCCGGCAATATGCAAATGGTCCCGTACAGAAGCATCTTTTAATTTTCGCACAACCCGCAATTTTGCACTTCTGGACGGTGAATTGTGCTGTATTTCTTCCTCGGAAGGAAGAACCGGTTTGCGGGTAAGGATTTCTGCACACGGTTCTCCGCCACACACGCACTTCGGATATTCCGGCGGACAGACACATCTCTTTCCCAGATTTCTGAAATAGTTTTTTACAATCCGGTCTTCCAACGAATGGAATGTTATAACCCCCATCTTCCCATTATTATTCAAAACGGAAAATGCATCCTGCAGAGCCTGAGGAAGCCGTTGTAATTCACTATTAACCGCAATACGCAGTGCCTGAAAAGTTCTCGTTGCCGGATGAATCTGGCCGTGCCGGTATTTTGAAGGCACCGCATCATAAATAATATCGGCAAGAGCTTTTGAAGAAACAATACGCTCTCCGCAACGCGCGGTAACGACAGCTTTTGCTATACGGCGGCTATACCGTTCTTCTCCGTATCGATATATCAAATCAGCCAAGGATTCTTCATCCATTGTGTTTACGATATCTGCAGCACTTTTTGATTCAAGCGAATTCAATCGCATATCAAGCGGCTCATCGTATCGGAATGAAAATCCTCTGCCGCTTTTTTCGTAATGATAAACGGAAATTCCAAGATCAAAGAGAATAATATCAGGGTGCGGAAGCCCGTCCGGATAATTCCGGTAGAAATCATTAAACCACCCGTTGAAAAAACTCATACGGGAGCCGAATCCCGCAAGACGTTGTTTTGCCTGTGACTGAATGGAGGCATCGGCGTCGAGTCCCATAATATTCAGGGACGTATATTTTGTAAGGAATGCCTCTGAATGCCCACCTTCTCCCAGGGTGGAATCAATCATAAATTCATTCCCCCCGCAGATTCCGTCTTCAGGATTTAAATAATGCAGACATTCCTGCAACAAAACTGGTTTATGAAGTATTTGCAAAATGTATCCTCGTATCACGCATTTTTACAATGTGAAAACCTTTTCGCTTACACATTTTTAAAAACTGATGGTGCTTAAATCCTCCGCTGCCTCACGGAATGATTTGTCACTTTCTTCCAGATACGTCTTATAGCTTGCCGAATCCCATAATTCGATATACTTGTTGATGCCTAGTAATATACAGTCTTTGTCAAGCGATGCGTATTCTCTCAGACTTTGAGGGATAGAAATTCTTCCGCTCCTGTCAAATTCGAGTTCCTGAGCAGGAGCTATGAGCCGGCGCAATACAAGCCGGTTCTTCATATTAAAAGGAGAAGCCGACTCCATAATCTTTGACGAAAGATTTTGCCATTCCCCCGGAGTAAAAAGCCATAAACAATGATCAAGAGCCTGTGTAACGATGAGAATATTATCTGTCAGTTCGTTCCGTAACTTTGCCGGAAAAAGGATGCGGCCTTTTTCATCGAGCGTATTGCGATATTCTCCCGTCAGCAAATTCATACCACTATTTACCACTTATACCCACTATTTCCCACTTAATGTATATTTTAGCCCAGTGATTTATAATGTCAACGTAAAATCTGCCGATAAATAAAAAAAATATGCCGGAACCGGCATTTTATGTATATACTTGTATAGTAAGATGATAAATATAGAAAACGAAAGTTCTCTGCACAGGGAATTAAAACAAATTTATTCACTGAACGACGGGTTCAAAACGGAAGTTCCAGCAGGAAAATGGATCTGTGATATTCTTTCTGATAATAAGGAAATAATAGAAATACAGACCGCGAATCTTTCAAAACTGACGGCAAAAGTCAAAGGGCTTCTTGCGCTCGGGTACAGCATTACAGTCGTCTATCCGCTCGCCGTAAAAAAATATATAGAAACCTATACACCCGACGGAAAACTCGTACAGCGCCGGAAAAGTCCCAAAAAATACTGTATTTACGATCTTTTCAGAGAATTGACAGGGATTTATCCGCTTTTGCTGAATACAAAGTTTACCCTCGAAGTACCTGAGGTAACGCTCTGTGAAAAACGGATTGACACCGGGAAACCCGTTCAGGTAAAAAATAAAAGCCGTACGTTTCTTAAAAACTGGTATAAATACGACAAAACCCTTGAGGAAGTAGGAAAATCATATTTTTTCAGAACGCAGGCCGATTACATCAGTCTTATTCCTGAACAAATCCGGCAGAATTTCTGCGCAAAAACACTTGCCGCTGAACTGAAAAAGGAAAAAAAACTGCCGGCACGTGTCGTTGCCAACGTTAATCTGATTATATGGGTACTCTATAGAATGAACATAATACAGCAAAACGGGATATATAATCGTTCACACTATTACAAAATTGCAGAATAAAGATGACTTTGTAAAATCATAAACGTCCGCCAAAGGGGTAGTCCGAACTTAGCCTATAAATCAGGTTCCCGAACTTATATTTCATGTCCGTACGTTTGCCAGATATATTCCTTTTGATCCCGCGTCGGGGAGACAGTACTAGTTTGAGAATCGTTGTCATACTATCGTAAAGATCTGTATGTACTAGTTTGAGAATCTTCATCGTACTGCCAGCAAAACATTCTAAGTCTATCAGGAGACTCACGGTAGTACTGTCATGAGAGTCACGGAAGCTTACGAAGACTTTCGCGGCAGTATTGCCGTTGGAATTACGGCAACGTACGGAAGGTTTCAAATCAACCTTGTTTTGTTCCCGCGGCAGACTGCGAATAGTTTGAAACAAGGCATAGAACGGTTTAAAACAAGCTTTCGGATAGTTTGAAACAAATACTGTGAAAAATCGTATACGTTCTTTAATTTTGTCTCTGTATTCTTTCCCACCGGTCTGCACATAAATAAAAAAAAGGCAGCCGTTAAAAGGCTGCCCCGTACATACGTTATTCTAACAGTTTACCAGTTATCAAGCATATCATCCGCATCACGGTTTTCAAGATCGTACAGATCGGTTACGGCACGAAGATCATCAAAATAAACATAGAATTTGCCGATTGCAATCGCGGGATTGCAATCAATTCTGAATCCGATAATCCGTAAGCCCGGACGATCTCCATGATAGACACTCTGCTGAACAATTCCATGTTCTCCGTCAGGAGTCGGAGGAACAGCAACGGTCAGTTTCTTCCAGCCGCTGAATTCCAGCGACCCCATATAGAGTTCAAAATCATTTCCGAAATAATCTTCAACAAGAAGATATAAGGAATGGTTCTGGTTTCTGCCGGCAGCCCACACAGAAACAGTTTTTGTTACTCCTTCTATAGGGAGCGGACGTGCAGCCCGGATATATATCGAATTTACGCCACGACGAAAAAATTCAGCTTTTATACCGAGAACATGCGTATCAGCTTCTTCACCCGAATTTTCAGTTCCCTGCTGTGAAGTTCCGCTATCTTTCAGCGGTTCTTTTCCCGCGGGAGACCCGTCAAAAAGACGTCCGGTGATAACACCGGCGTCAGGGGACATATAAACGTTCCATGAACCTTCCCGTTCAAATTTATCAACAGAAATTTCCCGGAGAGCTTCTTTTGCAGAATCCCGTCCGATAACAGTAGGATCTGGTTCCGTAAGGCTTGAATTGCCCTGTGCATCCATCTGTGCAAAAACAAAAGCGGCTGAAAACACAGCCAGTACTGTAACAACAATCTTCTTCATTAGTTTGACCCCTCACCTGTTGTTTTCGAAGTTCCTGCAGCATTATCTCCAAAATCAGCATTCTCCAGCGCATAGCCATCATAGAAAAGAGATATAGCATTCGTCGTATATTCAAGTCTGTCTAAAAAAATCTGAAAATCATCAACGTACTCTGCTGCATCAGATCTTATACGGAACCCGACAAAGGACATATTCTCAGGACCAGAACGCTGCCGTGATCTCTGACGTATATTTCCCGGGATTTTAATAGTAATATTTTTCCATCCATGAAACATCAGACTGACAGCAGGCAGCACATGTACAGAACCGTCTGCATCTCTGACCATAGCTTCGAGGAAGTATTTGTAATTCGAACCCCACACCCAGAAATCAAGCTGAGTGACAGTCCCTTTCAGAGGAATTTCATAGGGAGTATCCCCTTTAGCAGGGTAAATTTCAAACCAGTTATCTCCCTTACGATTAAAAGCTGTTTTTACACCAAGCACCTGAGCTCCGCTGGTATCACCTTCCATCATAGGAATAAGCGGTGAAGGAATTCCCTTGAAATAGCCAAGTTTAGGGTAACCCTCTGCTACGAATCTGCTGGCCTGGGCCTTCCATGTCCAGTCCATTTTATCCGGGGTATCAAAGTTGTCCACAACAACAGTCTCTACGCTCTTTGTATCGGCCTGGCTGAATGCTGGAACGCATAGCATCCCGATCAATGCAAGATTAATAAAGACCAACAAGCCTTTTTTCATTAATAACTCCTTGAAACTTTCTATACTTCCGAAAATCCACAGAAGTACCTTATTTCATTATCGTACATTTATGCTGTATATATAAATGCTTTTATAATTATATTTGCTGTGCCTTTCTTTGTCAAACTCTTTTGCCGTGTTTACCGTCTTTTTTGCTTGAATAAATATGATGTTTGGCGTACGATACCAGTAGATTTTTTATAGGAGCTAATATGGTAAGTTACAAAGAAATCGGACTTGTTAACACAAAAGAACTCTTCAAGAAGGCAATGGCGGGTCATTATGCACTTCCCGCATATAACTTCAACAACATGGAACAGCTGCAGGCCATTATTCAGGCATGCGTCGAAACTAAATCACCGGTCATTCTGCAGGTATCGAACGGCGCCCGCAACTATGCGGATAAATATTTTCTCCGCAACATGGCACGGGGCGCAATAGAATATGCCCACGAACTCGGATGCGATATTCCGGTTGTGCTGCATCTCGATCACGGCAGCTCGTACGATCTCTGCGTCGACTGCATCGAGAACGGCTTCTCTTCTGTAATGATCGACGGTTCTGCACTTCCGTACGATGAAAATGTCGCTCTTACAAAAAAAGTATGTGATTTTGCCCATTCCCAGAAAGATTACGTAACCGTCGAAGGAGAACTCGGCGTTCTGGCCGGTGTTGAAGACGAAGTCGTTGCTGCGGAAAGCCACTATACGAAGCCCGAAGAAGTACAGGATTTCGTTGGAAAAACAGGAGTAGATTCGCTTGCAATTTCAATCGGAACCAGCCACGGGCGATGTAAATTTACACCGGAGCAGTGTACCCGTACGGCTGACGGAGTACTTATTCCACCGCCGCTGGCATTCGATGTTCTTGAAGGCGTAGAAGAAAAACTTCCGGGATTCCCAATCGTACTGCACGGCTCTTCTTCAGTTCCTGTACAGTACGTAAAAGAAATCGAAAAATACGGCGGGAAAATTCCTGATTCTGTAGGAATTCCCGAAGAACAGCTGCGGAAAGCAGCAAAATCAGCCGTATGCAAGATAAACATCGATTCCGATGGTCGCCTTGCAATGACCGCTGCAATAAGAAAAGTTCTTTCAGAACATCCTGAAGAATTTGATCCCCGAAAATATCTCGGCCCGGCCCGCGATGAACTGAAAAAAATGTATATGCATAAAAACATTGAAGTTCTGGGATCTGCCGGACATGCACTCGACTAACCCCGTGCCTGTATAACGAAAAGGCCGTCTGATTTCTCAGACGGCCTTTTCTCTGTTTTATCGAAATGGAAAAACATATACTTGTAACGTTACTTTCCACGAACGACAAACCGTATACTCATCAGATATTCAAGCACTTCTTTCATCGTCTTATTCTTTTTTAAACAACAGAGTTCGACAACGCCCCCTTCGTATATGCAGAAGATAACGATCTGTAAAACGAAGAATTTCCCCGAAAACCAAAGCGTTTCAACAAAGGCCGGCAGGCAAAGTACAAAAATAAGACCGAGAACAGAAAAAAGAACCTGTTTCCGTTTACCGGTTCTAGCTGAACCATACAGCAGCTCAAGTATAATACTGTACGCGACAACCATTGAAAGATATAAAAGAGGTTTTATAAAAAGGCCGAAAAACGGATACGGTACAGCCGCTGATAAGACACGATACGGTATGCAAATTGCATAATACGGCAGTGCTGCTGCAAAAAAGGCGGAAACTCTATAGTGCAAAGAATCTCTGGAAAGTCCCAGAAGCAGACCGGTAATGACTACAACGGGAATGAAACTTTCTGACAGGAAAAAGAATGCATAATTACGAAAGAAATTATCCGGTGCAATTCTATAGGAGAAAGAAAAAAAAGCTTTCAATCCGCAGAAAACAGCAGAAAAAACAAGAGACAGAATCGTTACCGGCAGGTAGACAATTCTTCGTTTATCATGTATATAATAGAAAAGACAAACAAGCGGCATTAAAATATATAAAAAAAACTCCATGATGTAAAATTACCACGAACACAGTTCTGTTACAAGCCCCTCTTCCGTAACAAAAGAAAGCGGGAACTGCTGTTTTTCCCCTAAATCACTGGACACGTGTATTCAATCTCTGATATAATAAGAAATACGCTTTACATGTATGTGTTTTTATTCAAACACAAGGGGGATCGTTGGCAGACAATAAGGGATTACGGATTAATGAACAAATCCGTGTACGAGAGATCAGATTGATAGACAGTGAGGGTAATCAGAAAGGAATTGTTCCGACACTGGAAGCTCTCAGGATGGCTAAAGAGCAAGAGCTCGACCTTGTTGAAGTAGCTCCAACGGCTAAACCGCCTGTTTGCAAGATACTTGACTTCGGTAAATACCGTTTCGAACAGGAGAAGAAGCTCCGTGACTCCAAACGAAATCAAAAATTACTGAAACTCAAGGAAATCCGCATGCAGCCGAAAATAGGCTCCGGAGATCTTGATACAAAGGCAAAACATGTGCAGGAATTTCTCGACGAGGGAAACAAGGTTAAGGTTACAATCAGATTCAGAGGTCGTGAACTTGCCCATACGGAACTCGGTTACGGGGTACTGCAGGAAGTGTTGAAGAGACTGACGTCTGCTTATGTCATAGAAAAACCGGCGGCCATGGAAGGTCGTTTTATGTCTATGACAATTTCGGCTAAAGTCAAAAATTAATGAGGTAAAAGATATGCCTAAAATGAAGACAAAAAAATCCGCTGCCAAACGGTATTCACTGACTGGCACCGGTAAAGTCAAGTACAAGAAAATGAATCTTCGTCATATTTTAACGAAACGTTCACCGAAACGAAAAAGACAGCTTCGTGAAAGCGGAATACTGGCTGAAGCATCGGCACGTCGTGTACGTAAACAGATGCTTCCCTACGGTTAATGAGGTATAACAGATGTCAAGAGCAATAGATGGAACAAAACGAAATAATCGTCGCGCGAAAATTCTTAAGCTGGCAAAGGGATTCCGCGGCCGGCGGTCAACAAATTTTAAAGCTGCAAAAGACGCCGTAACAAAATCTCTGGATCATGCATATGTAGATCGGCATGACAAAAAAAGTAATTTCCGGTCACTCTGGATTGCCCGTATCAACGCTGCAGTCAGAGATGAAGGAATTTCCTATTCATGTTTTATTAACGGTCTGACAAAAGCCGGTGTAAAGCTTAATCGGAAAGCTTTGTCTAATATGGCTATCGAAGATCCGGCCGCTTTCAAAGCCGTTGTCGAAACAGCTAAAAAAGCACTGAAGGCATAATTAAGATGATTTCACTCGATCAGGTTCTTCTTCTGCAAAAAAAAGTGGAAATCGCTGTAAACAAAATTTCACAGCTAAAAACAGAAAACGATGCTTTGCGTAGAAAATGTGCAGAGCTCACAAACGCGCTTTCTGCAAAAACGGAGCAAATTTCTTCTTTTCAGGCGGATGAAACCAAGATCGAGGAAGGCATTTTAAAGGCTCTCGATAAACTGAATTCAATAGAGAATTCAGTTTTGGGAGCTGATCCTTCGGCGGGAGTCTCCGCCGCTATTCAAAAAACAACTTCAGATAATCTCTCGGAAAATTTAAAAACAGAACACCAGACTGTTTCCGGTGGCAACCGGCAGGAAGAATCGATACAGTCAGTTCAGAAAAAAGAACAAACAATTGTATCTCCGAAAAATGAGAAGAAAGATAACGATTTTTCATCCGGAGAAGACCAGCCACTCTTTGGAAATTCTGAAACCCCGTCGGCTACACCTGAGAACGACGGACAGTTCGATATCTTTTAGCCAGTCACATTAAAGGCCGCTTATGGGAAAGCTCCAGATAGATATTTTAGGAACTTCATTTGCAATCCAGGCTGCAGAAGATACTGATTATCTGCACAAGCTTATGGGATATTATAAGCAGATGGTGGAAGGAATTGAAAATAAGGGAGGGCTCAAAGAACCTCTTAAAATTTCAATACTGAGTGGAATATTGATCTGCGATGAACTGTATAAAGAAAAATTAAAAAATGCAAAAAATAAAAATACATCAGATAATTCCTTTGAAGACCAGGAACTGGAACGGCTTACGGCAGACATGATTGCTAAGATAGACAAGGCACTTGGATGAATTTGCCGAGAATCCTGCTTGATGCAGATTCATGTCCTAAAAAAGTCAGAGATTACCTGGTTATCTACTCGCAGAAACTAAATTTACCAATTATTTTTGCTGCAAACAGAAATATCCCGCCGGTAATATCGACTACGTTCTTTACGATGGCGCTCTGTACAAAAGAGAAAGGATCTGCAGATGATTACATTGTCGAACAGGCAGCCGGGAATGATATTGTCATCACGAGGGATATTCCACTGGCATCCCGTCTTGTTGAAAAAAAAATTACCGTAATGAATGATCGCGGTACTTTTTTTTCATCTGAAAATATAAAAGAAAGACTTTCTGAACGAAATTTTTCACTGCAGCTGGCCCAGCTGGGACTCGGGGGAAGCAAGAAAAAAATATACAGTCAAAAAGATTTTATGGAATTCGCCAATTCCTTTGATAAAAAGATTCATGAGCTTATACAA
Source organism: Treponema sp. (assembly GCA_022640795.1). Lineage (GTDB taxonomy): Bacteria > Spirochaetota > Spirochaetia > Treponematales > Treponemataceae > Treponema_D. The sequence goes on from JALCCK010000022.1 coordinate 21,316, forward strand.
GCTGCACATCACTAGTATACGACTGCTAGTCATCTTTATAAGCATTCTGTATCGCACTGATGCGGTCCTTCACCTGTAAAAAAGCACTAACAACTTCAGGATCAAATTGCTTACCGGAAAGCGATTCGATCTCCGTAAACGCATCATTACTTGTCCACGCATCTTTATAGCATCGCTTGTGGCTCAAGGCATCAAAGACATCTGCTACTGCAACAATTCTGGCCTCCAGAGGGATTTCTTTTCCTTTCAGCGGAAGTCCTTTTTTAACAGGAGTTCCTATTTCATACATCTTATAATCCATCCGTCCCGGATATCCCCTGCTATCACCGTTCCAGAATTCGTGATGATAGAGAGCAACATTTCTTGACATAGCATCAAGAGGATCCTCTGCAGGTTCAAACAGGTTGGCACCAATACACGTGTGCCCCTGCATGACAGCCCGTTCCTCTGCAGAAAAGCGTGGATATGTTTTCTTTAATACTACGTCTGAAATCCCTACCTTCCCGACATCGTGGCATTTTGCCGCAATTTTCAGCCGGTCCCGAAATTTATGACGTTCCTCATCTGAGACAGTATGATTAAATGCATAACGGTCATAAATCTCAAGCGCAAAATTTGAAACGCGCTCAACATGAGGACTCGTTTCTTTGGGATCTCTGAATTCTGCCATTTTTAACATTCGCTTTATCATATTACTTGTCAGATAGGCATGTTCAAGTGCCTGCGTAGCATTCGAAGCAAAATGTGTAATAAACAGCTCCGCATCTTTATCAAAACCTGTAACATAGCCCTTACTGTCCTTCGCATTGATAATCTGCAGCACGCCGAGCAGACGATTGGAAGCAGTTTTCAACGGCAGCGTAAACATCGACTCCGTATGATACTGAGTTTTTTCATCAGTACGTTTATCAAATTTGTAGGGAGCTTCCGAAGAAATAGTATAAACATCCGGAATATTCAACGGTTCCATTGTTTTTGCGACATATCCGCTGATGGATTTTTCATTTATGGGAAATGAAAACGAAATATACGGAGACTTTGATCCGGGGGCAAGTTTTTTCAAATTAGTATCATTCTGCGCATATTTTATCCGCAGTTTATCATCTTCCGTTATATAAATAGACCCGGCATCGGCACTGACTATATGACGGGCTTCAGTAAGCAATCGCTCGAGTAAAACGTCAACATCCTGAATTTCTCCAAGCTTCTTTTCAATTTGAATAATACGTTGTAATTTCTCTTCTCGTGTTTTAGCAATCAATTGCAGAAACCTTCCTTACTAAAAGGATGAAAACATCTCTTCCTGTTTATTTCTATTATTAATTGTAATCAATAAAAAAATACTTGTCTATGTTTCAGGGAATATTCACCATCTTTTTTCTGATTAGTGAAAAGTATAGTGGGCCGGCACCTCCCTGCACATCAGGAACTACGTGGTAACCGAATTTTTTTTTCTCAGCTCCCGGCAGGATACCTGAACAGAATGACTGCAGGGAATCGGGTATCACCGCAGGCAATTTAAAATCACGGGAAAAGCCTGATTCGGCAGTATCAAATTTCTTAAAAACACGTTCCATAATTCCATCATTCTCCAGAGGATTAAGAGCACACGTTGAATACAATAGATATCCGCCGGGAACAAGCATTCTGAAGGCCGAAGAAACGAGTGCCCACTGCTGTAACGTCAACGATTTTATACGTGACGGAGACCATTGCCGCAAATATTTCGAATCGGAAAGTACATGCCGCTCCGAAGAACACGGAACATCAAGTAATATTCTGTCAAAAACCTCTCCGTGCGTACAGCACCATCTGGCTCCGTCGCTACAGACTACGGCAACCCGCCCGCGTGTCGACCGGTCAAGAGACTGATCGCAGACATGTACAAGTCGCTGCTTTCTGGCAGGCGAACGCTCATTTGCGGTCAATTCTGCATCTGTATCCATTCTGGAAGCAAGTATAAGCGTCTTCCCGCCGGGAGCAGCACACAGATCAAGAATTTTTTTTGCTCCGGCAAGCGGAAGCATCAGCGCAGCAAGCACACTCCCCGTGTCAAGAAAATAAGATTCCTGACCGCCGGCATTCCATTCGGCATAGGGATTTTTTTCAAGCAGCGCGTTCTGTAAAACAGGCCAGCGCTCGCCGAAAAGCGTGTGATAATATGTTTCAAACCCTTCTGCTCCCTTCAGTTTTTCCGGAACAAAACCGGTATCTTTTGTTTTTTTTCGTTTCATCGTCAGTTCCCTGTAAAATATTCCCGATACAGTTCACGGTTTTCTTCCTTTGCCGCCTTGAATGTATCCAAACGAGCCGAATCTGATTCAACCGGAGCCGGCAAAATCTCAATACGGCCATTATCGTTTTCAACGCGGAGAATACCGTTCTGTATTTTCCAGATGATAATTCGCCGTACGGAATCTTCAAGTTTTGCAGCAAAATTCTTATCAGCATCGGCTCTTTTTATGAGTACCTGTTCCTGAGCGGCAAATCGTTTCTCTGAAATCATGATGCAGTTGACACCGGCCTGAACCGCCATAATTCCGGCAGTTTCGCTGTCAAATCCGTTGTCTGCAAGTGCACCCATAAATATATCATCCGAAATAATCAAACCGTCAAAATTCATTTTATTTCGCACAATCTGTGTAACCCAATAGTAAGAAAGACAGGACGGTTTTTCGGAATCATGTGCTGCTGTCCTGGCCAGAGACATAAGAATACCAGAAGGACGGTACCGAACAAGCCGAAAAAAAGGAGCCATCAATTCATCGAGCTCTTTATCCGAAATATTAATTTCAGGAAGACCGGTATGCGGATCGGTATTGGTATTTCCCGGAAAATGTTTCAGAACAGCAGCAACACCATTATTTTCAAATCCGTTTACTGCTGCGGCACCATACAATTCAGCAGCTTTGCCTGTTCCAAAACTCCGGTCTGCAAGGAAGTTGCTGTTCAACGGAGACAACGGTTCTGCTACAGGCGCAAGGTTCAGAGAAAACCCTAATGCCTTCATCTGAACGGCCTGAAGCGAATAAAGACGGTATGCCTGCGGCTGCGTAAGACATTCCGCAACCCTGTTCTGGGCAGGAAGCGGGCCGGCTATTCCCTGCAGACGTTGAACAAAACCGCCTTCCTGGTCAAGCGAAAGATATGGCGGAATACAACTATTCTGTATACAGAATGTCCGTATCGAATCGGTAAAGGCTACAATTTTATCTGGTGAATCAGCTAAATTATAGGAAAAGAAAATATAGCCTCCCGGAATAAGCGGAGACCTGATTCCGCTTTTACGCTCTCCGGTGTATTCGACGGGATAAAATTTTTCATTTCCTGCAAGATTAACCAGAAAAAGCTGCGCATACCGCTGTTCAGCAGGGACCGTTGCCAGCCAGTCTATGACAGCACTGTCAATACGTTTTTGTTCTGCAGTTACATATGAACACGTCTTTTCAGCAGATATTCTCTGCCGCAGTTCCTTTCTCAGCAGTTTTCGTTCATCATTGCAGGAAAAAACGGACAGGCAGCTGGCACACAAAACCGGCAGAAACAAAGCACGGGTAATTTTCCCGGCAAAAACAAACTTCATAGTAGTATTATACAAAACAAAAGGGTTCCGTCAATCTTATCGGATAAATTCTATGAGTTGACGACGCAGACTAGTTTTTTATCCGTTGTTCGCTTATACTGCAAAACATGAAGACAATCAGCATTGTAACCGGCGCAAGTTCCGGTATCGGAAAAGAATTTGTGCGGCTGCTTTTTAAAAAAGGAACGGTCGACGAACTGTGGCTTATTGCACGTCGCAAAGACAAACTGGAAGAACTAACGGGGGAACTAAAAGCGACGGGAAGCGAACAGGATTTTCCGGTTCTGCGGATACTTGCCCTGGACATTTCGGGAAGCAGCGGTGCAAAAGCGGTTGGAGACCTCATAAAAAAAACTGCTGCTGCCGGCGGCATAACGATACGAATGCTGATTAACGGTGCAGGATTCGGAACGTACGGGACGTTCGAATCAACTGATCTTGACAGAGAACTTGATATGATCGAGCTGAACTGCGTTACGCTGACTGCACTGTGCGGCTATACGCTCCCGTATATGCAGCAAAATTCCATTATCATAAACATCGCAAGTCTTGCATCTTTTCTGCCGCTTGGAAATTTTGCCGTTTACGGTGCGACGAAATCGTACGTACTGAGTTTTTCACTCGCTCTTGCCGCAGAAACAGCTGACCGGGGAATCAGAATCTGCGCACTCTGCCCCGGACCGGTAAACACGGAATTCGCACAGGTTGCTTCAAACGGCGCCAGGACAGAAGTTCTGCACGGTCTGCCGGCGGATAAAGTTGCGGCACACTGCCTGCATCGTGCTGAAAGGGGAAAACACACGGCGATTATGGCTTTCAAATGGAAATTCAAGGCTGCTGCAAGCCGTTTTGTCGGTCGTTATGCAGGAGCACGTTTTACGTACAAATACTGCAAGCGGCCCTCAAATCCGCAGTAATTCGATTGCAACAGACAGACTACGGCAGGTATGCGGGATCTCTGTTACGAAGTGAAAAAAAGAGATGTGCTTTTTTTGACGGATCACCGTCCGTCAGTGCAGAAAGACGGGTCCTGGCCTCCTTTCGGCCGGAATTATCCTGATACGAACACGTACAGGATGACGAAAGATAACCGCGCGATGCTGCATGTTCTGTAATCGTATCCACCGTCACATAGCAGAGCGGTCTGATGACGGTCACCGGAAATTTCTTATATGCAAGTTTCGGCGGCATTGTTGACAATTCCTGTTTGTACAACATATTCATGAGCAGCGTTTCAAGTATATCATCCAGATGGTGCCCTAACGCAATCTTTGTATATCTATGCTGAACCGCATAGTCAAGCAGCTCTTTACGACGTTGCGTCGAACACCACCAGCAGTTCATACGGCGGCCCGGCTGCACCCGGTCTAGGATGGAAAACGGTATCGTCACCAGGTCGATATTCCAGCTTTCATATACTTTGAGCTGTTCTTTCGTCAGCGGAGGAGAAATTTCCGTCTGAACATGGGCGGCCGTAAGAGAAAAGAAACAATCCGGTCGTTTAAGCCGGGTCGCAAAATAGTCAAGCAGTACGTTTGAATCTTTTCCGCCTGATGCGCCGAGAAGAACCCGGTCATTTTTTTCTATCATGTTATAATCAAAAATAGCTTTATCGATAAGGCTGAAGATTTTCGGCTGCGGCATGGGTCAACTATACCATAATTATCCGAATTCTGCTAGAATCAAAAATATGGATATAGAAATGCTGCAAATCAGAGCACAAAAACTGCAAGCGGTCCGTAATTTCTTTATAGAAAAGAACTATCTTGAACTTGATACGCCTGCATTAAGTCCTGACCTGATTCCTGAAACATGCCTTGAAGTCTTTAAAACCGACTATGTTGAACCGTGGGAAAATAAAATCAGACCACTCTATCTTGTGCCGTCTCCTGAGATTTACATAAAAAAAATTCTGGCACAGCACCCCGTCAATGTATTTCAGCTTTCAAAATGTTACCGGAATGTTGAATCTGTCGGAAGAATTCATAATCCGGAATTTACAATGCTCGAATATTACACAATGAACGCCGACTATAAAGATTCCATCGCAATTACTGAAGATCTGTTTAAAAAACTCATTCCGCCGGTACCAGAAAACGGCCATGATGCATTCAGAACGCTACGTCCGCCATTCATGCAGCTTACCATGGACGAGGCGTTCGAAAAATATGCGGGGTTCAGACTTTCAGAATGTCAGGAGATAAAAGAGCTTGCACAACAGGCTCTGAATGCCGGGATCGCGGAACCTGTTGATGCACCGTTCCATACATGGCAGTGGGATGACCTGTATGAACTGATTTTTGTCCAGTGCGTCGAACAGCAGCTCCCCTGCGACAAACCTGTTCTGTTAACCGACTATCCGGAACAGTCAGCATGTCTTGCAAAAGATAAACCGGAAAAAAACGGCGGACAACCGCGCTGGAAACAGCGCTGGGAACTTTACTGCGGCGGGATAGAAATTGCCAACTGTTACACAGAAGAAACACAATCTGAAAAAATTAAAGCATATTTTGAATCGGAAAGCGGACTCAAAAAGAAACACGCGAGAATTCCACATGCCGTCGATAAAAATTACTGGCAGTTGTTTAGAAAATTTCCGGATTGTTCAGGAGTTGCACTTGGATTCGACAGGCTGCTCATGGCCCTTACCGGACGTACGGAAATCTCTTCCGTATTGCCATTTGTATGGTAAAGGTCTATAATAGAAGAAACTTATTCGATTTCATTGTGAGGTTTTTATATGATAAGAGGTGGCGAAATTGCCAAAGGTACCGTTCTCTTAATAAAGAACTGCCCGTACCTTGTTGTTGAGCGTGAATTTGTAAATCCGGGGAAGGGAACGGCTTTTGCCCGTTGTAAATTAAAGAATCTTAAAGACGGTTCTGTCCTGACGCAGCAGGTTTTTAAAACACCTGATATGGTTGAAGATGCCGTAGTCGATACTATCACTGCACAATTTTTATATTCCGATACTGACAGTTATATTTTCCAGAATACGGAAACATTCGAACAAATTGAAGTTCCTACATCACTCAATCCGGATTTGAAATATTATCTGCGTGACGATGTTGATTATCAGATTGTCATCTGGGAAGGCAATGCTATCGATGTCAAAGTACCGCAGAAAATGGTCTTTACCGTAGCAGAAAGTGAAAATTACGTAAAAGGCGATACCGTAAGCGGCGCAACGAAGCCGATCAAAACGGAAACAGGTCTTACGGTCCGTGTCCCGCTGTTCATTAAACAGGATGAAAAAATCATGGTTAACACGGAAAGCAATGATTATCTGGAACGGGTAAATAAATAGATCGTACCTGTTATTCTGTATTTCAAAAAACCGCCGGAACTGACCGACGGTTTTTTTTATTTATCGCTTATGACAATTTATCCAAGAGTGAATAACCGATAGTATTCTTCGGCATTTCAACGCCAAAATTATCAGCTATCGTTGCTCCTATTACAGCAAATGTATCGGCTTCCGGAAGCGGACCGCCGTGCGTAAAAGACGGTGACCACGCAAGAAACGGAACTTTTTCGCGCGTATGATCAGTACCGGTATATGTTGGATCATTACCATGATCAGCGGTAATAATCAGCAGATCATCATCGTTCAGCACAGTCATGAGAACACCGAGCTTTTCGTCGAATTTTTCAATCTCACAGGCATATCCCTCTGGATTTCTGCGATGTCCCCAAAGAGCATCAAAGTCTACGAGATTTGTAAAACATAATCCTTTGAAGCTGCGTTCCGCAATTTCGATTGTCTGTTCCATTCCATGAACGGAACTTTTCGATCGATTCGATTCTGTAATACCTTCTCCGACAAAAATATCGTTTATTTTACCGACAGAAATAACATCATACTGTGCATCTTTCAGTGCAGTGAGCACCGTCGGCCCTGTCGGTTTCAGTGCATAATCGTGACGATTTGCCGTACGGACAAACGACCCTTTTTTCTTTCCGATATACGGACGGGCGATAACGCGCCCTACCCGCCATTCATCCTTCATTGTAATTTCACGGGCAATCTTGCAGCACCGGTATAGTTCTTCAAGACCAAAGGTCTCTTCGTTCCCGCAAATCTGGAGGACGGAATCGGCAGAAGTATATACAATCATATGGCCGGTCGCGATTTCTTCTTCTGCAAGTTCATCCAGAATCTCCGTGCCACTCGACGCTTTATTTCCGATAACCTTATGTCCCGTTTTCTGCTCAAGTTCCCGTATAAGTTCGGGAGGGAATCCATGATCGGTAAAGGTAATAAATGGCTTCGTGGTGTGAATTCCCATCATTTCCCAATGTCCTGTCATGGTATCTTTCCCGTTACTTGTTTCACGAAGTGCCGCAAAACACGCTGCCGGATGTTCAACAGGTGCAACCTGTTTTAGCTTCTTAAGATTTGCCATTCCGAGCTTCTGAAGATTTGGGATCGTGAATTTGTCCCGGAATTCAGCAATATGTCCAAGTGTATCAACATCACGGTCACCGTAGTCTTCGGAATCAGGCATGGCCCCGATTCCAAGTGAGTCAAGCACGACCGTAAAAATTCTTTTATATTTTTTCATACAACCACCTTTCCTGTTTTACTGTTACTAAACGGTTAATAGTATCATCAGAATATGGATCTGTCAAATATTTTTCAACAACGCTTAATTTTTTTTTGCTAAATCAGATGAACTACAGCATTGTTCCTGTTTCCCGTCCATGATATAATAAAATAGGAGCGCATATGAACGATTTTTCTTATTTTACGCCAACAAAAGTTGTCTTTGGGAAAAAAACGGAAACAGAAACAGGTAAACTGGTAAAAGCATTCGGGGGAACCCGGGTTCTTGTCCATTTCGGCGGGAAAAGTGCACAGAAAACAGGCCTGCTGGACAGAGTCTGCAAATCACTTGCCCAATCGGGAATTTTTTATGTAAAACTCGGTGGTGTAGTCCCGAATCCCCGGCTTTCACTCGTAAGAACAGGTATTGAACTCTGTAAAAAAGAAAAAATAGATTTTATCCTTGCAGTAGGAGGAGGCAGTGTTATCGACTCTGGAAAGGCAATAGCCTACGGTGCTGCCACTGCAGGGGACGTATGGGATATTTATCTGAAAAAAACAGAACCAACTGCCTGTCTGCCTATAGGCACTGTACTGACTATAGCAGCAGCAGGAAGTGAAATGAGCGATTCTTCCGTTATAACAAATGAGGAAGGGATGATAAAACGCGGCTACAGTAATGACCTGTGCCGCTGCCGTTTTGCAGTCATGAATCCGGAACTTACAGAAACGCTGCCGGACTATCAGACGATGTGCGGTTGTACCGATATAATCATGCATACACTCGAACGGTGGTTCGGAAAGGACGGAACCTATTCAGAACTTACGGACAGTCTGGCGGAAGGTCTCCTGAAAACGGTTATGCATAATGCCTGTATTCTGAAAGAAAATCCGCTCGACTATACGGCACGGGCTGAAATAATGTGGGCTGGAAGCCTTTCCCATAACGGGCTCACCGGGTGCGGAAACGGAGCCGGCGACTGGGCAACACATCAGATGGGACATGAAATTACGTCACTGTTTGGAACGCCCCATGGGGCCTCTCTTGCCGCTGTGTGGGCCAGTTGGGCCCGGTATGTCTATAAAGAACACGAAGACCGATTTGCAAAACTTGCAGAAGATGTCATGGGCATACTGCCTGAGCACGATGAAACGCTCGAAGAAACGGCACTCGAAGGCATCTCGGCTATGGAAGAATTTTTCAGAGAAATCGGAATGCCGACAACATTACACGAAATTTCGGCAGACATGGCGGACACACAAATACAGGAACTTGCCGAAAAATGTACGTTCCGGCAGACCCGCACAATAGGACAATTCAAGACGCTCAACTTCGAAGATATTAAGAAAATCTATAAAGCAGCATATTGATCTTTCTGTCGTTTCAGAACAATTATGAACAGCCGGCTCAGCAGCCGGCTGCCGCTCCCACAGCTTCGGCTATTGTCGGATGTGCATAGATAATTGAAGATAATTCTCTCGTTGTCATCTTCTGTTTTATTGCAAGTTCCAGGAGCGGCAGTATATCCGTTGCATGTGTGCACATGAGCCGCGCACCAAGCAGTCTTTCCGTCTTCCGGTCGACAAGCAGCTTGATAAAACCACGTTCGGCTCCTTCCAGAACCGACTTTCCGTTCGTACTCATCAGTGATTTCAGCGTGCGCAACTCTGTACGATTCTTTTTTTCCGCTTCCGGCGAAATACCGACGCAGGCGATTTCGGGATCTGTATACACACAGGACGGAACAAGCGACAAATCTCCTGAACAAGAAGAGTTCATACCTTCGGTAAGATCAGGATCGGGAAACATAGCATCGACAGCATGAAGTCCTTCGGCAGTCGCTTTATGTGCAAGTTGAAGGCCGCCAGTTATATCACCGGCAGCATAGATTCCCTTTACGGATGTTTCCGAATTCGCATCAACAGAAATCATACCTTTGCAGATTTTTATACAGGAAACAAAATCTTCAGAAAAAATACGTTCGGCATGACATTTTCTACCGGCAGCGCAAAGCAATCCTTCCGCAGTGACAGAATCTGCAGCACCACCGGAATAAAAGACGGTAAATTTCCCGTCAGCCGCTTTTACCGCCTTCTGGACCATAACACCGCATTTTACGGTAACGCCCCGTTTTGTCAAAATTGCGGTAAGATTCCGTGCTATATCAATATCCATCTGCGGCAGAATATGAGGGGCAGCTTCCAGAATCGTAACAGGAACCCCCAGATCGCTGTAAAATTGTGCAAATTCAACACCGATTACACCACCCCCCACAATAATAAGATCTTTAAAGACTGTCTGTTTTTCAAGAATCGTCGAGCTCGTCATTACAGAGGGATCGTCGAAGCCAGGAACTGGAAGAACTGCCGGAGTTGATCCTCCGGTAACGAGAATATGCCCGGCATGCAACGTAATCGCCGTTCCGGATTCCTGCAGGTGAATGAGTACAGAATTTTCGGACGTTACTTCCGCTTCTGCATAAAAAAGCGCTATTCCATATTTCTGCATTCGTGTCAAAATTCCCTGTTGCAACTGAAGTATCACTTCCCGGCGCCGTTCCTGCAAAGCATTCATATCCATTTCAGCGTTTGTACAGAGGATTCCCGCCGTAGTATGAAGTTTCCGGAACAGACCGGACGAGTACAACAGTGTTTTTGTCGGAATACAGCCGCTGTTCAGACATACACCGCCAACAGCGTCCTTTTCGATCACCGCGACTTTTTTCCCTTTTGCCGCGGCCCTGAACGCTGCGGGATACCCGGCAGGACCTGCCCCCAGGATAACGAGATCATACATTGTTTTCCCGCAGTCAGTCAGTACCGTCGTGTTCATTGCACATAGCCTCTCTTAAAAGTTCATAGAGCAGAAATTTTCTGTTCATGTATAATCATATCACGTATATCGCATAATATAGTCTTCTTATTCTGCGGGCCGGCGACAATCCGGTTCAATTCAGAAAACACCTGCATCGTTTCGTCGGAACTGAATTTCCGGCCACTCAATTTTGAAGCAGCAAGCGGGAAAAGTTCTGTTTCAAGGGAATCAGTATGAATTACGCAATCTGCTATTATGCCGCTGCGGACGTTGATACACACCGATACAAGACCCCACGCAAATTTTCTTTCAAAAGAATCGGTAAAGACACGGTTCATGCCATAAATCCATGCATCAGAACCGAAACGCTTTTCGGCTTTTTCAAGTTCAGGTAAACATAACCGGCCGGCAGGATACGGTTGAACGTCGCCACCATATAATCTGCCGAACGCAGTGATAAGCGCGGCGGTCATTTTTGCAGGAGTAATCAAACAGTCAAAATCGGAAAGATTACAGACACGACTTTGTACGGACGACACTGCCTTGCCTTCAAATTTTTTCTTCGAAACAGACAGGTACTTTTTGAGTAAAGCCGTATCAGTTTTCAACAGCAACGTCCCGTGATGACAGGAAGCTTGTTTTTTTGAGAAAAAAGCATTACCGGAAAATTTTCGGCCGTTGATAGTAAGATCATTTCTGCCGCTGTTCTCGGCATGAAGGCCAAGAGACTGGACTGCAGCAAGAATAACAGCCGTTTGTTTTTCTACCGTATAGAGTTTATTACGGGCTATAAAGGAAAAATTGACGTTTCCCTCATCGTGATAAACGGCACCGCCCCCCGACAGCCGGCGGGCGGGAAACCCGCCGTCGGCCTTTAGCAGAGAGCAGCGGCATTCATTAAATATGTTCTGATTTCTCCCGACGACAACTGTCCTCCGGTTTCTCCATATATACAGAATTACTTCACCGTCAGAAACCGTATCCGTCAAATATTCTTCAAGCGCAATGTTGTGATACGGATTCAGATCCGGTGATTCAATGCAATACAGGTTCATAGACGATCTTCGGATGGCGTGCGGCAGTAACTTCATCGAGACGGAAAATCGTAGTCCGGTAGGGTGCATGGTGAATCCATTCCGGGTTCTGCAGCGCCTTACGGTGTATCTCAATCAGGACAGCTGCGAGCGTATCAAGGGCCGCTTTTGATTCCGTTTCCGTCGGTTCAAACATAAGAGCTTCCTTTACGATAAGCGGAAAATAAATTGTCGGCGGATGGATTCCGTAATCAAGCAGTGCTTTTGCAATATCAAGCGCAGAGATTCCGAATTTTTCTTTTTCCGGCAGACAGGTTATGACAAACTCATGCATACAGAGCCGGTTAAAAGCCTGTTTATATGTAGCGTCCAGACAGCATCTGAGATAATTGGCATTCAGCACTGCATTCTGTGCTGTACAGGGGATTCCGTCGCGGCCGAGAGTCAGCATATACGTCAGTGCACGAACAATAACCAGAAAATTACCGGAAAACGATCTGACGTCTCCGACAGAATGTGCAGATCTGACAGTCTTATAGGAACCGTCCTTTACAATAACCCGTTTTCCGGGAAGAAAATCTGCAAGAAACGCTTTACAGCCGACCGGGCCGCTGCCGGGTCCTCCCCCACCGTGCGGAGTAGCAAAAGTTTTGTGCAGATTAACATGAACAGCATCGAATCCCATATCACCGGGACGCGCTATTCCCATAATCGCATTCAGATTGGCACCATCGTAATAGCACAGACCACCGGCATCGTGAACGATTTTACAGATAGCAGTAATATTTCTGTCGAAAAGACCCAGCGTATTCGGATTGGTAAGCATGAGGCCTGCCGTATCAGGGCCGACAACAGCCTTTAACGCAGTACAATCTATACACCCATCGTCACCCGACGGAATATTTACGACTTCAAAACCTGCCATCGTCGAACTGGCAGGATTCGTTCCATGAGCAGAATCAGGAATAATAATCTTGGTCCGATGCGTATCACCACGACTCAAATGATAGGCTTTAAACAGAAGCAGACCGGTAAATTCGCCGTGAGCACCAGCGGCTGGCTGCAGAGATACAGCATCCATTCCGCAAATTTTACATAGAAAGTCTTCCGTTCTGTAAAGAACTTCAAGACAGCCCTGTACATGTCCGTCGTCCTGTAACGGATGAATATCGGTAAACCCGCGAAGCGAAGCTGCTTCATCGTCAATTTTCGGATTATACTTCATCGTACAACTTCCAAGCGGATAAACGCCGTCGTTAACACCGTGAACTTCTTTTGCAAGTGCCGTATAATGACGGCTTATATCGTTTTCTCCAAGTTCCGGCAAATTCAGCGGTTCGGACCGGCATCGTGCCGGCATAACAACCGGAACATCACAATCGGGGAAAATAGTACATTTTTTTCCGGATACGGAACGTTCAAAAATAAGTTTCACCGCTGCACCTCATCGCGTAGCACAGAAATCAATTCATCTATATCAGTCTTAGAATTCATTTCTGTACAGCACCAAAGTATTTGATTTCCGGCAAGCGGAAGTCCGCCAAGGATTCCTTTTTTCGAAAGATCATCCATAAGTCTCTGCACGTCCGTCGGGCTGCTGGTGACGAATTCGTTAAAATACGGTTTTGTATACACCGGAACAAATCCGCAGTCAGCAAGCTGTTTCTGAAGATAGGCAGCTTTCGACATGCTCTGAAGTGCTACGGTTTTCAAGCCGTCAGTTCCCACTGCTGAAAGATATACGGCGGCTGTCAAAGCGCACAACGCCTCGTTTGAACAGATGTTGCTCAGCGCCTTTTCCCGTCTGATGTGCTGTTCCCGGGCCTGCAGCGTAAGGACAAACCCGCGGCGGCCCTCCGTATCGACAGTTTCTCCGACTATCCGGCCAGGCAGTTTCCGCAGCAACTCCTGTTTTGCAGACATAAACCCAAGGTACGGGCCGCCGAACGAAAGCGGAAGACCGAGAGGCTGTCCCTCACCGACCGCTATATCGGCTCCGTATTCCGAAGGTGCAGGAAGGATTCCGAGTGATATCGGATCGCAATCCACAATGAGTTTTGCTCCGCCGCCATGTACGATCTCCGCAATCGCAGCGCCGTCTTCTATGATACCGAAGAAATTAGGCTGCTGAAAAAGGAAACAGGCAGTATCATCACGCATCATAACTTTCAACTGATTCAAATCGACGGCGCCATCATTTCCGGGGACCATCTGCAATCTCACACTGCGGCCGAAACAATACGTTTTTATCACTGAAAGGACTTCAGGATTAATTGTTTCGGCTACAAGTACCGTTGTTTTTCCCCGGGCCAGACACATAAAAATACTTTCGGCTGCAGCAGTAGCGCCGTCGTATACAGATGCATTTGCAACATCAAGGCCGGTCAGTGCACAAATCATTGTCTGATATTCAAAAATCGACTGCAGGATTCCCTGGCTGATCTCAGCCTGATACGGTGTATAGGCAGTGACAAATTCTTCTTTTGAAGTCACCTGCTTTACTATTGCCGGAATATAATGGTTATAAGCACCGGCTCCTCTGAAAAGAGAATGATACAGGACATTTTTTCCGGCTATCTGCTGCAGCGTACGATGTACTTCCAGTTCAGAAAGCCCCGGCGGAACATCCAAAGATTCCGTTAATCGGACTGATTCCGGAATATCAGCGTATAAGTCAGAAATTTTTTTTAATCCGCATCGTTTAAGCATCTCCTGCTGTTCTGAAGAGCTCGTTCCGATATACGTTCCCATTAATTATTCCTTCTTTTCCGTAAAAGCGGTATAAGCAGCAGAATCCATCAAAGTAGAAGTTCCGGTGATATTTATCACTTTTACAAACCACGATTCGTTGGCGTCTCTGTTTATAAGATCCGGATGATCCAAAAGATCTTCATTTATCTCACTGATTGTGCCGGTAACCGGGGAAAGAACATCCGACACAGCTTTAACTGACTCAACGTCTGCAAAATATTCCCCGGCCGTGACCTTATCCCCAACCTCCGGTAAATTGACAAAAACTATGTCGCCAAGCTCGTGCTGGGCATAGTCGGAAATACCGACTCGCGCAGTCGTCTTGTTCTCAAAATCAACCCACTCGTGACTTTCGACATACTTATAGTGATCCGGATTGCTCATAGTCATTCTCCTCCCTGAAGATTTTCTACTGCTTTCAATTTATATGCCCTTGGTACGGGCCGTTGTTTTTTTATAAAACGGAAGTGGTACAATCCGCGCTTCAACCGCCCTGCCGCGGGCATAGACTACGACATCTCGTCCTAAAACACCTTCTCCAGCGGAAAGAAGTGCAAGTGCGACCGATTTTTTCAGATACGGTGCAAACGTTCCGGAAGTCGTCATTCCGAGTTGGGTTTTCCCGTCATCCGCAAAAACCGGCATTTTTTCACGTAATATACCGCGTCCGGTAGCCTCAAGACCGACACGGATTCTGGTCTGTCTGCCAGGTAACCCAAGCGCTGATTTCCCGATAAAATCAGCTTTATCCGTTTTAACGGCAAATCCAAGCCCTGCTTCAAGCGGTGAAACGGTATCGTCCATTTCATGACCGTAAAGAGGCATTGCCGCTTCAAGACGCAGCGTATCACGGGCACCGAGTCCGCAGGGAATCAGTCCGTATGATGAACCGGCTTTCATAAGAGCTTCCCAAAGCTGCACTGCACTATTGTTTGGAAGATAGAATTCAAAACCGTCCTCGCCCGTATATCCGGTCTTAGAAATAATGCATGAAAGTCCCGCCACCGTTCCGTTTTCCACACAGGTATAGTATTTTTCAGGAATCAGGTCAGAAGAAGCAAGTGTTTCCAGAATCTTCCGTGACGCCGGCCCCTGCAGCGCTATCTGAGAATAAGACGATGATACATCCGTCAGTTCAGGACCGGGAAGCAGATGTTTTTTTAACCAGGCATAATCTTTTTCCGTATTGGCTGCATTGACTACGATAAAATAACGGACATCCGAAAACTTGTAGACGATCAGATCATCAACAACACCACCGTTTTCGTTACAGAGCGGACTGTACCGCGCCCTTCCGACAGGCATAGTGGTAAAATCATTTGTCATAAGATGATTCAGATTTTTACAGGCCGTTTGCCCTTCAAGGAGAAATTCACCCATATGAGATACGTCGAACAGACCGCACTTCTGTCGAACTGCCAGATGTTCCGCAATGACCCCCGTTGATTCGTACTGTATCGGGAGTAACCAGCCGGCAAAATCGACCATTTTCCCACCGTATTTTAGGTGTGTCTCATACAAGCTCGTTTTTTTCGCCATATTCATGCTCCAAATGCTTTTATACGGATTTGTTCTTTTTCAAGAGCTGCCCGGATTTTTTTTACAAATGCAAGTGCGTAATCATTATCTCCGTGTACACAGATACTTTCTGCAGTAATCGGGATATCTGTGCCCGTTATTGTCATGACCTTCTGCTCCTGTATCATTCTCAGAACACGAGCGACGGCCACATTTTCATCAGTAATAATAGCGCCCTTTTTCCCACGTGAAACGAGAGAACCGTCTTCTTCGTATGCACGGTCCGCAAATACTTCCCGCACGCAACGCAGGCCGCATTCCTCTGCAGCCTGCAGCATACAACTACCGGAAAGCCCCAGAAGAATAAGATCCGGATCGACTGCCTTTATACCTGCTGCAATTGCTTTGGCAAGTTCATAATCACTGCCGGCAGCATTATACAGTGCGCCGTGCGGTTTTACATGCTGAAGCTTTATTCCTTCGGCAGCAGCAAAAGCAGCCAATGCACCTGTCTGATACATTATAGCATGTTTAGCCTCTTCCGGTGAAAGTTTCATTGCACGACGGCCGAACCCCTGTATATCAGGATATCCCGGATGAGCACCTACCGCTATTCCGGCCGTTTTTGCCATATGTACCGTACGAGCCATAACATCCGGGTCGGATGCATGAAATCCGCAGGCGACATTTGCAGAAGTTATAAGCGGAATAATCTGATCGTCCAGACCCTTTGTCCAGGACCCGAAACTTTCTCCCAAATCGCAATTTAAATCTATAGAATACATACGACTGCCTCTTTTATAACTTCAATACGGCGTTCGGTATATCGGTGATAAGCATATGCCCCGGAGAATGTGTTATGCAAAAAGAAGGTTTCACATTCATAACGACAGATTGCGGCGTTACACCACAACACCAGAAAACAGGAACTTCTCCGTCATATACCGGCACAGCATCTCCAAAATCCGGTTCTGAAAGATTCCGTATGCCGATCAGTCCGGGGTCACCGATATGAATAGGTGCACCATGAACGCGAGGCATACGTGCAGTAACTTTCACTGCATCCGCTACACGATTATACGGAATAGGACGCATACTGACAACCATCTTTCCACTGAAAAGGCCTGCAGGATGACAGTCGATATCCGTCATATACATCGGAACATTACAGTTCATACTGATATTACGTACATCGATTCCGGCATCGATGAGTTCAGATTCAAATGAAAAACTGCAGCCGATGATAAAACTGACCAGATCTTCCCGCCAGAAACTGCTGACGGCTGTATATTCGCCGGAAAGCTCCCCTTTTTTCCATACGCGATAGCTCGGTATATCAGTTGCGATGTCCGCGCCCGGTGCTGTCTCCGTAAGCAGGCGGCTCCCTGCATCGGAAACTTCAAGCAGCGGACAGGACTGAGGATTCCTTTGACAGAATAAAAGAAAATCATAGGCATATTCCCGGGGGAGTACGACCAGATTCGCCTGGGCATAACCGGCACACATTCCGGAAGTCTGTCCGTTGATCTCACCGGAGCGGATCAGCGAACGCACTTCTTTCGGATTCATATCTTTATATTTATTCATAGGTTTACCATCCTGTTTTTATCCAAATGTCTGTAGTTTTCCAATATATTCAGAAAGGATTTTTTTCTGCCGTCTCAGTTCACGAACAGCTGTCCCGTATGAAACAAATTTAAATCTGATGCCTGTTCCGGGCTTCAGCTGGCCGAGACGGGGCATATCCGCGGTAATAACTGTCGCAATCTTAGCATATCCGCCGCACGTCTGATGATCCGCTGCCATGATAATCGGCTGTCCGGATGAGGAAATTTGAACAGAGCCGTATGTTATACCATCGGAAATTATATCCGTTCCGTTTCGACTTTTAAGCTTTGCTCCGGCAAGCCGCAGACCCATTCGATCGGATTCTCCGGAGACGATATAGTAATTTTTTATAAACTGGCGGACAGCTGCCGCAGGGAAAAAAGAGTCCTGGGGGCCGGCAATGATTCGGAGCGTAACAGGACCCCGGTCATCGGAGACAGAACCGGGTGGTACCGTGAGCAGCTCCTCCGGAACAGGTAACGGCTTTGTATGGTTAATACCGGCCGCTGTACAAAGCGGCAGAACATCCCCTGTCACCAGCGCACGGCCTTTGAATCCACCCAGTCCATACCGCATACTGGTCGACCGGCTGCCGAGAACGACAGGAACATTAATACCGCCGGAAAAAGCAATATAACTTCGCAAGCCGGTTACCGTAAATCCGAGTGAAAGAATACTACCCGCATGAGCATAAACCTGCGTATACAGGGGAATTCGCTGACCGTTCAGCGTCGGCTGCTGATCCGCACCGGTAACAGCAAAATACGTATCTTCAAAAAACCGTAACTTCGGTCCCAGCATCGTCGTTTCAAGAACTGCGGCTTCAGGTTTATTTCCGGTAATTGCGTTCGCAAGCCGGTATGAAATCCGGTCCATAACGCCGGAAGGCGTAAACCCGTCTTTCTGGAACCTGAACCGGCCGCCGTCCTGGACCGTCGTTAACGCGCCTGCAGTAATAACAGAAACAGAAGCCCCTTCCGGCGATAAAATCCGTTCTTCCGGCTGCTTTCTGTCAAATATACCGGAAAGCCGGTCGAAATCCTGCCTGGTTATCGGTTCGAACCTGATGTGGTCGCCCGCTTTAAATAAAACAGGCGGTGTTCGCAACGGGTCGTACGGTTTTATCGGTGTCCGTCCTATAAGCTGCCAGCCGCCGGGCGAATCAAGTGGATATATGCCGGTCTGACTGCCGGCTATTCCAACACTTCCTGCAGCTATCTTAAGCCTGGGGGTATTGAGCCTCGGGGTTGTCAAACGCCCGTCCATTCCTCCCAGATATACAAAGCCCGGAAGGAACCCCAGCATGTAAACGAGATATTCTTTTGATGAGTGCAGAGCAATTACCTGTTCCCTGCTCAATCCGCTGTGACTGCAGACAGTTGCCATATCCGGAGCCAAATCGTCTTCATAACAGACCGGAACGGTATGGAGCACTTCACTGCCAGTTTCAGGCTCGCTGACTGTTGTATCAACTACGGCAGTCCGCTTTATAATCCGTTTCAGTTTTCTGCAAATGCTGTTCCTGGTAATTGCAAGCGGATCAAAGTAAACAGAAACAGAACAAAACGCCGGAACCCATTCAACAATCCCGGAAAGTAATCCATCATTAAATTCCGATTCAAGTTCTTCCACAAACAGCCGGATACGACGGTTTATCTGTTCACTGATGCCGGTACCGAATTCCAGCACAAGCGCACTATCACCTGCTGAAATCATTCGGATTTTTTTTTCAGA
>JALCCK010000023.1 GCA_022640795.1 Treponema sp.
ACATTCCGTTTTTCATTTGTTTGTGCTTGTCGGAAGTATCTGCCATTTTTTCTCAGTAATGTTCTCAATTCCGCTTGCTGGATAATTTTACGGTCAGAGATTGTTCACGATATGAAACGATGCAAAAGGTACAGATTTTTTCTGCACCTTTTGTATTGCAGCAGCTTGCGGAATATTAGAACAGATGAGTCCAGTAGAATCCGAGCATAGAAAAATTATAGTCAGTATTTAAATATGAAGTGAGTGTTTCATATTCAAAAGCTGCAGAGAATTTGTTTGATCTGTCATATAAATAATCAAACGTCGCCCGTATGTTGAATATATATCCGCCAATGTAATTTTTGCTTGCTGAAGAATCATCCCAGCTTTCGTCCCGGCTGCCGGATGCATACGATGTCCATGCTCCGATTATCATTTTACTGGTAAGATTATAATCCGCCTTAATTCCTATATACCATGCCGGTGTATAATCATTTTCTTCAAAGAAATTAAAGCCGGATTCAGGTCTGAGTGTCAGCGCCTTCAGGTTGAATTTACAAGCTGCTCCGAATGCCGTTATACCGTTATCGGACTTTCCGCCGATATTGTCGAAGGCACTGTAAAAGTCGAGTTTTATGGCATCTGTTATGAGGAACGTACCGCCGAAATATATGTCTCCGTCTTTTTCGAAAAGCCCGTTATATGCAAATCCAAGTGCAAGCCGTTCAACAGGTGTCAGTTTTACACCGACATTTGCGACGAGGTCGTCAGTATTTGTACCGGATGGTATTGAGGTGCCTATTTGCAGAAGCTCTTTATAGGTATAACGTGCAGCCAGTGCTTTTATAGCATAATAGTTCGGATAGTACGCTGCCCCGGTAACTTTTTCATTTCCGGGATTTCCGCTTTTCAAATCACCCTGAGCAATATGATAGCCGGATTCCCAGCTGTCGGCATCATGAGATGGTGCGGGGCCGACTTTCCAGTTTAAATAGGTTCCCATGGCGAGATTCAGGTTTTCAAAAGGGGTAAAGATAAAATTGACATCGGAGTCTTCATATTTGAACAGAAGGCCGGAAAGATTATCGTCTGCATCATAATCAGCGTCGGCATTCCACTGCAGCATGGTATCTATGACAAGATTTGATACATCTACTCTGGCCTGGAAGGTATCGGTGAATCCCTGCCATCGGAACGCTGTCCGGTTATCATTGTTTTTAGCATCAAGGTCCTGTCCGATCCCGGTCCAGAGCGTATTTTCATATCCCGGCTGTCCGCGTATCTGGGCTGTCACCAGAGTTACAGTTATAAAAAATATAAATGGAAGAAAGATTATTTTTTTCATTTTTGAGTGATTTACCTCTTGGAAGAAAAAAGCCAGCCAATAATTGCTACGATCCATCCTATGATGATCAGATAGAATCCTACAGAAAGAAATTTCTGCGCCAGCTTGATTCCAAAATCGTTGGAATTCGCAAAAACATAGAGTCCGCCTGCAATACTGACGATGAGAGCCACAAGATTGTATGCTTTATTGCGGAGTGCTGCAGAAAGCAGAACACCTGCCACTGCTCCAATAAAAATAAGAAGGACCGCAATTTTTACTGCACTGTTTCCTTTCCCGACGATATCAAACCCGTTTATCGTTACCAGGTTGCTGCCGAATGCAGACAATTTAAAGATCGGAAGCAAAAAACCGATTGCGGTAACAAGCATTCCGAGTAAGTATAAATAGTCTGTAGATTTCTTTTTTGCCATAACTAAGCTCCTTTATATTATATGCTGAAAGTATAGCATGTTAATTCCTGCTTTTCTATTTTCTGCAGATTTTTCAGACAGGTTTTCGTTTCATTTCCTTTAATACCGGTTTTGCAGCTTGCGGACAGCGATATGATTCACGAATTTTCTGTAAAGCCGTATTAAAGGTTTTGTCGTCAAGTTCGTTGTGCTGAAGATACAGCATTGTTTGTTCCGGTAGTTTTACATAGCATACAGAAAGACACCATGCGGCAGCCATCATGACGTAATAATCTTCGCCGTTTTTACGATGAGAGATACTGTCGAGCGTTGAAAATATTTCAGGCAGATATTCTTTTTCAATGAAAAAAGATAGTATCAGAATAAGGGCGACCCGGATATAATATGTCTTTTCCGAAGCCAAATACGGCTGAAGAAATTCCCAGACTCTTTCTTTATTTTTACCGAGAGCTTTTATACTCATGCAGCAGTCACTTTGTTCCCAGTTTGTGATTAACGGAATATAGCGGCTTACCAGGCTGAGGAGCGTTTCCGTATCGGTTTTTATATAGCCGAGTGTAAGTCCGTGAAGAAGTATCTCCTCATTAAATTTTGCCGCTCCCGAAATGGTATAGGCAAAATAGGCAGTATATCTTTTCTCATCCTGTGCAAGTTCTTTTGCAAAACGACGAAGTATGGGGATTCGGACTCCGAGTTTTTGCATGCAGCCGGGTACAAGACGAGCAGAAAATTTCTGATAGTCCTTGTCTGCTGCATCCTGCAGTTTATGTTTTATTTCATCTTGTATCGACATTCCTGAATTATATAAAAGAACCTCCCGAAGGTCTATCGTCGTAACGGAGAAGTCCTGTTTCCCTGTTTTTCTTGTACAACGTATTGATTTACGGTCTTCTATACATTCGTGAAAATTTGCGATAAAATACGGCCACTATGAGATCTACAAAAAGAACTGTTACTTGCGGCGATTTACGCAAGTCTGATGTTGGTAAAACTGTTGTATTGAACGGATGGGTCCATCGAGCCCGTGATTTGGGCGGTATCTTTTTTATCCTGCTGCGGGACCGGTACGGCATTACGCAAATTACTGTCGGTCCTGAAGCTTCTGCAGCCGTAAAGAAGACAGCGTCCGATTTGAAGAATGAGTATTGTATCGCGGTAGAAGGGACTGTTTCTGCTCGTACTGAAAAAAATATAAATCATGATATGCCGACCGGTGAAGTCGAAATAGAAGTTTCCGATATCGAAATTTTTACACCGAGTGCGGTATTGCCGTTCCCGGTCGATGAGGTTCGTCAGAAGGATGGAACAGTAGTTCTGCCGAATGATGACCTCCGGCTGCGCTACCGGTATATCGACTTACGCAGGGCTCCCATGCAGCAGCATATCGCTCTGCGGTCCGCAGTAATGCTGGCGACCCGGAAGTATTTATGCAGCAAAGGATTTCTCGAGATAGAGACGCCTACTTTTGTCAAATCCACTCCGGAGGGTGCCCGCGATTATTTGGTTCCTTCCCGTGTTCATCCCGGAAAATTTTATGCACTTCCGCAAAGTCCGCAATTATATAAACAGCTTCTTATGGTAGCGGGATTCGACCGTTATTTTCAGATTGCACGCTGCTATCGTGATGAAGATGCACGCGGCGACCGGCAGCCGGAATTTACGCAAATAGATATGGAGTTGAGCTTTACCGATCGGGAAGAAGTTCTGTCGATGACCGAAGGGTTGATGCAGCACATTTTCAGAGAAACGATGGATATTGAACTTCCTGCTGAATTTGAGCGTGTCGCTTTTGACGACGCAATAGACTGGTACGGAACCGACAAGCCGGATCTTCGTTTTGATATGAAGATGCAGAACGGTAATTTTATGGCGGATTCCGGTGATTTTTCCGCGTTTAAAACAGTAGTACGTGACGGCGGCAGTATCCGGGCGCTTGTTGTCTCAGGAGTAGCAGAACAGTATAGCCGCAAAAAGATTGAAGCGCTGGAAGCGACTGCCAGGATTTATAAAGCGAAAGGCCTTGCGTGGCTGAAAGTTATGGGCGACGGTAAATTTGAAGGCGGAATCAGTAAATTTTTCGCCGGTAAATCGGCGGAAATCTGTACAAAACTCGGGGCAAAACCGGGAGATCTCATATTGTTTGTTGCCGACAATAAGCACCGTGTTGCCTGTACGGCACTGGGCGCTGTTAGAACACAGCTCGGCAGAGAACTGAAACTTGCCGATCCGAATGAATTCCACTTTGTCTGGATTGTTGATTTTCCGATGTTTGCATGGAATGAAGACGAAAATAAATGGGAAACGGAACATCATATGTTTACCATGCCGCAGAAGAAATACTGGCCGACACTCGAAAGCGACCCGGGAAGTGTAAAAGGGGATTTGTACGATCTTGTTCTCAATGGGTATGAGCTGGCTTCCGGATCAATGCGTATTAATCATCCTGATCTGCAAAAACGTATATTCAAAATAGTCGGTTTCAGTGAAGAAGAAGGTAATAAAAAATTTGGTTTTCTGACGGAAGCATTCAGATACGGAGCTCCTCCTCACGGAGGTATAGCTCCCGGCCTTGATCGTCTTATAATGCTTATGTGTCATGAAGATTCGATCAAAGAGGTTATTGCCTTTCCGAAGAATACTTTTGCACAAAATCCTATGGATGATTGTCCGAGCGAAGTGGATGAGTCTCAACTCAGGGAAATTCATATAGCGATTACGGAGCATGAAAAATAAACTTGTTTGTCTGCTGGCAGCCGCTCTGGTAGTGCTGATCAGCAGCTGTAAAAAATCTGTAGAGCCTCGTTCTGCTATGGTCATGGATACGGTTTGTTCCGTAAACGCTTTTGATGACGGTACACAGAAATTATATGACAGTTTATTTTCCAGACTTTATCAGATCGATGCCGATTTTAGTACAGGAAAAGCTGATTCGCAAATAGCTTTAATCAATAAGGCCGCCGGAGATCATCCGGTGGCGGTGTCTGCCGATGTGCTGTATGTAATAAAGGTTGCGCTTGCGTTTGCAAAAAAGACAGACGGGGCTTTTGATCCCGCTATAGGTCCGCTTGTTGATCTCTGGGGAATTAATACCGACCATGCTCAGGTACCGGAGCCGTCGGCAATAAAAGCTCTTTTACCGTTTGTTGACTGGAAATTGATTCAGGTAACAGCGGGGAGTTCGTTTGCTCCTGCTACGGAGATTCCCGAAGGCGTAAAGAATCCCGCCGGTTCCGTTTTTCTTCCGGAGAAGCAGATGAAACTGGATCTTGGTGGAATTGTAAAAGGGTTTGCTGCCGACGAACTTGTTTTTATATTGAAAAAGAATCATGTATCTCGTGCCATACTGGATCTTGGCGGAAATATTTATATGTTCGGGAAAAAGAAGGACGGCGAGAAATGGCATGTCGGAATAAAAGATCCGGAAAATCCTGCCGGTCCGCCTGCAATAATTTTGTCACTTGGAAATTCGACGATAGTCACAAGCGGTGTTTATGAACGTTTTTTTATTCAGGATAATAAACGGTATCATCACATGATTGATCCGAAGACGGGATACCCTGCTGAGTCAGGACTGGATTCGACGACGGTAATAAGTGAGTCGAGCATTTTAGCGGATGCACTTTCAACAAGTATTTTTGTATTGGGAGCTGAAAAGGGATTACAGCTTGTAGAGGGACTTTCTTCAATGGCAGTACCCGATTCCGCTTCGGAGACGGTAAGTGACGGTATGGGCATGTGGCTTTATTCAGGAGCGGAAGATGATTCCCTTGCAAAAAGATTCCGGACGACTGCATCGGGTCTCCCGTATATCCATACAATGCCCGATCTCCGGGCCGGCGTTGCTGCTGTTTTTATTACACCGGACAAGAACGTAATTGCGTCGAAATCTCTTGAAGGTTATTTAAATAGTAACAACGAAAAATGGGGGAAGCCTGTATTTAAGTAAGTTTTAATTTCTAATAAAATAACTGAAAAAATTGCGAAGGTAGTCTATTTAGGATATAATAATAACAGATTGAAAAAGTTTTGGGGCTCATATGGCTGATGTTACTAAATTTGACCTGATTGAAGCGTCTCAGATTCCGGATTTTTTTTCTATGGTCGAACGTTGTACAGATTCCTATGTTTTTCTCATGGATTCTGTTTCCGATTCTTTGATGATATCCGAAAATGCACTAAAGGAATTCTGTTTGCCGGGGACTACTTTTCCTCATGCGACATCAGAATTATTGAAAATAGTGGATACTTCTGACCGGGACAGATTCAGTAAAAATTTAAAAAGTATTGCAAAAGGAACACCGGTTCGGGGAATCGAAGAATATAAATTTATCGATAAAGAAAAAGAAATTGTATCGATACGATTCCATGGAACCTTTCTGAGAAAAAAGAACTTGAAATATCCCCTGTTACTTGGGACTGTTGAAAAAATAGATAAAAAATCGAATAGTGATAAGCTGACCGGCTGTGCGACGGAACTTATGCTGTTTTCCGATTTCGATACGATATATAAAAAAGATGGGAAAGTCAGCGGTTTTATCTTAAAAGTCGATATAGATAATCTTGGCGATATAAATGAACGTTACGGTAATGATCAGGGTGATCAGATTATAAAGATACTGTATGAGGGCTGTGCTAAATCAGTTTCCAAAAGGACGGCTATATACAGGTGTAGTGACGGTTTCTATTGTATGAATCTTTCGGAAGGCAGGGCCTCTGATGCTCAGCATATATATACCGGACTTAAACGGCAGATACGGGAATCGGAACAGAAAACAGAATATAGGATTATCTTTACCGTTTCTGCAAGTACGATTGCTTTTTTTAATGATCGGAGCTGTCTTGATGATTTATTGAAAAAACTTGAGTTCTCGATGAAAATGGCCAAGACCCGCGGCAAGAACAATATGAGTTTGTTTAATGCCGGTGAATATGCGCGGCATTTATACAGACTGGACCTTCAGGAACAGTTGAGAATTTCGATAAAAAATAATTTCAAAGGATTCGAATTATTCTACCAGCCGGTAATCGATGCCCGCAAGGTCAAGATCGGAGGAGAACGCATCGTTGACTTTAAAGTTATTGGTTCTGAAGCACTTCTGCGGTGGTCAAGTCCCGGCCTTGGCCGGCTTTCCGCAGATGAGTTTATTCCGGTACTAGAAGAAAGCGGGCTTATAATACCGGTCGGCCGATGGGTTTTGCTTACTGCTTTTAAACAATGTCGAAAATGGAATGAACTGATGCCTAATTTCCGGATGAGCGTAAACCTTTCGTATATTCAGATTCAGAAAAGCGATATTGTTTTTGATGTACAGATGGCGCTGGACAGATCAAAAGTTAATCCGGACAATCTTGTACTTGAAATAACGGAAAGCGGGTATGTTGATAATAATGATTTGCAAAAACTTCTCGTTGCATTTGCAAAGATGCATATAAAAATTGATATTGATGATTTCGGTACCGGCTATTCAAACCTTCGATATCTTCAGGATATTCACGCGAATACGCTTAAACTTGATTATAGTTTTATCAGGAAAGCTCTTTCCGGCCAGGGGAAAGATAATAAAGTTATAGAATATATAACGAAGATGGCTCACGATCTGGATATGAATGTCTGTATGGAAGGCATAGAGTCAGACGACGATGTTAAAAAACTCGATTCTATGAATCCCGATACATATCAGGGATTTCTTTTCGGAAAACCGGTTGATGCGGTAACTTTTATGGATCAGAATTTTTCAAAGTATATTTCTGAGCAGTAGCCTAAATAAAACTTTTGACCGGCAGATGGTGAATTTCTTTCATTTTTACACCCACCGCGTACGTTCCGTACATTGCAGTAACAGCATCAAACGCAGCCGCAAAGGAGCAGATAATTCCTGCTGCTGGTTTTAAAAGCAGATAGCCTGATTCAAAACCTCTGCTGTATAAAGTACACAGGACCGTCAGAGCAATAAATGTTCCTCCTGAAGAAAATCCGCTCAGCAGGAAAGAAAGTCCGAATGACGTCATTGCGATCCAAAGAATATCAGTGACGGAAATACTCAGGCTGGAGTAGGAACGCCAGATTAAGATAAAGCTTATCGTTACGATCAGCGCTGATCCGCCCCGGGAAAATATGGAAAATAATGGTTGAACGAAACCGTTTATCTGGTCATGAACGCCGAGACTTTCTTTTGAATGGCGCATGTTGATTTGCAGAGTAAGATTGGTATCTGAAGTAAAAAACGAAACCAAAATAGAAGAAATACTTGCATAAATTACCCGGTAGGGGCGTTTGTCTTTGCAGATATAGTGCAGCAACAGCGGATAAATACCGAAAGCAACGATGAAAAAATCTGCAGTCAGCATCAGCAGTAACGGTGTGAAAATTCCCGTTGAGAATATTTCACGATAGGTGACGAACCAGTAACAGGAAACTGCAATCATGCCAATTGAAAAAAGTTCGGTAAAAAATTCCATAAGCGTATAGAACAGTTTATACAGCGATTCCGTCAGAAGTATGACAGGTTTTGATGCTGTCTGATCAACGCTGCTGCCTGCTCCAACGACACACGCAAGGATGAACGCCGGAAGTAGAAATGTTCCTTCCTGAATTGCATTAAACGAAGAAAACGGTAAAAGCTGCAGCAACATGTTTTTTATATCGATACTGTCTACTGCGGTTACTTTTTCTACAGAAATAGGTATCCGCGGGAGATGTATAAAGATTATAGAAATGGTTCCGATGAAAGTCAGAAGAAGTGATGAAAGCAGAATCGTCGATATGGTCCAGAGGCTTGCCTTTAAAAAATTTTTTGATCGTGAAAGCTGGAATGTGCTGTTCATGACGGCAAAAAAGAGGAGCGGAACTACCATGTATCGGCCGAATCGTAGTACGATCTGCATAATGAAATTCAGAACGGCTGTGCTTTGCTGCGAAGTCATCGGTATGATAAATGCTGCCGCAAATCCGAGAATAAGACCAATTAAAAATTTAACCCATAGCTTCATGAAAGAGAGTATAGCACAGACTCAAATGATGTGTAAATGTGATTATTCAGGGAAGAGTTTTTGAAAAAAAAAACTCTCTATGCTATAATACTACCTACCATGAATAAAACGATGTTGATTGCTGGTAAAAAGTTCCCGGACTGCAGCAGCTTTGCTGACGGGGTAGTGTTGGCAAACAGAAATGTGATGATGGCAGCGGATATGGGTAAGATAAAGGAAAATTCATCTGAGGTGGAAAAGTATTTTGACTGGAATGAAAATTCTTCACTTTCTGCCCGGTCCTTTATTCTTCAGGGCGAAAACAGTTTTGGACAGATAGACGAAGCGGTTTTGTATTTTGATGCGGTTCTTTACAGCGTTTTTTTTAAAGATTTTACACTGGAAAACTGTACTCGAACGGCAGATGTTCTTATTAAAGGATTCTTATATATCAGCTATGAAATTCTGACACGATTTCGGGATACTTTTCAACGTTCTACAGTAAAAAAACCGGGGAAACTGGTTTTTTTACTGCGACCCTGCCCGACAAAATATGAAACGGTACGTACGGGATTAAAAACTTCCGGAATTCCGGTTTCAGATCTGCTCACTGCCGCAGCTGCCGCTGCTTTTTCTTCGTTTGCAGAAAATTTTGCAGCTACCTATACGGAAGAAGATTTTATCAGAATAATTTTAGCACGTTGCGATAATGAAAGTGAAATTTACAGGAAAGATACAGAGCTTGCGGCCTGGCTTTGCAGCTATCTTGATTCCTTGGATTGCGAAAAATCGGAATCTGTATCAAAAAAACAGTCGCTTGCCTGGGTCAGATCAGGAACAAAAGGACCGGCGGGATTTAATCTGTTTTTCAAGACTCATTGAAGAATTTAGTTTATTACAGTAAAATATGATACTGTGCAGAATGATAATCCGCTTATTGTTCAGAGTGACAGGACACTGTTGCTGGATGTTCATGCTCCCCGCGCAGATGCCTGCAGGGAAGCACTTATACCTTTTGCAGAATTAGAACGATCTCCTGAACATTTACATACCTATCGACTTACTCCTCTTTCTCTTTGGAATGCAGCCAGTGCCGGTTTTACGCCCCAGAATGCTGTCGCTGTTCTTTCTGATTATTCCCGATACGCAGTTCCCTCATCTGTTATTATGTGGATAAAGGAAACTGCGGGAAGATTTGGAAAACTGCGGCTTGTTCCTGCTCCTTCCGAAAATGTTCCCTTGCAGGTTACCGCAGTCTTTAAAGAGACGGAGGATGATACTGTTGATTTGTCGAAACCTGCAGTATCTGATTCCAACGCCGTAAAAGAAGAATACCTCTATTTGCTTGCAAAAACGATGCCTGTATATCGTGAAATTCTGGCTAATCCGACGCTCCAAAAATTATTGACCCCCTGTGAGTATATTTTGCCCGGGGAAAATGAGTTTTCCGTTGATGATGATGAAAAAAAATACTGTTTTTTACTTCATTTGACGGACCGGGGAACTATAAAAGAAGCGTTGCTGCATATAGGATGGCCGGTAAAAGATGATGTGCCGCTTCGGGATGGAGAACCGCTGGATATATCGCTTGCTGAACATACAAAATCCGGAAATCCCCTGATAATCCGCGATTATCAGAGAAAAGCATCCGAGGCTCTCGTGGGAAATAAAGGACCGGGAAGTGGTTTTGGAACTATCGTTCTTCCATGCGGGGCTGGCAAGACAATCGTCGGTATGACTATAATGGACATGCTTAAAACGAGCACGCTTATCATTACGACTAACATATCGGCCGTACACCAATGGATAGAAGAACTTATTGATAAAACTTCTCTATCGAGAGATCAGATAGCAGAATATACCGGTGAAAACAAACTTATACGGCCGGTTACTGTCGCAACATATCAGATTCTTACGTGGCGTCCTGATAAAAATGGACCATATCCCCATTTTTCACTTTTTCGGAAACGGCGGTGGGGACTTATCATTTACGATGAAGTTCATATGCTGCCGGCTCCTGTTTTCAGAGTTGCTGCGGAACTGCAGGCTGTCCGCCGGGTAGGTTTAACGGCAACGCTGGTTCGGGAAGATGGATGTGAAGGCTTGGTTTTTAGCCTTGTAGGACCGAAACGATATGATGTCCCCTGGAAAGAACTGGAACATTCAGGCTGGATTGCAACGGCGGAATGCATTGAAATACGAACTGATATGGATTCTTCCGGGGAACTTGCATATGCTGTTTCCGATGCACGAAAAAAACATCGTATAGCCAGTGAAAATCCGCTCAAGGAGAAAATTGTCAGAGAGCTGGTGGATTTGTTTCCAGATGATAAAATCCTTGTAATAGGCCAGTATCTCAATCAACTTACGGTCATGGCAAAGGAGCTTGATGCACCTATTATAACCGGAAAAACGCCTGTAGCTGAACGCGACCAGATTTATAGTGATTTTAGATCCGGTAAGATTCATGTGCTTGTCGTTTCTAAAGTTGCCAACTTTGCAATAGACCTTCCGGATGCTTCCATGGCTATCCAGGTATCAGGGACGTTTGGAAGCAGGCAGGAGGAGGCCCAGCGGCTGGGACGCATACTCAGGCCGAAGGAACGAAAATCACGATTTTTTACTCTTATTACCCGTAATACCGTCGAAGAAGACTTTGGATCCAACCGGCAGAAATTTCTTGCAGAGCAGGGGTATTCGTACAGGATAATCAGATATCAGCAGAAATCTGATCTTAATGAGCTGGAGCAGTATTCGGATGGCGCATTTTGTTAAATATAAATAGAACAGAGCTTGATCCTCATGTCCGGCGTGTAATTGATTGGCGCGAAAGTCTCGTAAAACTTCCCGACAAGCCTTTTTTTGAACTTATACGTATGTATCTTGGAGAGATAAAAACGCCGTATAATAAACAGAAGCTTGTTGAAGATTTAGGCGGTTTTCTTCATAAAAAAAACGTTCGAGAAAATATTGTTCTTTTTCTTGATGATATGGATATTGAAATCATAAGTACGGTATGGAATATACCGGATGTTTCACAGGATACTATCGTAGAATTTTTCAAAGGGAAATATTCTTTTTCAGTACTTTATGAACGATTTCTGAATCTTGAAGAACGTCTTATTCTTTATAGAAAAGCGGGTAGATATGGCGAACCCGCCGAAATGGGCGTTAATCCGCTCCTGGAAGATATCCT
The DNA here is from genome assembly GCA_022640795.1 of Treponema sp. Taxonomy (GTDB): domain Bacteria; phylum Spirochaetota; class Spirochaetia; order Treponematales; family Treponemataceae; genus Treponema_D. The sequence goes on from JALCCK010000023.1 coordinate 11,903, forward strand.
GAAGCCGTATATTTCTGTTCGGCAGCTTCTTCAGAAACCGGTTTATGCGGAATATGAAGAAAAAATAAAAGACCCGCTTTCGGTACAAATGCTGGGTGCTTTTATATCGTATATTGCCGCTCATCCTGATCTTTGCAAAGCAGACGGATCCTTTAAGAAAAAGACGGTAGCTGATTTCAAGGAAATATTTCCGGGACTTTTAAAGCGGCTTCATTGTCTGATCTCTGGGTTTCGTAATCTTATGCTTTTGAAGGACTCAGAAAGCGGAACGTTCCTTGATTACAAGAAATTTGAAAAATTTACGGAACTTCCGCAAGAAATGCAGTATGCATATTTATGTGCCAGCTCGGCGGGAAGGCTGAGCAGAGACGAATTACGGAGAGAGGCACAGCTCCTTCTTGATACGATTGCTGCAATTCCGCAGACGGGTTACACGTTTGAAACGCTTGTTCGTGCCGCCTATCTGATTTCCATAAAGTCGATTGGAAACGATTCCCAGTCTCTTACCGGAAAAGGCCGGTTCAGTAAAATGCTTGAAAGCAGAAAAGGGCTGGCGAATAGCGATACTGAAACAGGACATCTTTCACATAAAAAAAATTCTTTAGTTTCCCGTATGGACGTTATAGACCGGCTTTTTGAGTCGGCAGTGGAATTAGGAATTTTGCAAGTTGCAGGAAAGACAGCTGATAATTCAAAAATTCTGGCGGTTACGTACTGTTTTAACTCAGACAGTATATCTCATAAATCAAAAGAATCACTTTTGAATATTGATGCAGGTTTTTCGATTACTTTGCTTCCCGGTCTCTCTCTTGCCGATATCCTTCCTCTCACCAATTTTATGAATATTGTACGATATGATACGGCAGCACAATATGAAATAACTAAAAAATCTGCTCTGCGTGCTTTTGACCATGGTTTTTCAGATTTTCAACTTTTTGATTTGATAGAACAGTATTGTTCCTATCCTATTCCGCAGAATTTTAAAATATCCATTGAAGAGTGGTATAAGGCATATACATCCGCCATTATCTATAAAGGTTATGTTTTAAAAATTGACCCGGAAAATACGCTGCTTACAGAAAAGAATCCCTTGCTGAAGCCGTATATTTATAAAACACTGGCTCCCGGCGTATATCTTCTCACGAGTACGAATGATTCCCAGATTACGGAACTGATAGAAAAAAACAGCCTTGATTTTATCGGATCTATACAAACCGTAAAAAAAGATGTACTTGTTTCGGGTTTCGCACCATTGGCTGCAGGTATGAATTATTTGACGAATGAAACAGGATCTTCTGTATCTTCTATTGATGGTACGGAAAAAAAGATTTCGGATACGGAAAGCAGAAAAGCTTTTCTTACGGAACTTGACACCGCTTTAGATTCTATGGATTTGGATGATATGCAGCGGGAATGTTTTGAGAATAGAATTAAAAGAAAAATAATTCTGGATAAAATACAATTGCGTACAGGTTCCGTTCATACGGAAATTGTTGAAGCCCGGGGAATGGATTTTTTAGGAAAGGTTCGGGTAATCGAGCGTGCTATTTCTTCGGGTAATATGATAAAAATTAATTATGATTCTGATACTGACGACCGGAACAAGCCGGCGGTAGAATTTTTCGGGAAGCCGCTTGAAATAAAGAAAAGCGAGGCTGATGCAGCGGTAATGCTACAGCTTGAACCGGATCAAACGGTCCGTATGTTTTCGATAGGTCAGGCGGCTTCTATAAAAAGAATACGTGGATCTTTGTTCACGGAGCTTACTTCAGAAGAATAAATTGGTGGGGTGAAGAAATTATGGAAAAAATCCGAATAATAATTTTTGATTGTGATGGAGTTGTCATCAATTCCGGTGCAGATATTGCGGCTGCGGTAAACGCAATGCTGGATCATTTTAATCTTCACCGGCTTTCTGAGGAAAAATTGATTTCTTATACGGGAGATGGGGCGAGCAAGCTTATACTGCGGGCGCTTAATTCTTCTGCCGAATTTGGCGGTTTTTCTGTCCGGAATATATCTCCGGAAACGATGAGCAGCTATTTAAACTGGTATTTGGATTATTATTACGAACACTGCATTATTCGAACAGTCCTCTATCCCGGTATCGCCGTCCTTCTGGAAAGACTTTCACTTGCCGGTATTCATGTTGCCCTGGTTTCTAACAAACCGGAGAATATTTCACACCGGATTCTTGAATATTTTGATATTGCTGATTATTTCGATGCAGTTATAGGACCGAATCAACTGAAACATATGAAACCGAACCCCGAAGGCTTACAGCTTGCAACGGACAAGATAAATAAAATCATAGGAATTGGCGGTAAAAAGGAAGATACGGTTAGTCCCTGCCAGGTACTGATGGTTGGTGATTCAGACGTTGATATTCAGGCCGGACACGCTTTTAAATGCCATACCTGCGCAGTAACCGGCGGCATAGGTAATAAAGAACGGCTTGCCGCAGAACACGCAGATATAACGGTAAAATATGCAGGAGATCTGCGCGGTCTGCTTGCACTCTAGCTTATATTTCCAGTTTCATGTCTCCGTCTTTTATCCAGCCTTTTTTCCGCATAAAGCTGTAAAATATAAATGAAAGAACAGCCGGAAAAATTATATCTATCAGAATGATTTTAATGATAACCAGAGCCGTGCTTTCGCTGCCGGCCATTGCCTGATATGTCATTATTTGGCCGACCAGTCCGCTTGTCCCCATTCCGGATCCGGCCGGCAGCGTTTTCATTTTAAATACCATTGTTGAGAGCGGTCCGGTAAAAACACTGGCCAGTGTCGGAGGAATCCATATGCGGGGGTTTCGTGCTATATTCGGGATCTGCAGCATTGAAGTACCGATGCCCTGCGCAAACAGACCATTAAATTTGTTATCTCTAAAACTGATTACGGCGAATCCAATCATCTGTGCACTGCAGCCGGCTGTCGCTGCGCCGCCGGCAAGCCCGGTCATGCCAAGAATTATCGCAATTGCTGCCGAGCTGATAGGTAATGTAAGAATCATTCCCATAACGACAGCTAACACTATTCCCATCAGGAACGGCTGTAATTCTGTTGCTTTCTGAATTGCAGCTCCTAATGCAGCGGAACCTGCGGTTAGCGGCGGTCCAAGAATAACGGCAGCTATACAGCCTGTCAGCACAGTGACGGCAGGAACCACGATGATATCGATCTTTGTTTTTCCCGAAACGAGCCGTCCCAGTTCGGCTCCGATCAGCGCGGCGGCGAATGCACTCAGCGGATCTCCCGGACCTGCAAGTGTGACTGCTCCGCTGGAGGCAATAAAAGAAATTGTTTTTCCGGTTATCGCTGCAATAAATTTTGTAGAATAGGCTCCGACAGTACCAGTCAGAAGGCTGCCGTAGATCGCCAGTTTAGGTGCTCCCAGTGAATGGGCTACACCTGCTGCTATTCCCGCTCCGGTAAGGACCGTAAGAATTTTTCCGATGGTAATAAGAAATCTGCCCGTATACACAAGAACTGCCGGTGCTCCTGCTGCAGGAAAAAATCCGCCGATTTGCTTAATAATAAGCCCGATGATGAGTGTAGAGAAAAGACCGAGCGCCATTCCGCCCAACGCATCTACCAGGTAGCGTTTTACATATTTATTCATGAGTGGTAATCCTCAACTATAAAGATAGAAAAAATATACCTGAAATTAATCGTATATACAACGGCTGAATGGTTTCAGGTACTGATATGGGTTGTTTTTTGCTGAAGTTTTAATTTACTTTTTTTTATTTTTTCGGGGAAACCGGCAGGATGCCGTACTATTTTATGGTACTCAGCAATACCGGTATCCTTTGCGACAGCGAACATAAAACTGTTTATTTTTAATCTGTTTTCTTTATAGAGATCCATTGATTTATAGAGATTCCTGTAGTATCCCAGTATTTCATATTTTGAAGTAAAAGCCTTACGGAAATTCAGCTGTGATTCGCAGATGCTGTCGGCACGTTTGACATAATAATAGAGCGGAATATTTATTGCAGTAATTTTTGATACATGCTGAAGATATTGAAGATTGAACAATTCATCTTCGCACCATGCCAGGTCACCGGAAAAAAACAGCTGGTTATTCAAAATAATGTCCCGCCGGTAACATTTATTCCAGACAACCCCGTAATAAAAATTTGCAGGTGCGTCGGATAGAAATTTAGCGAACTGCTCTCTGCTGAGCTGCCGGATACCGCCTATATGTCCGCGGGGAATTATACATTTACCGATTACCCGGTAGAACCATGAAATGGTAAGATCTGCATTATTCTGTTCTGTGTAGGAAACATATGTCTCGACGGCATTTTTTTTGAGCCAGTCGTCGCTATCAGAAAACAGTATATACTTACCTGCCGCATGCATAAGGCCGTTATTTCTGGCTTCCGATACTCCTGCCGGAAGCTGATTGATAAGAATAAATCTGCGGTCCATTTTTTCATATTTTGCCGCTATCTGTGCTGAATGATCGGTACTGCCATCGTTCACCATTATAACTTCGATATTGTGCCATGTCTGCTGTTTCAACGACACAAGAGTTCGCTCCAGTGTGCGCTGAGAGTTATGAATAGGAACTATTATACTGACAAGTACTTCATTCATACTATTACTATACTACTTTTAAATAAGAAGTGTCGAGAAATTTTTATAGATGATTAACTTCTTCTTTTCTGTTTTATTGCAGCAGCATCTGATCATTTGCTAAATCCCTGTTTTTGATTTCATGGAAACGTTTTATGATATCTTCCATCGTAAGCCGCGCTTTATCCTCCGAATTGATATCCAGTATGATTTCTCCTCCGTCCATCATCAGTAGCCGTGATCCGTAATCAAGCGCCTGCTGCATATTGTGGGTAACCATCATGACGGTAAGGTTATACTCTTTTGCAAACTTCCTTGTCAGTTTCATGATAATATCAGCATTGGCAGGATCTAGAGCAGCCGTATGTTCGTCGAGCAGCAGCAGTGAAGGACGGGACATAACTGCCATTAAAAGAGTGAGAGCCTGCCGCTGGCCTCCTGAGAACTGATTCACATTGTCGTTCAACCGGTCTTCAAGTCCCATATTCAGAATTTTCAGCTGCTCGCGAAAATATTCCCGGCGCTGACGGTTCAGACTTATTTTCAATCCTTTCCAGCCTTTCTTGCTGCAGATCATCATATTATCTTCCAGCGAAAGCTTCCCTGCAGTACCGAGCAGCGGATTCTGAAAAATCCGTCCTATGTACAATGCCCGTTTATATTCCTTATCGTGTGTAATATCCCTGATATTTTCTGTCTGCCCGCCGGTGTTTCCCGTCTGATTTATATCAAGCAGGATTTTTCCGCCTGTCGGTTGCAGGGTTCCTGCGATTACGTTGTAAAGCGTTGATTTTCCGGCACCGTTTGATCCGATAACAGTGATAAAATCTCCTTTGTTTATTTTTAAATTTACATTTTTCAAAGCTATATTTTCATCTGCCGTATTCTGATTGAATATCATCTGTATGTTTTCAAGTTTGATCAATTCAATCCTCCTTTTTCCCGCAGCAGTGGATGGGTTTGCTTCCCGTATAATTTTCAGAAGGCGCTGTACGTGCAGCATGTTCTTTTATAAAAGAAAGGAAACTTGTATTAGTGACGGCAAGACAAAGAATGATCAATAAACCTGTGATAAGTTTCAAATCGTTGCTTGTCAGTCCTATTTTATACCCGTAGCTGCGTCCTAAGAACATGAGCGCCCGGTATAGTATGGAGCCGAGCAGGACCCGCAGCGTCTGTATACTTATTTTGTTTGATCTGAGCAGGAATTCGCCGAGCATAAGCGAGGCAAGACCTGAAACAACAACCCCGGTTCCGCTGCCTACATCAGCAAAACCGTTATACATGGAAGCGAAAGCTCCCGCAAGTGCTGCCATTCCGTTGCCGAGGCATATTCCAATTCCTCTGACCAGCTGCGGATTAACCCCCTGTGAAACAACCATCTGTTCATTAGCACCGAGTGCTCCCATCGTTATGCCAAAATCCGTATGGAAAAACAGATCCATGAGTCCTTTTATGATGAAAACCGTAATTAACAGGAACAGGACTATCCCCCAGTCCGAAGAAACTGCCGGAAATTTGGCTTCCATAAATTCCGTAATTCCGGAAAACGTCGTATGCAGCTTCAGATAGGAAACATTCGCTCTGTTTGAAAGGATCCGGAGATTTATCGAGTACAGCATCGTCATATTAAGTATACCGGCGAGCAAATCCGGAATGTGCAGATAGGTATAAATAAGGCTGGTTACGGAACCTGCCAGAAGTCCGAGCGCGAAAGCGATAAGCAGCGCCGGAAGCGGAGCTATACCGTGGATAAGACATGCTGCAAAAACACAGGCACCGAGCGGAAAAGATCCGTCGACTGTCATATCACAGAAATTCAATACCCTGAACGTCATAAAGACGCCCAGTACCATAATTCCGTATATAAGACCTTCTATTAAAATACTCTGTATCATGTGAAAATCTGCCTTGAACTGAAAAATATATAATCTGTTATCACATATAGTAACAGATTTACTTATTTGTGCATAGTTGCTTGTGCCAGTCGGCAGCCTGCATATGGCTGAGCCGGTAAAGGGGATTTCCGAGATTGATTTTTGTAAGCAAAAAAACACCGGCGAGGGCAAATTTTATCAGCAGACCGAACAGAAATCGTCGTACTCCGTATTCAAATCCGAATATTTTTGTAATTTTAAAAGAAGAAACAAGTGTATAAAACTTCCGCAGCTCTCTGAAAAAACATTTCTGAAGCATCCACGGATTCATCCGTTTCGGTTTGAAGTTCACGACAATCATATTGTAAAACTGCCAGTCTGCATTTATGATTCTGCCTTCTTTTGCATACTGTTCGTATACCGGTGTTCCGGGATACGGAGTCAGAATTGCCGGCTGCAGCTGGTACGCATTGATTTTTTTGCAGAAGTCGACACTTCTCTGTATGTCTGCGGGACCGTCTGTATCAATACCGAGCACGAGGCTCGCTATCAGCCTGATGTGATGTCGCTGCAGGGCCTCGGAGCATTTTTCTATGTCGGAAATCTTCTGATGTTTATTGATCGTATCAAGTGCTTTTTGGTTCAGTGATTCTATGCCGACCAGTACACGGGTCAAATGTGCTTTTTCGAGCAGGGTAAGCAGTTCTTCATCGTCTGCCATATCTGTTCTGCCGAAAAAGAAGGTTTCTTTGAAGGTCAGATTTTCCCGTATCATGATTCGAAGAATTTTTTTTGTCCGTTCTTTATCCGCCGTAAAATTATCGTCTTCAAAATTCATATAGCGGAACCCGAGTTTTTTATAATATCTGAGTTCTGCAATGACATTATCGACACTTCGTTCCCGATACGGATTGAACATACGGGACGTCGTACAGAAACTGCAGTGGAACGGACATCCGCGCGTTGTGAGTACATTGGCGACCTCGCACGGAGTTTTCAGAATCGAATAGTCGGGAAACGGAATATCGTCAAGGTTCCGGAGTGGCGGAGCTTTTATAATCTGTCCGGATTTATTTCCTTCTACGGCATCTCTGATAACGGATTCTCCTTCGCCTGTTATGACGATATCGGCGTGTAAAAGCGCTTCCTCCGGAAGTGCAGAAGCATGTATCCCGCCGATAATAATGCGCTTTCCCCGTTTACGCAGTGTGTCTGCCAGCTGATATGCCCGCGGTGCGGTGGATGTCATCGTGTAGAGACAGACGACATCTGCCGAATCACAGACTTTCAGATCAACATCCCGGAACAGTTCTTCATAAACTTCAACGGTATGTCCCGCATTTTTCAGAATATGTCCGAGAACTAACGGTCCGGTAATTGAATTTGAGTGCCCGTAGATTTTGTTTCCAAGTCGGTAAAAAAAATTCCGGCAGAGCGTGGATGCAGGCGTAATAAATACTATTTTCATCTCAGAGCCTTCTTTTGTATGAATGAGCGGTATCTGTAGATCTGAAATAATAGAAAACGGTGGGTCTTTTGTTGTGCAAGAGAATAACGACAGGCAGGCTCTACTAGTCCGCACAGCGACGGAACGAAACGCCGAGAGACATAGGTACAGAAGCAGCTTATATATCTTCTTATTATTAACCTACTGATATTTTTCAAAAATGTCCATCGTTATTTCTCAGGAAGAAATTTATGCATGCGACATATGGACGAAAATTGTCATAAAGTATATATTCGTACAAATTTTAGAACAGAATCTGCAACCGGATTCTTTATTTTGTGTCAAATAAGCAACCGGGTGTATCCGGTAATAAAAGTATGAGGAAATTATGTTATATAAAGAATTTGTTTCTAACTACCGTGAATATGCTTCATATGAAGATCTCAAGGAAAATTTTAAAATTAAAATACCTGAAAATTTTAATTTTTCATATGATGTCGTAGACCGGTATGCGAAAGATGATCCCGGTAAACGTGCTATGGTCTGGTGTGATGATACCGATGACGAAAAAATTTTTACCTTTAAGGACATGTCTGAAATGTCCATGAAGACGGCAAATTTTCTGACAGCCCACGGCATAAGACGCGGAGATGCTGTCATGCTGATACTCAGACGGAGGTATGAGTTCTGGTGGTTTATTCTTGCCCTGCACCGTATTGGTGCTATTACTGTTCCTGCAACGGATCAGCTGCTCGGACCTGATATTGAATATCGGAATAATGCAGCAAAGATAAAAATGATTGTCTCGTTCGACGATCCTGAAGTTCAGGAAAAAATAGAAGGATCTCTCGGCGGATCTCCAACCGTGCAAACGCTGGTTACTGTCGGCCCGGATCGCAAAGGGTGGGTTAATTTTCATGCAGAGTATGAAACCTGCTCCGGTTCCTTTCCCCGGCCGTCCGGTGATAAAGCAACTCACAATGAAGACATAATGCTGCTGTATTTTACGAGCGGAACATCAGGCTACCCGAAAATGGTTCAGCATAATTTTGCGTATCCGCTGGGACATATCGTCACTGCCGTTTACTGGCAGAATGTTATCGATAACGGGCTTCATCTGACGGTTGCAGAGACTGGCTGGGCAAAGGCTGTCTGGGGAAAACTGTACGGTCAGTGGCTTGCGGGATCCGCGGTTTTTACGTACGATATGATAAGTTTTGTTCCCGGTAAATTGCTTGCAAGAATGGCAAAGTATAAAGTGACGACGTTTTGTGCACCGCCGACGGTGTATCGGTATCTTATCCGGCAGGATCTTTCGAAATACGATTTGTCGTCCCTTAAATATTGCGTGACAGCAGGAGAAGCATTGAATCCCGAAGTCTACAACCGGTTTTACGAACAGACGGGGCATAAAATGCACGAAGCGTACGGACAGACAGAAGCAACCGTGATCTGCGGCAATTTTCCCGGTATGGAACCGAAACCAGGCTCTATGGGAAAACCGGCTCCGGGGTACGATGTGGATATCGTCCGTCCGGACGGTCAGAAGTGTGCGGCTGGCGAAAACGGAGAAATTGTCATACATGTCGACAAGTCACATCCGTTCGGACTGTTTGCCGGCTATTACCGCGATGTATCGCTTACGGCAGCTGCTTTTGACAGCGGATTGTATCATACCGGTGATGTTGCGTATTTTGATGAAGATAATTATATATGGTTTGTCGGTCGTAATGACGATATTATAAAAAGTTCCGGTTACCGGATCAGCCCTTTTGAAGTTGAAAGCATCCTTCAGCAGCATCCGGCTGTACTCGAGTGTGCCGTTACCGGTGTAGAAGATAAACGCCGCGGACAGGCAATAAAAGCCACTATTGTGCTTTCTCCGGGATATAAACCGAGCAGGGAACTGAAAACGGAACTGCAGGAATATGTAAAGAATAAAACTGCTCCGTATAAACGCCCGAGAATTCTGGAATTCGTAAAAGAATTACCGAAAACAATCAGCGGCAAAATCAGACGGGTTGAGATCAGGGAAAAAGATAACGGGACCGTTCCCGAAAATTCAAAGGAAACGACAAGAGTATAATGAAAGCGCTGATGCAGGCAAACGATTTTTTTGAAAAATTGACTGTGCTCGGAACAGGTAATGCACAGGCGCTTGCCTGCTACAATACCTGCTTTACGCTGTCAGGTACCGATTGCGACGGTGAGCATTTGCTGGTGGATGCCGGCGGCGGGAACGGTATTCTGCTTCAGCTGAAAAAAGCCGGAATACCTTTATCTGCGATTCATCATATTTTTGTAACCCATGAACATTGCGATCATGTGCTCGGAGTTATCTGGCTGATACGCGCTATTGCGACTGCCATGCTGAAAAATACCTATACCGGAATTCTTCATATTTATTGTCACAAACAGCTTGCCCTCAATCTGGAGCAGATGTGCCGTTTTACACTGCAGAAAAAAATTACCGACCTTTTTACAACGAAGATTATGTTTCATTTTGTTGATGAAGAACCTGACGCCATACTACTGGGAAAAAGCGTTCATTTTTTTTCCATCCATTCGACAAAGGCTCTCCAGTATGGATTTTCATTGCAGCTTTCATGCGGTAAAAAATTGACCTGCCTCGGCGACGAACCGCTGAATGATTTGTGCGCACCCTTTGTTGCTAATGCCGGCTGGGTTCTTTCCGAAGCGTTCTGCCTGTATAGCGAACGTGAAAAATTCAAGCCGTACGAGAAACACCACAGTACGGTTAAGGAAGCCTGCCTCATGGCGTCGTCGTATCAGGTGAAAAATCTTGTCCTGTGGCATACAGAGGATTCCGATATAGCCCATCGTCGGGAACGATATACAGCGGAAGGACACAAATTTTATTCTGGAAATTTATTTGTACCGGACGATCTGGATGTCATAGAGTTGTCATAATATACTTTACACATTGACAAAAAATGTCATGATAGATATAGTGACAGAGAATATGCCGGAATATTTTCTCTACCGGATATTTTCGGGCGCTATTCAAAATCTACGTGATGCGCATTTTGCGCGGTAAGGAGTTATGTATGTCGCAAAGACGTGTTGTTATTACAGGACTTGGCGCAGTTTCACCCCTTGGAAATAATGTTGCAGATACCTGGAACGGTATTCGTGAGGGAAGATCCGGTATCGGCCTGATTTCTCTTTTTGATGCTTCAGATTATAAAGTAAAAATTGCCGGAGAAGTAAAAAACTTCGATCTAGCTGAATACGGAATTGATTCTAAAGCTGCCAGAAAAATGGCCAGATTTACCCAGTTTCTTACTGCCGCTAGTGCTCAGGCTATAAAAGATGCGGGTTATACAAAGGAAACGCTTGCCGGAGAAAAAACAGGAATTATGGTCGGTAACGGCATCGGCGGATTTGATGTTATGGAAAAAGCCTTTGCAAAATACTTTCAGCCGGGAGCCGGCGTTAACCGTCTTCCGCCGTTGACCGCACCTATGATGATTCCGAATGAAGCAGCTGCGAATGTCAGTATGCTGTATGGAATAGATGGACCGGCATGGACACTTGCCACCGCCTGTTCATCAGGAACCGATGCTCTCGGTATTGCGCTTGATCTGGTCCGGAGCGGCCGTTGTGATATCTGCCTCGGCGGTGGAACCGAAGCGACGATTAATGGTTTCGGCGTCGGCTGCTTTATGGTTTTGCAGGCGCTTGCATCCCATTTTAATGATGATCCGACGCATGCGAGCCGTCCGTTTGATAAAGACCGCGATGGTTTTGTCATGAGTGAAGGTTCCGCAGTACTCGTTCTGGAAGAAATGGAACACGCGAAAGCCCGTGGCGCCCATATTTATGCTGAATTTGCCGGATACGGTGCGTCGAGTGATGCATACCATGTTACCGCGCCACGTCCTGATGGTTCAGGAGGAGCGCTTGCGATTACCCGGGCACTCAGCGATGCCGGTATGAGACCCCGGGAAATTCAGTATTACAATGCACACGGAACGTCGACCCGTGCGAACGATGCTTCAGAAACAAAGATGGTTAAAATTGCATTCGGGCAGCATGCTGCTGAAATGAAAATTTCGTCGACAAAAAGTATGACCGGTCATATGATCGGTGCCGCCGGTGCAATCGAAGCATTGTTCTGCATAAAGGCAATAAACGACGGTTTTTATCCGCCGACAATGAATCTGGAAAACCCCGATATTGCAGAAGGCTGCGATCTGGATTATGTTCCGAATAAAGGAATTGAAGGAACAATAAACGCTGCTGCCAGTGTTTCTTTGGGATTCGGTGGCCATAACGGCTGTGTTATAATGAAAAAATATTCTGATTAGGAGATTGCTATGATAATAAAACCGATGATCCGCAGTAATATCTGCATAAATGCTCATCCGGTAGGATGTGCCAGAGAAACTGAACGGCAGATTGCGTATGTAAAAGCGCAGAAGGTAAAACGCGGGACAAAAAGCGCGAAAGAAGGCGGAAAGGGACCGAAAACGGTGGTAGTTCTTGGCTGTTCGACGGGTTACGGGCTTGCAAGCCGTATTTCTGCTGCTTTTGAGTACGGAGCCGACACAATAGGCGTTTCTTTTGAAAAAGAGCCTACTGAAAAGAAAGGCGGAACTCCGGGGTGGTATAATAATGCTGCCTTTGACCGTGCTGCAAAAGAGGCCGGACTTAAATCAGTTACATTGAATGCTGATGCGTTTTCGGATGAAACCAGGGACCTGGTAATATCGGAACTGAAAAAATTCGATTCAAAAGTAGATCTTATCGTTTACAGTCTGGCAAGCCCTGTCAGGACAGACCCGAAGACAAAAGTTCTGTACCGGTCGGTAATCAAACCTGAGGGCCAGCCGTACAGCGGTAAGACAATGGATATGATGACCGGAAAGCTGATGGAATCGACTGCCGAACCGGCTGCTGCTGAAGAAGTCGAGAATACCGTGAAAGTCATGGGTGGCGAAGACTGGGTATTATGGATCGACGCTCTGCTCAAGGCCGGTATTCTTGCAGAAGGCTGCCGTACGGTCGCTTATTCGTATATAGGCCCGGAATTAAGTCATGCCATTTACCGGAATGGAACTATCGGAGCGGCAAAAAAAGATCTGGAATCCACAGCACTCAGACTGAATGACAGACTGACTGCTGCAGTCGGCGGAGCTGCCTATATTTCCGAGAACAAAGGACTTGTAACGCGTTCCAGTGCCGTCATACCGATTATTTCCCTGTATCTTTCAATTCTGTTTAAGGTTATGAAAGAGAAAGGAACCCATGAGGGCTGTATCGAGCAGATGGAACGGCTGTTTGCAGAACGACTTTTTACCGGTCCCGAAGGTGCGGCCGGAGAAGTACCGGTAGATATTGAACACAGAATCCGTATAGACGATCGTGAGATGGACCCCGCGGTTCAGAGCGAGGTTACAGAGAGAATGGCTTCTGTAACGGACGACAATTTTGCGGAACTGGGAGATCTGGCTGGTTATAAACATGATTTTCTTGCTATCAACGGATTTGATGTTGAAGGCGTCGACTATACTAAAGAACTTGAACGGATGGATAGTATAAACTAGCTGTTTCTCGTAAAGAGATGACTGCCGTATAGCTGCAATGCAGGTATACGGCTTTTTTTATAGATAGGAAGCTGCTCAGTGTAACTTATAAAGGAATTTAAAGTTTTGTAATAAAAGTGGTATACTTCAGTATCATAAATTGTACGGAGTGGTAAATGAAATCATATGTCAAAAAATCTTTGACGGTCTTTTCTCTTTTCTTGTTGGGTATCGTAGTTTTTGCAGAAAAGACCCCGATTCAAAATGTTTATCAGTACCGGCTGGAAAACGGCCTTGAGCTGTATGTTGCGGAAAACCATGCAGTTCCGCTGGTAACAATTGAAATCGCAGTAAAAACCGGCGGAATTGCACAGACTCCTGAAAATGCAGGATTATTTCATCTGTATGAACATATGATGTTCAAAGGGAATACGAAATACCGCAGTGCTGCCGATGTACAGAACGCCATAAAAAAGCTGGGCGTTACGACCTGGAACGGATATACGAGCGACGAATGCGTCAGATATTTTTTTACTATTCCGGTCAACCAGCTTTATAATGGACTTGAATTCTGGAGCTATGCGGTGAGAACTCCGCTTATGGATAAGGCGGAACTGGAAAATGAGAAAAAGGTAGTACTTTCCGAGATAAAAGGCGGTTACTCGAATCCCGATACTATTCTTTCTGCGGGTCTTATGAAGGCTCTTTTCCCTGCTGCCCCATGGAAGCTTGATCCTGCCGGCCCTGCCGAAAATGTACAGAAGGCCACCGTAGCGGACCTTAAATCCATACAGCAGACGTACTATATACCGAATAATGCCGCGTTGTTTGTCGGCGGTGATGTAAATCCTGCTGAAGTCTATAGGCTGGTAAAAGAATTATACGGATCATGGAAACGTGCCGCTGATCCGTGGACTGTTCCCAATAAGCAGCAGCTTACGCAGCCTTATCTGCAGCCACAATATTTTGTTATGCCGTATGATAAAATGTCGGTGCAGACGGCGCGGGTGCTTCTCATGTATCGGGGACCGGATGCGGAATTTGACAGAGCGGATACCTACGGTGCGGATGTAACGGGGTATCTGATGGATGATCCTTCAGGTGTTTTTAAACAGATGTTGTGTTCGGTGCCGGAACTTATGATTCCGGGATCTGATTATGTCAGCGAGGGATATCTGACGAAAAAAGAAGGCGGCATTATTCAGCTATCCGCCGTCATGCTGCAGCCGGAAAAAAATCTTGCAGACAGAGCAAAATTACTGCTGAATACGCTGAACAGAAAGGTTTTTCCCGATTTCTCGGACGGAACTGCTGTTTCGCCGGCAAAACTGCAGAATGTTTATCAGAAACTTCAGGACTACCGGATAATGGAAATGGAAACTGCATCCGGCCTGCTTGATACACTGCTGAACTGGTGGGTTACTGCTGATGCCGGTTATTATTATACATATAATGAAAACATGCAGAAAACAGGTACGGTAGAAGTTGCGTCTTTCGTAAATAAATATTTTACCGGCCGGAATCCTGTCGTCGTTGTTCTGGTAAATCCGGATGTTTATAACGCTGACAAACAGGATTTTATCGATAGCGGTTATACGGAAATAACAAAAGAGAATGCGTTCTGGTGGAGAGATGCAAAATGAAAAAACTGAATAACAGAATCTGTATATGTGCCGCAGCTGCTCTGCTTTTTATCTTGAGCGGCTGTGTATCTACGGAAGGAAAAGGAGAAAATTCTTTTTCACCGGATGTGAAACTTGAAAACTATACGCTGAACAATGGAATCCCGGTTTATATAAAGAAAAACACGGCGAACCGCCTGTATGCGCTTGATATCGTTGTGACCGGCGGTTCCAATATGCTTTCACCTGAGAAATCCGGTCTTGAATCTTCTCTGTTTACTATGATGACGAAAGGATCCGACCGTTACCCCTATGCTGAAATCCAAAAGATAGAATATGAAACGAATATCGGATTGTCGAGTTACAGTCTCAACGAAGGATCTCTGCTTGGAATCAGCTGTATTGACTATTATTTTGACCGGACGTTGCCGCTGCTTGTAGATGCTTTCATGCACCCTGCTTATGAGGACCAGCAGTATCAGCTTCTGCTGCAGTCTGCACGGCAGTCCATTCAGCAGCGTAAAAATGATCCGTCGTCTATTTTATACGAAACGGCTGTGAAGCAGATATTCAAGAATCATCCGTACGAAACGAGAGTGAATGTTACCGAAGATTCGCTCGGAAATATTACGGTTTCTGATATGAAAGCACTTCATAAAACGCTTATGGATGCAAAACGGATTTCAATCATTGCCGTCGGGAATATTGACGGTAAGGCTCTGGTTGAAAAACTGAATAAAACGATCGGGACCATTCCCGCATTAGAAGAAAGTTTTATACCGGTATCTGTTCCGCTGCAGAAAATTTCAGGAGACCCTGTTGTTGTATCACATCCTTCCGCGGAAGGTACCGGCTATATTGCACGGGTTCTTGCGCTTCCCGCAATAGACAGTGCTGATTTTATTCCCTGTTGCATTGCTTCCGATATTTATTCCGAAATACTGTTCAATATTGTCCGTGAGAAACACGGGGCCTGCTATACACCGGGATCATCTGTTTATGCGACCATGTCTCCGACAGCGTTTGAATATATAAGCAAGGCAAGCGATCTTCAGAATATTACGAAGTATATGGCTGAATCGCGGGACCTGATGGTACAGGGAACACTTATTGCGGGAAAGAATAAAGACGGATCATATAAATTTGTTCCGATTGACGATAAACTGGAAGGATATAAAAACAGTTTTCTGAACAGCCAGTATGCATCAGTTCAGACAAACGAAGGGGTTGCTTCAAGAATGGCAGTAAGTCTTATCCGTCTTGGAAATACAGAACAGCTCGACAAAATCAGTGCAAAAGCGGAACAGGTAACGGCAGCCGATATTGAGCGGGTATTCAAAAAATACTGGGTAAACAATACCTCCCGGTGGTTCGCCGTAGTCGGTCCCGGAGATGAACAGAAGATAAAGTTTTAAAGACGGTCGGCAGGTCCGTGGAGCTGTAATTTCCGCGGCTGCTCTGTTTTTTTACAGACTGGCTAGTGACAGTACTTCCCCATTCATGTTATACTTCCTTCCGAAAAAAAACAGGGAGGTACCATGTTAAAAGGGCGTCATCTAATAGAACCTGGAGATCTGTCGCTGTCAG
The DNA here is from genome assembly GCA_022640795.1 of Treponema sp. Classification (GTDB taxonomy): domain Bacteria; phylum Spirochaetota; class Spirochaetia; order Treponematales; family Treponemataceae; genus Treponema_D. The sequence continues at coordinate 28,572 of JALCCK010000023.1, forward strand.
AGATAGACGATATTTGTTCTTTGGCAGAGCAAATGATTGTCGATCCGGTTGCTTTTCAGGACGTGTGCCGCGGGAAAATTCTCGCGGCACTTTTTTTTGAGCCGAGTACAAGAACGCGGCTTTCTTTTGAAGCTGCAGCGTTGCGGTTAGGCGGTTCCGTAGAAGGATTTGCGGATGCATCATCCACTTCGACAACGAAAGGAGAAACGCTTGCTGACACGATACGGGTTGTTTCATCATATGCCGATATTATTGCGATCCGGAATCCGAAAGAAGGAGCTGCTCTGCTGGCATCTAAATATTCGAGCTGCCCGATTATTAATGCCGGTGATGGCGGCCATTATCACCCGACGCAGACTCTGACAGATCTTCTGACTATACGGCAGCTTAGAGGCGGCTTTGAAAATCAGACTGTCGGTTTCTGTGGCGACCTTATGTTCGGCAGAACTGTACACAGCCTTGCGCAGGCATTGAGCCGGTATAAAGGTAACAAATTCATTTTTATAAGTCCGAAAGAGCTTACTATTCCTGAATACATGATAAAGAATGTACTTGAACCGGCCGGAGTTGAATATATGCTGGCGGATCGACTGGAAGATGTTATCGGCAGTCTTGATATTCTTTACATGACCAGAGTTCAAAAAGAACGATTCTTCAATGAGCAGGACTATATACGACTGAAAGACAGCTACATTCTTGATAACCAGAAAATGAAACTGGCCAAAAAAGATATGATTGTGCTGCATCCGCTTCCCCGTGTGAACGAAATAGCACCTGAGGTGGATGCCGACCCGCGCGCTGCCTATTTCAAGCAGGTACGTTACGGTATGTTTGCACGGATGGCGCTGATAGCAAAATTGACGGGATGCTTATAATCAACAGGAGAATAGTATGTTAAATGTCGATACCATAAAAAACGGACTCGTTATCGATCATATCCGGGCTGGATACGGTCCCCGGATTTTTCAATGGCTTGGCCTTGATAAGGCTAAATATACGGCCGCACTCATAATGAATGTGAACTCGAAACGAACCGGTGCAAAAGATATTATCAAAATAGATAATATCCTGAATATAGATTATTCGGTTCTCGGATTTATTGATCCGAATATCACCATTAATGAGATAAAAAATGAAAAAATAAGCAGAAAAATACAACTTTCCCTCCCTGAACGGGTAGAAAATGTTATTCGATGCCGGAATCCCCGGTGCATCACGATGACAGAACATTATGTCCCGCAGGTTTTTCTGCTGGTCGATAAGAAAAAAACTCTTTATCGCTGTGAGTATTGTGATACTATTGTCAACGCCCACAGTGAAGATATCATAACGGGGCTTGTAATTTGAAGCGGACCGTATTTTTTTATAACGGTCGGCTGGTAGACAGCCGGACCGACAGTCCCGGGGCCATACTTGTTATCGATGGTACGATAGCTTCTGTTTATAAGCAGGCTGTTCCTGACAAAGCTGGCGCCGGAACAGTGCTTGCCGCCATTCTGTCGGCCGGCATTGGTACAGACAAGGGTTTTTCTTCCATAACGGAAGCTTCGGTGGAGCTGTATGATGTAAAAGGACGTACGATCATGCCTGCGTTCATCGATATGCATGCGCATTTCCGCTATCCGGGGCAGCCATGGAAGGAAGATCTGGACACAGCTTTGGATGCCGCTGCCGCCGGAGGGTTCGGGACGCTTGTTCTTATGCCGAATACAAATCCTGTCATTTCTTCCGCCGCGGCGGCTCTGCACATCGATGCCGAGGCAGCGGAGCGCAATAAATCGAAAGTGTTCCAAACTGTTAGTCTTACAAAAGATTTCGACGGAACGGATACGACCCACCTTAAAAATCTTGATGCTCAAAAAATTCCGGTAATCACAGAAGACGGTCACGACGTTGCAGATGCGGCAGTACTGCTTGCGGCGATGAGAACGGCAGCAGAAAACGGGCAGATAGTAAGCTGTCACAGCGAAAATGCTGACCTGGCTGCTGCTGCACGGGTTCACAGAAAAAAAGCTCTTGTACTTATGAAAGAACACGGAACTCCCGGCGGACAGCGTATGAGGGTGGAATTTCCCGATTCCATCCGTAAAGAAATCAATGATGAGTTGAAGGCTGCAAACGAACTTCTTGCACTGGCCGAAGACTCCGCAACAGAACGAAATATAGAGACAGCAAAACTTGCCGGCTGCCATGTCCACATTGCACATGTCAGTACAAAGCGCAGTATGGATGCTGTCCGAAGAGCAAAAAGGGAAATTGCGGATGGCACTACACCGGATGGATTTTCTATTACCTGTGAAGTTACTCCGCATCATATAGGACTTTGCGGAACAGAACCTCCGGAACTTTATGAACTGGTAAATCCTCCGCTCAGAAGTGAAGCAGACCGGATGGCGCTTATTACGGCTCTTGTCGACGGAACTGCAGATGTTATAGCGACTGACCATGCCCCTCATTCTTCTGCCGATAAACTTTCCGGAGCACCTGGTTTTACCGGACTTGAAACGGCGTTTGCCGTCTGTAATACGATTCTGGTTCAAAGCGGTAAAATGTCTTTGTCGCGGCTTTCATCCGTTATGTCCCGAAATCCTGCTGCAATCTTGAAACTCAACAAAGGAACTATTGCGGCGGGAACGGATGCAGATTTTGTTCTTGTAAGCCCTGAAGAGGAATGGATTGTTGACAGTTCATCCTTTAAAAGTAAAGGAAAAACAACTCCTTTTGAGGGAAAAAAACTGAAGGGAAAAGTGCATGCGGTAGTAATCGGCGGAGTCGTTTTTTAGATATAACTGTTTGAGCCAGCTGCAAAAGTCCGTTAACTTCCCCGCCCGGCTTTACAGAAATTTAGTATGCCGGATACTATTTTGTGATATACTCTTACTATGAAAGAATCCGAAAAATATTTGAAAATTCTGGCACGACAGTATCCGTCAGAGCGTGCTGTTATTACCGAGCTGGTTAATTTGCAGGCTATTCTAAGCCTCCCCAAAGGCACAGAGCATTTTTTAAGTGATATACATGGTGAATATGAACAGTTTAATCATGTGCTTAAAAACGGATCGGGCTCGATCCGGCAAAAAATAGAAGAAGTTTTCGGATCATCGGAAACGGAAGCTGTAAAACGAAGCCTTGCAACGCTTATCTATTATCCGCAGGAACGGCTTGAAATAATCAGAGGTAAAGAACCCGATATTGACGACTGGTATTCGGTAACGCTTCACCGGCTGGTACTTATGATGCGCCGCGTTTCTTCAAAATATACCCGTTCTCATGTACGAAAAATGATGCCGTCTGATTTTTCCTATTTAATAGAAGAATTGATTACTGAGAAAGAAGAAATAAGCGACAAACGTGCATATTACGATGAGATAATACATACGGTTATCAGAGTTGGTGCTGCAGAACCACTGATCATAACGCTGTGTAATCTTATACAGGCGCTGGTCATAGCTCATCTTCACATTATCGGCGATATATTTGATCGCGGTCCCGGACCTCATATTATTCTGGATACGCTTATGAAATATCATTCCGTCGACATCCAGTGGGGAAATCACGATCTTGTATGGATGGGTGCGGCAGCGGGACAGACAGCCTGCATTGCGAATGTCGTCAGGCTTTCCGTTCACTACAGTAATCTTGATGTACTTGAAGAAGGATACGGAATTAATTTAACCCCGCTGGTTACCTTTGCAATCAGGAGATACGGTGGCAGCGGCAACGACAGCATTCTGCGGGCTGTTTCCATGATTCAGTTTAAATTGGAAGGGCAGCTCATTAAGAAGTATCCTGAATTTAACATGCAGAACAGGCTTTTTCTTGATAAAATCGATAAAAAGAACGGAATCGTAACTATTGACGGAAAAGAATGGAAATTGAATTCGGTCGATTTTCCGACATTGGATACGGCTGCCCCGTATAAACTTACGGATGAAGAGCGGGATGTTGTTCAGCGTTTAAAAAATTCATTTACGCATTGTGAAAAACTTCAGAAGCAGATTCGTTTTTTATATGCAAATGGGAATCTCTATAAAGTATACAACGGAAATCTTTTATATCACGGATGCATGCCGCTTGATGTGAATGGAAATTTTGCCCGGGTTACGCTTTTTGGTAAAAAATACAGCGGAAAGGAATTATATGACGTCCTTGAAAAATGGGCGCGTACCGGATATTTTGCTGAGCCGCAATCGAAAGAAAAAACAAAAGGAGAAGATATTCTCTGGTATCTCTGGACCGGTCCGTGGTCTCCTGTTTTCGGAAAGGACAAAATGGCAGTATTCGAAGCGATGTATATAGACGATACATCTGCCAGAATAGAAACGAAAAACACCTATTATAATCTTGTTGAAGATGAAACCGTCGTGGACCGGATTCTTTCCGAATTCGGCCTCGATCGGACAACGGCACATATCATCAACGGGCATGTACCGCAGGAAGTACGGAAAGGAGAAACGCCTGTAAAATGCGGAGGAAAACTTCTTATTATAGACGGCGGGTTTTCTGCTGCGTATCATGAAAAAACAGGAATTGCCGGCTATACGCTTGTCTCAAATTCCCGCGGCATGCGTCTTGTCGTTCATGAAAAATTCGAGACAACTGCAGATGCCATTCAGAGTGAAAAAGATATTGTATCCGACACGATTACTGTTGAAACTTTTCCGAAACGGAAATACGTCGGTGATACTGAAACCGGCCGCGCTATTAAGAGTCACATAGGCGACCTTGAGAAATTACTTGAAGCCTATCATTCAGGAACAATCCTTGTTCCTGAAATTTCTGATCTGGCTGCTCTTTTCAGAGAATAGGTGCCCGTTTTTTACGCCGGCTGTCAGTTTTTTACTGCAGCCGGATATAAAAATTACTTTTTGTAGGCTAATGTTTTTTCGTAGTGCCTGGACATATCGGTACGGTCGATAATCATTTTTATATTTTTATCAAGACTTACCGGTTTTATAAATTGATAGGAACGGTGCGTCTCCTCACAGGTAAAGGAAAGAATCAGTCCGCTTGTTCCTGCCTTTACGGTAAAATCTTTGATAGCGTCTTTAAAATCATAGACCAGCTGTTCGTTTTTGTACAATTGTATGTCATTCGACTCAAAACTCCAGAGCCCGTCCCAGTTATCGTCATACCATGTGCCGATCGGAAAATTACCAAGATTGATTTCCGTTGCCGGTTTTGTTAAATCGATTTCTGCCATTGCGGCCGTCATGCCCAGGAGTGCCAGTGTAATACAGGTTATCAATTTTTTCATAAAAAGTTCCTCCTTTCGATATTCCTTAAAGAATATTTTATACCAAAATAATAAAAAAAACAGTATTCCGAGATTGTGTATTTAATTTATTACCGATAAAATCGTCATATGCAATTGAATAATGTTTTTGTCATACTTTTTTTTATCGGAACAGGTATTTCACTCTGCTTGAATCAATTTCTCGAATATACTGATTATAAATTCCGTAAAATTCATGGTAATGATATTCCTTCTGAGCTTGCTGACGTTGTTGACCGTGAAAAAATCGCAAAAACAGTTTTGTATGAAGATTCAAAATATAAACTATGGATTCCTTCAAGTCTTCTTTCAACCGTACTTGATATTTTTCTTCTTGCAAGCGGCTTTTATCCGTGGTTGTTTTTTACCTTCTGGAATCTTACGTCGAATATTTACGGAACGGTTATTTTATTTGCATTCATTATTTCTATTCCTGCGGGACTTATTGCGATTCCGTTTTCCCTGTATCAGGAATTTGTCGTTGAAAAAAAATTCGGATTCAGTACGATGACGGTAAAGCTCTGGATCGTTGATGAGCTGAAATCGTTGTTGCTTTCGGCGGTCGTGAGTGTCCTGCTGCTTGCTGTCATGACTTTTTTATTTGAACACGCGGCTTCTTTCTGGTGGCTTCTGCTGGGCATAATTTATATTCTTTTTTCGCTGCTGGTATCGGTGATCTATCCGGTTTTTATTGCACCGCTGTTCAATAAGTTTACCCCCCTTGATGACGGATCTTTGAAAAATGCACTGGAAAAATTACTGGCATCAGCCGGGTTTGCGGTACGCGGTGTATTTGTTATGGACGCATCAAAACGCAGCAAACACTCGAATGCATATTTTACCGGTATTGGTAAAAGCAAGCGTATCGTTCTGTACGACACGCTGTTGGCGCAGCTTTCGACGGAAGAAACGGTCGCTGTTCTCAGTCATGAGCTTGGTCATTACAAAAAGCATCATGTTGTAAAACGGTTGTGCTGTATGATCCCCGTTGTTTTTTTTGTGCTTGCCGTCGCTGATATACTCGTCGGGACCCCGTCGCTGTATCAGGGATTCGGTTTTTCAACTCCCGCCGGACTCTTTCCGCATATGAAATTCATCGGATTGTTTCTTTTGAGCGAAGTATTTGGCGGATTTTCGTTCCTGCCTGCTCTTCTCGGTAATTATTTTTCACGGAAAGATGAATTCGAAGCCGATCGTGTTGCTTCCGAATTATGCGGATCAGGAGAGCCGCTTATAACGGCACTGATAAAACTGCATAGCGAAAATCTGAGCGAACTGACGCCGCCCCCCGTTTATTGTTTGTTCAGATACGATCATCCGCCGCTTCTGGAACGAATTCGTGCAATAAGGAATGTTTCGCCGGAGACAAAAGATTTATAAAGAAAGAGCCCAGGTAATCTACGGCACATCAGCCTTCTCCATACCGTTGCTTCGTTCCCGATCTGGCGGAGTTTTGAAGAGGCCGATTGCATAGCACCTGGACTCAAATGCGGAAAGAGGGGGATTCGAACCCCCGGTACCTTTTGGGTACGCACGCCTTCCAAGCGTGTACCTTAAACCTCTCGGACATCTTTCCAAATATAGTATAGAAAGAGTGCCTTCCGGCACTACTTCGTCTGCTGAATCAATGAATAATTACTGTTTACGGGAAAGTCTGCTGAAAATATCAGGACGGACATTAGCGGATTTGAATCCCTTGTCCCTGCGGCACCCGGCCTGCTTACGTAAGCCGGGAAGCGGAAAGAGGGGGATTCGAACCCCCGGAACCCGAAGGTTCAACGGTTTTCGAGACCGTCCGGATCGACCACTCTCGCATCTTTCCAGAAGTAATTATTCATCAGGCTCAAAAACCTGTACGAGACTAAGAGGAGTCGAACCTCCGACCTTCAGATCCGCAATCTGACGCTCTATCCAGCTGAGCTACAGTCTCAGAAAGGAACGCTGTTCCTTATACGGAAGCGACAGGAGTTGAACCTGCCCGGCCCGTTAGGAACCGACGGATTAGCAATCCGTTGTATTACCGCTCTACCACGCTTCCATTGTTGCACCGGAGCGAGAGGGATTCGAACCCCCGGAACCTTGCGGCTCAATAGTTTTCAAGACTACCTCCATCGACCACTCGGACATCGCTCCAAAGATACTTAATGACAATATCAGAAATCGATAGCAAATGTCAAGAGGTTGTCAGGTAAATAGGCAATGTTCCATGCAGTTCATCCCGAAACATGGATTATCCGCAGACAGTACTGGTTTGAGAGTTTTCATAGTACTGTCGGGAAGATCTGCACATACCTGTTTTAAAGACTTTTATTTACTACCAGCAAAGTTCCGGTAGTACTGTCATGACTCTCCTGACAGTACTACCGGAAGAGTCATGGAAGCTTACGAACACTTTCACGGTAATACTGTCACGGGAATTACCGTAACTGACGAAGAGTCTAAAATCAGTCTTATTTTGTTTTTCCGATAGACTACGGATGGTTTGAAACCAGGCGTAGAATGGTTTCAAACCAGACATAGAATGGTTTCAAACCAGACATAGAATGGTTTGGAACCAGACATAGAATGGTTTGGAACCAGACATAGAATGGTTTGGAACCAGACATAGACTGGTTTGGAACCAGACATAGACTGGTTTGGAACCAGACATAGACTGGTTTGAAATTACTACTGCAAAAAGCTTTGATACGCCTCCAAAAAGTATAGCACTTTTTAAATGAAGCGGGAAAAGAATAATACACAATAGCCGGTGTCCGGGTTCCTGACAGAAACACTTTATCCGGACACAGCATCTTTATAACCGCACGCTGATAGCCGGCTATACCCAAAAGAGAACACCGCTGACTGTCCTCTGGAGTACTATCGATAGTTGCGAAATACTAGTAACTATTTTCTTAAAATGATATTTTATGAGTAAAGGGAGTGTGTTGTGAATAAAACAAATAGTGCGCTTGATATTCTTATCGTTGCGGTAGGACTTATGATGATTGTTGCTCCTGCCGAATGTGTTCAGGTAATCGTTATTCTGCTCGGACTTGGTGCTGTCGTTTCGGGTATAATGGAACTTTCGACAGGAACATCTCTTATTCCCGATACTGTTTTTAAAATGAATATGATAATCCAGGGGTGGCTGAGTATTGTTGTCGGTATTCTTGCAATAGCGTTGCCTCTGGCTTTTGCAAAAGTGGTTTGGACCGCGATGGTTTATATTCTTGCTGTCTATCTGCTTGTTCTCGGCGGTTTGCGGATAGCGGCGCTCAGCAAGCTTCGTGCTGCAGGAATAGAATTGAAGAAATATATATTCGAAATTATTGCATCGTTTGCGGTTGCCGTTGTTCTTTTCTGTATCCCGGCAGCACTTGGCAAGATCATCATCCGGATTATCGGAATAGCGGCGATTGCCGTCGCTGCAGGCCTGTTTTATTACCAGTGGAAAAACCGGGTGATAGTTGAATCGGCCGATTTCGTCGCGGACGCTGAGCCCTCTGGCGATGCTGCCGACTCCGCAGCGGACGCTGAGCCTTCTGGCAATGCTGCCGACGAACCTGACAGTTTTGAAAAATAAAAGGACTCTGCTTAGTCTGGATTGATTTTCCGTTTATGTAATTCTTCATGATTTATTTCAAAAAGGAGCAAGATGTGATAAGATTGTCACATCTGAAAAAAGAGGTACCGCATGGCACATTGTATAGTTCCGGCAGCAGAAGAAATCCTGGATAAGGAATTTCCAGTACTTGATAAAGGTTTTGTCCGGCTGGTAGATTATTTTGGGGGCGATCAACGGATTGTCCAGTCAGCCCGTGTTTCCTATGGAGCGGGTACAAAAACCGTTTCAAAAGATGCCGGGTTAATTGATTATCTGCTCCGTCATCAGCATACGTCACCGTTTGAACAGGTAGTACTGACGTTTCATTTAAAGATGCCTGTTTTTGTTGCCCGGCAGTGGGTACGTCACCGTATGGGACGGATGAATGAGGTATCCGGCCGTTATTCAATTATGAAAGACGAATTTTATGTTCCGGAAGATGCTGATATAGCTCCTCAGAGTTCTGATAACAAGCAGGGACGGTCGTCCGTGCCGTATGATACGCAGGCGGCTGAAGAAATCAGGAAAACATTTAAGGAAGAGCAGGAAAGCTCATACAAGTCGTATACTTCTCTTGTGGACCGCGGGTTGGCCCGGGAGCTGGCGCGCATAAATTTACCGCTTTCTCTGTATACGGAATTTTACTGGCAGATGGATTTGCATAATCTGTTTCATTTTTTAAAGCTGCGGCTTGACAGCCATGCACAGAAAGAAATTCGAAAATATGCGGAGATTATACTGGGAATAACGCGGAAAGTAGCTCCGCTTGCTACTGCTTCGTTTGAAAATTACCAGAAAGAAGGCGTTCTGTTCTCCGGAGAAGAGATGGCTGCGTTACGTGCTGTTCTCGACGGGCAGGACAATCCGCTCCCGGATAAAAAAAGGGAACGGTTTAACGAAAAAATCGCGTCCGGAATACAGCTTTAGTATTAGTGCTTTGCCGGTTTAATGGCCGCTTTTACCGATGCGGCAAAAAGCTTGTTCTGGTCGTTTCTAACGGGGACCGAGAATAACGGAGCGCCGTCTTTATCGGAGATTCTGTAAATATTTCTTGGATCTGTCGAATAGGCGGGACTTTCCGGATTGTTTATCCACCAGTCAAGCACTGCGACGATGCACAACGTATATTTCAGCAGATTGGCATTTGTCGCTGCCGTTGTGGCATCGGGTCGACGTGCACCAAGCAATACATCAAGTCTTTTTGAAACGATATTGGGAATGTCGAATTTATATCGGGCCCATGGATTACTTATGCCCGATACGGCACTTTTTGTTTTTTCCGCGGCAGAGATATTTACCGCTATTTTTCTGAAATTTTCCCTGATGAATTCAGTCCGCAGACAGAGCGGCCGGTAAGGACTGTCGTCGGCCGGACGTTCCAGCAGCAGCTGCTCAAATTTGAAATGCGGAAGAAAATTATACTTTGTCTGCCAGAGCAGCGTAGAGACAATTTTTTTACCGTATTGTGTCTGGGCAAAGTCACTTTGTGAATACAGCTGGTTTCCCATATCTTTTAAATATTCACTGTAGTTTTTTTCAAACAGAACTTCCCGATATACGGTCCATTCATCCAGACTTTTTGAAAGAGAATCGGTACTTTTACCCTTTTCATCCGTATCGAAGTCAAATTTGATATTGCGGCATCCTTGAAAAAGGTCTTCAAGAATTCGAAGCAGGGTGACGGTTATCTGAAGGGGATTTTCAGGCGAGAGAAGATTGTATCCGTCTTCAAATTCAAAAATCGGCTGGAAATACGGATACATATCAGGCATAGACTCTATAGAAAGAAAACCCGATTCCGGGAACAGATTTTCAAGAAGTTTAAGCCCGTTATTGACCACTTCGTTTCTAATCCCGTGCACCGGTTTTTTATAGAGCCGGTTTTTCGTTTTCTGTTCTTCGCCTGCTGCAGTACCGGAACTTCCGGCATTCTTTTTCTGGCTGCCGTTTTGCGGCAACAGCAGCGAGTATTTTGTCAGTTCGAGGTATTTTAAAATATCATTTATACGATGTATAAAAAAATCGGGAAATGCTTCGAAATGACCTCCGACCATTCGCATCAAAAGCGGATAAAGACCGCGGATAACCTGTCCGTACAGATACAGCCAGTCCTCAATAATGCCTTTTGAGATAATCGTCAGTTTTTTTCTGTCGGCATCGGGATATTTCAAAAGGTCTGAGTAAATATCTTTTATAAGTTCCGGAACTTTAGTTTCTCCGATGAAAAATACACAGATAAGCATTGTATACATTTTTTTCACATAGGGAATAAGGTCCGGAACCGTCAGAATATCTTTTCTCCGTTGCAGATCAAGATATTTCAAATTGACGGACTTTGTTGACCACGAAGCGACTTTATTAAGGAATTGAAATTTCAATTCTTCATTTTGCTGAATTTTTGCTTTGTAGGTTCCTGGTGCGGCCTGCAGAAGCGTCTGTACCTGAGTAATAAAATTTTCCAGATGCCTGATATGTGTATGCAGGGTGATTTCGCAAAATTCGGGAATTACACGTTCTGTTCCGCCCTTCTGGATATGTCGTATAAAATTAAAAATTCCGTAGTTCGGTTTTATACCGTATCGTTCGGACATCATGAGTTTATCTATTTCCGTACGGTCCCGGGGAGCTATTGACGGTAACCGTCCGTTTTC
>JALCCK010000024.1 GCA_022640795.1 Treponema sp.
CCTTCTGGATATGTCGTATAAAATTAAAAATTCCGTAGTTCGGTTTTATACCGTATCGTTCGGACATCATGAGTTTATCTATTTCCGTACGGTCCCGGGGAGCTATTGACGGTAACCGTCCGTTTTCTGTTATACTGCCTGTTCCGGCAGCAGCAGAAACCGTGTTTTGCTGACGTTCCCCGAGTGCTTTAGAAAGCTCAGCTGTGGATATTCCTGATGCTTTTTTTTTGTGCACATAGGTTCTGTTTTTTGCTCTGGGGAGAGAAGCGTAATCGATCGGTGTCGATTTTTCTGTGAAAATTTCTCCACCGAGAAGATGCGCCATACGAGTCGCTTCATCGTTATCTATATCTCCGAGATTTTTTCTGATTTTATCCAGTGTTCCCGGCTCGTAGACTGCTTTTGGTTTGCTGTCGCTTGGCGCTTCACTCATCGATTATCCTCTTCCCGTAACTTTTTATAGTTTATAGTCTCAGCATATTCTCTTCTACTATACCAGTAAAATTCCGCAGCTGCAGTTTTTCTCCATCCGATTTTGTCAGTACTCCGGTAAACTTTCCGTAAATAACATGATACGTTGTTTTCAACGCTACCGCATTGAAATTTCTATAATTGTCCGATACGGGCGTAAATGTCAAATCAACCATTCCTTCCGTATCCTGGATAACCCACTGATTTTCAAGTCCGAACGGATGCGTTATACAGACCGGGGGAATCGGGGAGAGCGTACCGTCAGAAAATAGAAGATTGTCGTTATAATCGTAATTTCTTGAATTGGCAAGTGTTGTTGTGATGAATGAGAATATAATCTGATGATCGTCTATGGTTCCTATCCCGGTTACTGTTTTTCCCCGCGTACGCAATTTATAATAACTTCTGTTCAGTACAAGCAGCCCCAGTCCGTCGGTATCTTTCATGGATACCGGCGGCAGCGGGCCGCTGCGTCCTATTGAAACGGCTCCGTGAACAGCGCAGAAGGTGAACCATGTAGCAGAGCATCTTCTCATGGTTTGTGCGGGTGATACGGTCGTTATCTCCGCCGTACCGGCTGTGTTAAAGTGTGCAATCAGAGCCGCGTTTGAAGGTGCCCGTGCTGAATTTCCTGATACATTAAACAGTACCGAAAGCCGGTCGCGTTTGTGATCCCAGCTTATTCGTATATAGCGCGACTTTTTAAAACTGACACAGACGGCGTTTGAAATTCTGGTCGGGACAAAACGAAACCGGGGGCCCATGAAAGAGCGGTATGTCAGTTTTTTGCCTGATTCTTTGTCCCAGAACATTACTTCCGCAAAGCCGAATATCTTACCATCGAAAAATCCTATGGAACCGATATACGGACCTACGTTGAAAAAGAATGTCAGCCGGGCTTTTATTCTCAGATTTGTAATAAACGGAGGCAAAGGAATTCCATTGAAAGGAGCTTCAAGTCCTTTTATATCAAGATGCTCCGGAGTTCCTTTGAAAAGTCCAAATACCGGTTTTCTGTTTTTTATAATGTGAGAAGGTGCCTCTTCTACAGATCTGGTATACACGACAACCCCTTATTTTATGAATTATACCTGATTTGCCTGTATACTGCAAATGTTTTACCTTGTGAAAAAAAACATTCGGTTGTAGAATTACTATATGGCAATTACATTATATTCTTTGGGTGCGGCACAGGAAGTGACGGGCTCAAAACACGTCTTTGAGATAGACGGACGTTCTTTTTTAGTAGATTGCGGTGCTTTTCAGGGACGCAGAAAAGTTGCCGATGAAAAAAACAGGGACTTTCAGATAGCGACGGATAAAATAGAATCCGTCGTTCTGACCCACGCACATTATGATCACTGCGGACTGCTGCCCGTTTTAATAAAAACCGGATACGGCGGGAATATATATGCAACCCCTGCGACCCGCGATCTTGCAAATATTGTCATGATGGATAGTGCCCGTATTCAGGCCCGTGATGCTGAATATCTTGCGAAACAGGCGCATAAAAAAGGAGAGAAATTTACCTGGAAGCCGCTTTTTGATGAAGACGACTGCATCAGAGCTGCCAATCAGATAATTACACTCTCGTATAGGCGCAAAATGTATATAGCGCCGGATGTAGAGCTTGAATTTTTTGATGCAGGACATATTCTTGGTTCTGCGATGGCTATGATTACTATAAAAGGGCAGCGTAATGCAAAGAGGTCCCTGGAACCGGCACTGAACCGCGGCGGGAAAGTATGGGACCGATTGTACGGCTGGGTTTCCGCTCCGACGGAAATGACCGGACATGCGGACTCTTTGCCGGGTATTCCCGATACGGGGAACCCGGCCGGAGGGGACGAAATCCGGATATTATACTCCGGCGATCTTGGACGCAAGAACAAACCGATTATCCGTGATCCTGCAACAACGGCGATACCTGCTCCTGATTATATTTTCCTTGAAAGTACCTATGGCAATCGCCGCCACGAGGATTCCCAGATTGCGCTTGACGAACTGGTTCAGGTCGTGCGGCATACGGTTGAGACAAAAGGAAAAATTATTATTCCGTCATTTGCCATAGAACGGGCTCAGGAACTTGTTTATTATCTGCACCTTCTCGTCGATCAGAAAAAGATTCCTTCGATTCCGATTTATGTAGATTCGCCGATGGCTGTCAATGCAACAGGAATATTCCGGGTGCATCCGGAATGCTATGATGCAGAGGTTAACGAACAGTTTCTCAGACATCACAGGAATCCGTTCGGATTCGGGTCTTTATCATTTGTTACCAGCGTGGATGAATCAAAATCGCTCAACAAAAAAGAGGGGCCGATGATCATAATCAGTGCTGACGGTATGTGCGAAGCAGGAAGAGTTCTGCATCATCTTGCGAACAACATCAGCGATGAACGGAATACTGTTCTTATTGTCGGGTATATGGCGGAAAATACTTTGGGGCGCCGGCTTCGGGACGGTGAAAAGCAGGTCCGTATTCTGGGTGACTGGTATAACGTCAAGGCCTCTGTACAGCAGATAAATGCCTTCAGCGCACATGCCGATTATCAGGAATGTCTCGACTGGCTGAATGCCATTGATACAAGCAGACTCAAGCGGATTTTTATGGTGCACGGTGAAAAGGATGCCCAAAGTTATTTCTTTAAATTTCTTGCCGACAACGGATATAAAGATGTGACTATCGTGAAATACGGCGAGACCTATGATATAGACTGATTTTATTTATGGCGTTCACGTTCAAGCATGAGAACATTTTTCAGTGCCTGCGGTGTATCGGCGGAAAGCCACCTGTCGCGGAACTTCTGTTTTCCGACAGTGACTGCTATTTGGGACAGGATTTTCAGGTGTTCTTCCCTGTTTTCCGGCGGTCCGGAAAGGACAAGTGCACACCGGATACTTTTGCAGGAAGGAAATTCTATTCCGTCCCGGCATCTTACGATGATGAGACGCATCGGCGATCCCTCGGGAGTTATTATATGCGGGATTGCCGTAAAATCATCCAGACAGGTGCCGGTGTCCTGTTCCCTGCTGATATATTTTTCGTAAATTTCCGATTCCGTCAGCAATAAATCAGCAGTCAGTTTATGCAGAATCAGTAATATCAGACTTTTGAATGACAGGGCATGGTCAATATCGAATACGCGGGCGGTTTTTACCAGATGATCAAGTTCGTCTTTTTTTATATTGTCACGTTCGAAGACTATATCTCTGAGTTCGTTTTCAAAAACTCCTTCGCTGATCTGTTTGTCACAGATTTTTTTTATGAGATGCAGAAGGGCGTATTCTGCCGAAGAATGCTTCCTGCCGTAAAAAACGTAGACCAGTGCACAGAAGAGAATAAATCCTGCGATAAGTTCCAGAGATGTATTTCCGAGTGCAAAAATAAAGCATGAAAAGACAACAATAGAAAATATCTGCAGGAATGGATAAAACGGTGTCTTGAATGACGGCCGGTAACTCGAGATTCCGCTTTCCCGTAAAACGATTACGGATATATTGGTAAGAACATAGCTTATCAGAATTACTGTCGAACTGATTTTTACCAACATGGTAAGCTTGAGAAAAAGCGAGAAATACATAAATCCCGCCGTCAGTATAATTGCAGGAACCGGAGTTTTCCGTCCCTTCCTGGTGGCCGCAAAAAAAGAGGGGATAAGTCCGTCTTTTGCAAGTGCCGGAAGATATCTGCTGGCCGCCATGATGCCTGAATTTGCGGTCGTAATAAAAGCAAGACATGCTGCTATTGAAATTATGATATAACCGAAAAGTCCCATCGTTTTGAATCCTGCTTCTGCGACCGGTTCGAGCGAGACGGAAAGCGTTCCGGAATCGAGAACTCCGATGACACCGAAAACCGTTGCGGCATATAAAAGGGTGACAACTCCTACTGCAAGAAACATACCCTTTGGAATAGTTTTTTCCGGTTTTTCAATCTCCTCTGCCATATTGGCTACTTTCAGAAGCCCGCCGAACGAAATGAAAATAAAGCCGGAGGTGATAAAAACGGGAGCGATACCGTTCGGTACGAAAGGTTTGTAGTGTGCCGCCGAGATATGTCCTATGCTGCTGAAACAGAAAAGAATCATGATTGCGATAAGAAAAACGACGAGAATAATCTGCAGTCCGGCGACTTCTTTTGCACCCCGTATGTTCAACAGCATAAATATTACTATCAGTATGAGCGCGGTGACATTTGAAGGCAGTCCTGTTATGGTTTGTACAATTTCCGAGAAGCCGAAGACTGCAAAAGAGCTTTTTAATGAAAGTGCGAGCCAGCCGAGAATCCCTGAAATTGTTCCGACGAATGGTCCGAGCGAACGGTGAATGTAAAAATAATCTCCGCCTGTTTTCGGCATGGCGGTAGACATCTCTATAATACTCTGCATGCCGATGACAGCAAGAATTCCTGCCATAGCGTATGAAATAATGGCGGACGGTCCCGTCTGGGCGAAGGCAAGCGAAGGCAGGATAAAAATGCCTGAACTGATCATTGCACCTGCAGCTATAGAAAAAACACCCAAAAGAGATATCTTTTTTGTTTTATGCATAGGAGGTCTCCCTACAGTCGAACATATTCAAGCCCTGTGGCTACAGCAATAGTACTACCGCCTGACTTCCTGCTTTGAGTATACGGTAGTAATTTTGATTTTGCAAACAAAATTTTATAGTAATAACCGTCCGGAAAATCTGGACGGTTTATTTGTTATACGGTACTATCATGACAAGGAGAAAGTAATGCCGGGATTTGTGCTGGAAGGAGGGACCTTCAGAACTGTTTTTTCTTTTGGTGTTATGGATGCACTGCTCGATCATAATATTTATTTTCCATATAATATCGGTGTTTCCGCAGGGGCTGCATACACGACATCATATGTCTGCAGGCAGAAGGGGCGTAACCTTAAAATTCTTGAAACATACCGTAACGATAAGCGGTATATGGGATTACGTAATTTTTTTACCGACAGGAGTCTGTTCGGTATTCATTTTGCTTATTACCGCATGGTTACGGAACTGATTCCATTACACTTTGACGAATATAAAAAAAACAAAATGCAGCTTTTCGCCGGAATTACCAATGCACTGACTGGAAACCCCGAATACAAAGAATTCGATCCCGACGATCCGGAATGTACGCTTCTGGTTGCAAGTACGGCAATTCCGCTTCTGTTCCCTGCCGTGAAGCTTAACGGTGTTCCCTATTATGACGGCGGGTTGAGCGACTCTATTCCGCTTCAGAAATCAATTGACGACGGGAATATGAAAAATCTAGTCGTTCTTACCCGTCCGAAAGGTTTTATAAAAAGGCCCGAAAAATTTACCAGTTATGTTATGTTCAGGCTGAAACGCCGGTATCCGAATCTTTGCCAAGCGCTTCTTCGCCGGCCGGATATGTATAATGCTGAAGTAAAACTATGTGAAAAGCAGGAAAAACAGGGGAATGCGGTTGTTCTCCGTCCTGAATATGACCTGAATAGTTTTGAAAAGGATATTGATAAAATACGGGCAGGCTATAAGCATGGCTATGATACCGCGATGAAAAATATAGACAGAATCCGTACTCTTTTTGATTCCTAGAAAATCGTCTGCTGTCCGGTTTATACGATAATTCCTTTCGTCGACGGGATTGCACCGTTTCTTCTCGGGTCAATTTCTACTGCTGCACGTATGGCGCGGGCGGCAGCTTTGAACAGTCCTTCCATTTTGTGATGGTCGCTTCTGCCCCGCAGCGCGTCCAGATGAAGGTTGCATTGGGCGCCGGTAACAAAGCCCTGCCAGAAATCTTCAAAGCAGTCAGTCTGAAAACTTGCCGCGGTTCCGTCTGCTCCGAGGGAAACTAACGGCGTTCCCGTCAGCTGTGCGTTGCAGACCAGATACGGTCTGCCGCCGAAATCAACTGCAGCGCGAAGCAGGCTTTCGTCCATCGGATAGCAGAACGTTCCGCTTCGATAGATACCGGCACAATCTCCCAGTGCCTCGGCAAAGCATTTTCCCAGAACAATGCCGGTATCTTCTATCAGGTGATGCTGGTCGACATCAAGATCTCCCGAGAGGCTTCCGTTTAAATCGAACATTCCGTGTTTACAGAATGAATTCAGCAGGTGATTGAAAAAACCTATAGGATTTTTTACATCACATGTACCAGTACCGTCAATTTTTAAATTGAGGGTTATTTGTGTTTCTCCGGTTTTCCGTTCTATCGCTGCTGTCCTGTTCATTATTACTCCCTGATTATGTATCTGTTATGCAAGAACCTTTCTGAGCTCATATTCCAGAATATCCGTGGCTCCGAGTTCTTTCAGCCGCGGCAGCAGATTCGGAATATCCGATTTCTTCACTGCAATTTTTATTGCATAGCCGCTGTCGCCGTATAAAGGAGAGACTGTCGGACTCCGCATTGCCGGAAGTCCTTCTACAACGGCATTAAATTTGTCTTTTGCACAGTTCATTTCAAGCATAACACGATCACGTGCATCAAGTACCGCCTCAAAGAGCATTTTCAATTCCATGATTTTCTGTTTCCGGCCGGGATCTTTTAATGCCGTTTTAGAGGCAAACATCCGCGTCGAACTGGACATGATAGTGTCTACTATACGAAGCCCGTTTTCCTTTAAGGTCCGTCCTGTCGACGTATTGTCGATAATCATGTCTGCGTCGTCAGGCGGAAAAACCTCCGTTGCGCCGTAGGTCCGCACAATCAGATGATTAATTTTTCTGCTTTCGAGCCAGTTCCGTGCGATTTCTTCATATTCGGTTGCAACAATGACGCGTTTTGAGGCAAGCATTTCGTCATCAATCTCTTTTGGAACAGCCGCAACAATACGGACTTTATCAAAGCCGAAATCCATTATTTCTTCCACGTCCGCATGCGTTTCTTCAATCCAGTCGCGTCCGGTAAAACCGACGTCATGCGCTCCGAGTTCGAGTAATTTTCCTATATTCTGCGGTTTCATAACTTTTGCTTCAAGGTCATCCTGATTTACCGTCGGCCGGTAGGCGCGTTCCGGAAGATCAATACTGATTCCGGCGCCATCGAAAAGGCGGATGACATTTTCATAGATTCTGCCTTTGGGCAGAAGTATTTTAAGCTTATCCATTGAACAACTCCGGGGCAAATGGCTTGCCTGATAAAGATACTTTAGTATACATGACCCGATTTTAAAAGTCTATGACTTTCGTAAGCTTCATCTTGATACTTGCATAAAAATGATTTATTGTAATCCATTATTGTATATAGAGTGTATAAAGAACGGAGGCTGATAGACATGGATAACAGGGAAGAAATACTTGATTTACTGCGTGAGAATGCCCGGCTTTCAGATGCTGATATAGCTGCAATGACAAAATTATCGCCGGAAGACGTTCATGCAATTATAAAAGATCTTGAAGACGGCGGTGTAATTATGAAGTATGCCGCTATTGTGAATCCTGAAAAAGATACTAAATCAAAAGCCGCCGTGTCAGCAGAGATTGAAATACAGGTGACGCCGGAACGCGAACACGGTTTTGACGGACTTGCCGAACGTATATACCGTTTCCCGCAGGTAAAATCTCTTTATCTCATGAGCGGCGGATATGATCTGAAAGTCATTATAGAAGGCGAAAGTTTAAAAGACGTTGCCTTTTTTGTTGCACGAAAACTTTCGACGCTGGAAGGTGTACGTTCTACGAAAACGCATTTTATTCTCAAAACGTATAAAGAGAACGATGTTTTGTACGTTGAAAAGAAAACCGATCGCCGCGAAGGAGTAACCGCCTGATGAATACTCGTGATGATCGTTTTTCACGCAAGATGCTGGCGACGGCACCGTCCGGCATCCGTAAATTTTTTGACATGATTATAGGTCGTGATGATATTATTTCACTTGGGGTGGGTGAACCGGATTTTCCGACTCCATGGCTTATGCGGGAAGAAGCCTTCTATCATCTTGAACAGGGGCATACTTCATACACCTCGAACTGGGGACTGCTTGAGCTGCGCGAACAGATAGCCAAATATCTGGAACGCTATAATATGTATTATAATCCTAAAAACGAAGTACTGGTAACGATCGGTGTTTCGGAAGCTGTCGATGCTGTTCTTCGTGCCGTTCTTAATCCTGGTGATGAAATAATTATTTGCGAACCGAGCTATGTGAGTTATCAGCCGCTTGCTGCACTGTGCGGGGTAAAACTGGTGCATCTTGATACGAGCGTCAATGGTTTTTATCCGACTGCCGGGCAGGTTGAATCCGTCATAACGCCGCAGACGAAGGCTCTGATGATCTGCAGTCCCAGTAATCCGACCGGAAGGATGATTCCTGAGGAAGAGTTACGAAAAATTGCAGCTGTAGTGAAAAAGCACCAGATCTGGTGTTTGAGCGATGAAGTCTATTGTGAACTCGTTTATGATAACCACCGGCATGTTTCAATCGGAAGTTTTCCGGGAATGAAGGACTATGCGATTATTCTGAATGGATTTTCGAAAGCTTTTGCTATGACCGGCTGGCGGATAGGTTATGTTGCCTGCAATTCCGAACTGATGGCGCAGGTTTTCAAACTGCATCAATATTCGACAATTTGTGCACCGATTATGAGTCAGTATGCGGCAGCCGAAGGTCTTCGTAACGGTTTCGGCGAGGTTGAAAAAATGCGTATAAGCTATCAGCAGCGCCGGAATCTTATGTATAAAGCATTTTGCGATATGGGGCTGCCTGTTATAGAACCTGAAGGAGCTTTTTATATGTTCCCGGACATCCGCTCTACCGGTTTGTCCAGCGAAGCATTTGCAACGGAACTTATTCAGAAATATCAGGTGGCGGTTGTCCCTGGAAGTGTGTTCGGTTCCGGTGGAGAAGGATATGTCCGGTGCTGCTATGCGACCGATATAGAAAAAATTAAAACAGCCATGTCGCGTATCCGCGATATGCTTGAAGAGAGAAGAAAGGTAAAAAAATGATACGTTTTGAATGTGATTATGCAGAGGGATGCCATCCCGATATTCTCAGAATTCTTCAGGATTCAAATCTGGTGCAGACTCCGGGGTATGGCCTTGACGACTACTGTGATAAAGCGCGCACTATGATCAGGGATTTATGCGGTATAAGGGGCGGTGAAGTACAGTTTCTTGTCGGCGGTACACAGACAAATGCTACTGTTATCGAATCGATTCTGCGTCCGTATCAGGGTGTTCTGTGCTGTCCGTCGGCACATATTGCAACGCATGAAACGGGCGCCGTCGAACATTCGGGGCACAAAGTATTGACTATGGGCCCGGACCTTGCTGCCAGAATGAACGGTGGCAGCGCGGCTTCAGAAGACCTTGAAGCCTTAAAACTCAGCAAAATTACAGCACGTATGGTACAGGCGGCCTACGATGAGCACTGGAACGACGAAACGCATGAGCATATGGTACAGCCGGGGATGGTCTATATTTCCCATCCGTCGGAAAACGGTGCTCTTTACACGAAAGAAGAACTTTCTGCGATCAGCAGGACCTGCCGGAAACTGGGACTTCCGCTTTATCTCGACGGTGCACGGCTCGGGTATGGTCTCGCTGCAGAAGGTTCAGATGTAACGTTGAAAGATATTGCGAAATTTTGCGATGTTTTTTACATTGGCGGAACGAAATGTGGTGCGTTGTTCGGAGAAGCCGTCGTGTTTCCTGATGAAAAGCTTGCAGAAAATTTCCGGTATAACATCAAGATGTGCGGAGGAATGCTTGCGAAAGGGCGTCTGCTCGGCATTCAGTTCTGCGGACTTCTTGAAAAAAAAGAGGGAGAACCGCTGTACATTGAAATAGGCAGATCTGCTGACCGGCTTGCCTATCAGATACGGGATACTTTTAAAGCAAAACAAATTCCTTTTCTTATTGAATCCGTGACAAACCAGCAGTTTCCTGTTCTGACAAAAAAACAGCAGTCCGTACTTGAAAAAGATTTTAGCTTCAGTCCATGGGCTGCTGTTTCAGGAGATGCGGATGCTGTCCGTTTTGCGACGAGCTGGGCAACAAAAGCTGAATCAGTAAATTTACTGACACAAACTATAAGTCACCTGGAGCAGTGATTTTCAGTTTTCTTGACACGTACCGTAATGCAGGTCATAATAAATCACTATGGATAGTATGTTACCGCTGGCTATGGGTGGAGTTTTCATTATCGGGTTTGCAGCGCTTCTTGTAGTTATTGCAACCAGAAAAGGCGGCTCCCGGCAAAAACGACAGAAGAGTCGTTCTTCCATAATTAGGGAAGCAACAAGAAAATTGTCCCAGGACCCTCATAATACATCAGCGCTGATTCCACTTGCCGATTTGTATTTTTCAGAACATTTATGGGATAAAGCCTTCCCGTTATATGATACGCTGCTTAATATAGCAGCTGCACATCCGGAAGTGAAAAAGGAACGTGCTGCTTTGCGGCAGGGTATTTGTGCGGTAAATCTTGACAAGAATGAAGAATCTTTTGCAGGTCTGCTTGAAGCCAGAAAATTGAATCCGGACGATTTTGAGGTAAATTATTATCTGGGACTGGCTTATTATAAAACCGGTAAATATGAGAAAGCGATACCGCATTTTAAAAAAGCGCTGGCTATCAATCCTGAAGCGACACAAATTCTTGCACCGCTCGGAATTTCTCTGTATGACTGCCATCATTTTAAAGAGAGTCTGAAATATCTGCGCAGTGCGCTTAATGTTGATCCTGAAAATAAAGAAGCATTATTTAATCTTGCCGATGCCATGCAGGAGGTCGGCTATAATGATAAAGCGCTGAAGGTGTTTATGCATCTGCGGCCGGATCCTGAATTCGGCGCCAGATCCTGTCTTTCAGCGGGCATTATGCATGCACGGATGAATGCTCCGCAGAAGGCTATAAATGATTTCGAGATTGGACTTAAGCTTCCTGACACTCCTCAGGATATACAAATCGAGCTTCATTACCGTGCGGCGGCAGCTTATTCTTCGGTAAATAATATCTCAAAGGGCCTTGAACATCTGCGGTCCATTCAGTCCATGGTACCGAATTACCGGGATGTAGGTTCACTTATACAGAGATATCAGGAACTTAATCGCAACAAGAATCTGCAAATTTATCTGGTTTCGGCTACCAGTGATTTTGTTGCTTTATGCCGTCGTATTGTTACTGTTTTTTATTCCGGATCTTTTGTCAAAATTCAGGATATTTCGGTCGCGCAGGGAAGCATAGAGATTTTATGCGGCGTTGAGTCTGCGAAGTGGGAAGACACGGAAATATTCAGATTTTACCGGACGTCGGGAGCCATCGGCGAATTATATGTCCGTGATTTTCATTCAAAAATACGTGATTCAAAATGTGACCGCGGTGTCTGTGTAACGGCAGGATCTTTTACCGATGAGGCTAAAAAATATACGGAAGGCCGCCCGATCGATCTTATCGAAAAGAAAAAACTGATTGAGATTCTGCGCAAGGTAGATATCGCCGGTTAACGCTTCTGAATAAGTACAAGATTTCTTTCGTGGATCGTTTTATCATCGTCTCTGCCTTCCGTTAAAAAAGGAACGGTCAACGGGAGTATTTTGTAATCAACGGCCAGGGCTGCCATTTCTTCTTTGATTTTATTTTCTCTTGCTTTGTAGGCGGCAAGTAATCCTCCGCTTGCCACTATTCCGATAAGTGTGTTGAACATTTTTTGTGTAAGAGGCCTGAATGCCCGGAAGACGGCGATGCGGACGCTTCCGGACGGAATTTTTTCTGCATCGAGGTTCAGAACTTTTGTGTTGGACAATCCGAGCTGTATGACGCAATTTTCAAGAAATGCGCATCGTTTTGCCATGCGTTCGACCAGCGTAAACCGGTAATCGGGGAATGCTGCTGCCAGCGGAATTCCGGGGAATCCGCCTCCTGATCCTATGTCGGCTATAGTTATATCGGATTTTGAAAGGCCCCGGAACAGCAGATCCTGTATGATTTTTTTTAATTCCGGGACTGCAGAAAGGCTGTCGAGAACATGATGTATTACGAGCTGGTCGTGGTCGTCTGTATTTACAAGATTATAGGCGGAGTTATAAAGTTTTAACTCCCGTATATATGACTCCATCTTCGGTACGAGGATGGAAATTTCCGTCGGAGAAAACCCTGTTTTACGCAGCCCTTCAGAGAGATACTCCGGCATCAGTTTTTTTCTCCGAAAGCGTCACGTATAACGTGCTGGGGGATTTCACCCGGCAGCAGCGGTACCAGAGGGGTTCCCGGTAAGTTTCCGTCCGGCATAAGATTTTTTTCCATCCAGTAGACATCATGCCACTTCCCGAATTTATATCCCTGGTTTTTGAAGCAGACGTCCGTTGTATAACCGAATCTTTTATGGAATTCCAGACTTGTTGTGTTTTCACCCGTTATGAGTGAAAACGACAGAATATACCCTGCGGCCTGAAGTAATTTATGCAGAGCCGTATAAAGTTCTGTTCCTAGCCCCTGCCTGCGGTTTTTCTTGTCCAGATAAATCGACACTTCTACATTCCATTGATATGCTTTCCGTTCAGCCAGCCGGGATGCATATGCATAGCCGAGTATTTTTGAATTCTGCTCATAGACAATATACGGATAGCGGGAGCTGATGCTCTTTATCCGTTGGGTAAAGGATTCCAGTTCCGGTACGGTATATTCAAAGGTAATCGAAGTTTCTTTAATATAGGGAGCATAAATATCCAGAAGATATTTTGCGTCGGTTTCCGGGTTTACAAAACGAATCATAAAGCTTTTGTTCCTATATCGAGCAGTAAATCTACAACGAGTTTTGGTTCTGAAATTCTCATGGTTACAAGGTTTCCTGTTTTTTGTGCCTGCAGAGCCTGCTGCTGGGATATTTTATACATAAATGAATACGGATTCCCGGTTGTTTGTAAAACGTACGGAAGCACATTGTATGTCGTCGTGCCTCCGGTGTAACCGTCTGATTTAAATAAAAGGTAGAATGTTTCGCCGAAAGGTTTTCCGCCTGACAGATATTTTCGGTCGCCGGTAAGTAAAAAAGACCCGTCTTTTTCCTGCTGACTGAAATAGACAGTTCTGCAGGTACCGGTAATATCATACCCGTTGACGGTAAAACGCAGAATGGAACCGTTTCTGTTTTCGGGATGAATATCTGCCGTTTCAGTCTGAGCCGCAACCTGCTCTGTTTTCGTTTTGTTTTCTTTTTTTATTTCGGAAAGGTTTGTCAGTAACTGTTCCAATAGTCCAGTTCCCGATTGGGAAGAGGAAGTTTTATTTATAATAGAAGAAATATTGCCGAGCGCGCCTATTTTATCCAGTACGGTAAGATCTGCGGCAGTCAGGCCATCTGCAGATTCATCCGTCTGCTTAAGCTTTTCTGTTGTATCCGATACAACCGGCAGACTGGTGTCGCCGGACTTGTTCGTTTCTGTTGTGCTTGTTGTTGTTCCGTTATTTGTTGTTGTCGTCGTTATTGTCGTCTGCCCGTTGTCATAAAAATTATTGTCGATTACCGGTGTGGTTATAGTGGGCATCGCCGGCGCTGTGACGGTCGGCATCTGAGGGGCGGTAATGGATATTCCTGCAGAATCCGTTGCTGATTCTGCAGTTACAAGCCCCGGAATTATGACGCCTGTTTGTATGAGGATCAATATTCCTGATTTAAAGATAAACCTACATATTCGCAAGACTTTCCTCCACGAATTCCAGTCGCTGTGTAAGCTGCGCTATTGTTTTGGAAAGACGTTGTTTTTCTTTTTCCAGCTTTATTTTCGGATCTTCTTCGCCGGAGGCTTTTCTTTTCATCAGAGATCTGACCGTATCGGGAGCTTTTCCGGAAAGAAGCTGCTGCTCTGCCGCAGTCCGGTCTTCCGGTTTTTTTAACGAAGCAATCATTTTCATATTATCGAAACCGACTGCGGGATTTACCGGTATAATTCCAACTCTTGTAATATCCCGTGCTGATGTACGGGGAAGCCGGAGAATCCGGTCAAGATAATCTTCATAACGGATGTTTGCCGCCTCGCAGAGCGTATGTGCTTTTGCCAGCAGTTTTCCAAATTCCTGCATCAGTACGCCGTTTTTTTCCAGATAGTTTTTCTGAATCTCCTGAGTAAGCTGCTGAAGTTCGGGCGCGTTTTCAAGTCCGAGCACATAGTATCCTTTCTGTTCTGCTGTTTCCAGCAGTTCATGAAATTTTGTCCAGAAGGCCTGCGTATGAACCCGTGCATTTGCCGGAGGAACTTTATCTCCTGCAAGTGCTCTTCGTTCTGCGGTAATCAGGTGATGCGTGTATTCATGGACAGCCGTGTAAACAAGCTGGTTGTCTGTTTTGAAATTTTTATTATGCAGTAATATTTCATGAGTATCCGGTTTATAAAGTCCGTTAACGCGTTTGCTTTCTTTCCCTGTCATCGTTACCGTAAAGTCCAGATCCGTTTCACAAATATCAAGCAACATGTGTTTTATTTTTTCGTTATCCATTTTTTACCCGGAGTTATAATGTTTGATTTTTCGGGAAAAATCAACTCTTTTTGCGTGTTTTAGATTATCTTCATTGCCGATAAAATAACGGTCGCCGCTACGGTCGCCGCTGTTTCAGTTCTCAAAATTCGTATGCCCATGCTGCATCTGGTAAATCCCTTTTGCTCAAGCAGAACCCGCTCCCTGTCCGTCCACCCCCGTTCGCTGCCGATCGCAGCAACGACCGGATGCAGCGTGCCGTCAGCATCCACCGGCGGTTTTTTTCTGAAGAATTCAGTTATGGACATTACCGGATTCCTGTTGTCGGGAGCCGTGCAAAGAGCATCTTTTTGCAGTACCGAATCGAGGCATTCGGAAAGATTTTCATAGACTTTTAGTTCCGGAATATGAGTTCCGGCTGCCTGTGCTGTTCCGTCGAGCAGCATTTTATAGGCGGAACCCCGTTCGACAAGTGAGGATTTCAGGTATGATTTTTCTCCGAGTTCCGTTCCTGTCAGGTACACCGCCTGAACGCCGATCCCCGAAACATCCCGCAGCAGTCGTTTCAGCTGAATAGGCCGCGGAAATCCGATTACCAGAGACACCGGATAGAGCGGCTTCCCGTCCTGTTCCGGTGTAAAGGTAAAGAACAGCCGCCCTGCATCAGGACTTCCTTTCGGGCCGATTGCCGTGATAACTGCGGTCCCTTCGGCACCTCCGATTATTCCTGCAGAAAAGGTATCACCGCATTTTTTGTGCAGAACTTTTATAATATGTTCTGTGCGCTCGTCATGAGAAGAAAGCGGTTTTCCTATTTCTTCCGGTGTAAAAAGGCAAATATTCATAGGTGCTAAAGTATAGATTTAAAGAGTAAACAATGCAACCTTTTGTGAGTGTACGGGAAATTGTAACTTCTCTTCTTTGTTCTTTTCTGTATAATTGGTATAGTAAGAACCGATTTTTGTAATGGCAGTACAGACTGTTCGGCGGGGAAGTAAAATGAGTACAGGGAAAATTTATAAAAAATGTTTCTCGCTTCTGTTTTTGCTGGCGGTCTGCTGTACTTTTCCGTTTTATTCTCAGGATTATGCTGCTTCAAAACAACGGCCGGTTTTTACAGCGGCGGAGCAGGATTTTATCGCACGGCATTTTTTGTTTACTGTCGGAGTACCGGTTTCCCGGAGGCCGATATCTTTTTATGATCGAAAATCCCGTTGTTTTTCAGGGATACAGTGCGACTTTATTCGGAAAATTGCAGAACTGAGCGGGCTCAATTTCGTTATGGTTCCACTGGATAACAACGAATCCCTTTCGGATGCTCTCAAAAATAACCGATGTGATTTGGTTTTTGGCATTCCGGCCTCCGGTGAAAAAGATCAATTGATAAAATATACGTACCCGTACAGAATGGCGACTATGAAATTCTGTATAAAAAAAGACCGCTTTTTTTCAGAAAAAGAATCATATACCATTGCAGTCGGTCCTGTTTCAGATACCTTTCCGGCGGTTATTGCACAAAAATATCAGAATTGGACTATTGGGACGGCTGCTGAAGAGGATTTGGCAGATATGGTTTCCCGCGGTAAATCCGATCTTGCTGCAGCTGATGAATATGTACTCCGGTACCAGCTGCAGATTCCTCATAATGAAAATGTCAGAATCGTACCGGATTATCTTTGTACGCTGCCGTTATGTGCTGCGGTTTCTGCCGGGCAACCCTCTTTTTTACTTTCTGTCATAAATAAAACGGTGGCTGTCATTTCTCAGGCTGAAAAAGCTGCGATTTTAAAAAAGAATTCCGGATCATTTGTGTACCAGTATAGCTTTCACGATGTCCTGTACGGTAAGCGCTTTTTTATCTTTGTCACGCTGACGCTGACTTCACTTGTAGTGTTTCTCGGATTTGCTCTTTTAATCCGGCAGAAAAAGACAAAAGAGACTCTGACACGGGCGAGAATTTCTGCGGAAGCAGCTGTCAACGGTGTAAATTCATACCTTTCCGCATTGAGCCATGAAATACGGACACCATTGAATGTCGTTATAGAACTTGCCGAGCTGTCGTTGCATGCCGGTACTGCGACTGAAAAACAATTTGAATATAATAAAAAAATTCTATATTCTTCCCGTATTTTACTGGGAGCTGTTAATGCGGTTTTTGATCTTTCTGTCAGCAGCTCTTATCGGCTTCCGCTTTCGAATATTCCGTTCAGCCTGAAAGTACTGGCGTCAGCGGTAGCAAAGATGTGCTATGCCGATTGCCAGCATAAAGGTATAATTTTCGAGCTTTCGTTGAAAAATGTAGAAGACGAGGTAGTTATCGGTGACAGTAATCTGGTAAAACAGGTACTTGTCAACCTGGCGGCAAATGCCGTCAGATTCACTCCTGAAAAAAGTAAAATAAGCATATGCTTTGAACAGCAGAAAAGCACTGCTTCAGATAAAGTTTTCTATCGTTTTAACGTGATAAGTGACGGATTTAAACTTTCGGAAGAGATGTGTAATAATCTTTTCACGTCATTCGATCATGGACTCGTTTTGCAGAATGCCGAATATAAAGAAACCGGGCTTGTTTTTTCAATTGTGAAATATTTTGTGGATTCCATGAAAGGGAATATTTCTGTTAAAAGCGTTGCCGGGAAAAATGTCGTTTTTTGTATTGATCTGCCGTTTTACCGTCCCGGTCGCAGTGATATTGCAGAAGCGTCAAACAGTGCCGCCCGGCTGTCTGAATTTGAGACTGCCGCCCGGCACTTTAAACCTATGAGTATCGTGATCAGCGGTACAGATAAAAACGAAGCTGCGTCCTGTACGAAAATATGTGAAAAGTTGAATATAAAATGTATTATTGTTGATGACCCGGACGGACTGCCCGCGGAACTTGCCCGTGCGGATCTCAGGGGTGTCCCGTATCGTTTATGCATGCTCGATTATGCTTCCAGCGGAAACGAGGTGTTTCGTTTAACACAGGCTGTCCGCAGTATCAATTTGTCTCAACAACCGGAAATTCTGGTAATAGCGTATGATAGTGATGAAATAAGTGCAAATTTGGAAAACAGCGGCATAAACTATGTCATAAAAAAGCCGCTGTTTCCCTCATCTCTGTTCAAGATTTTTCTTTCGCTGCAGCCGGAAAAAATGGAAACAGTTTCTTCAGATGATTATGAACAGGTGTTTGATTTTTCTGACAAAAAGATTCTTGCAGCCGATGACTCTGAATTAAATCTTGAGGTATTAAAGAATCTTTTGCAGGTACACGGAGCTGCGGTTGTGGGAGTCGAAAGTGGTAAACAGGTGCTGGATATTTTCAGCAAATCGGCAGTTAATGAGTATAATTTTATTTTACTGGATAAAAATATGCCGGTTCTTAACGGATTAAATACAGCTGCCCTGATAAGAAAAATGGAACGTAAGGATGCAGCTGCTATTCCGCTGTTTATAATTTCAGCAGATGTGTTCAGTACGGACAGTGAAAAATTTTCCGAATACGGTATAGACGGCTTTCTTGCTAAACCGATAGATCCTCAGATTCTTTTCAGAACTTTAGCCGGCTGCTTTGCTTTTCAGGAGAAAATTCATGGAGGAAACTAGTCTGTGCTGGCTTTTGCTTTTTTGTATTTTTCTGGCGGTTATCTGGGTAATGGTACTGGCTTTTATCATCAGCAACTACCGGCAGAATAAAACTCTGAAAGCCGGGCTGCAAAAGTCACTGTCTGCCGATACCGCAAAGACTCGTTATTTATCCAATATGGATCACGAAATACGTACGCCGCTTAATACAATCATCGGTCTGGCAGAACTGTCCAGACTTGAAATAGGGAAAGATCCCGGTAAAGTACAAGACTATAATTTAAAGATTATTGACAATTCCCGGCGGCTGCTTGATCTTTTAAATTATATACTGGATGAATCGCTTGCCGGTACCGGGTCAGCGGAAAGTTCTCTGTCTGTTTTCGATCTCGCGCAACTTCTGGCATTTATTATGCAGCTGTATTCCGGGCAGTGCGAAAAAAGCGGTATAAACTTCAGGATTAACTGTGATTCGATAAAAGATTCGGTGCTTTGGGGAAACGAATTGTACCTTAAGCAGATTTTTATGAATCTTATTTCAAATGCGATTCGTTTTACTGAAAAAGCGCAACATATAACCGTTACCGTCAAGGAAGTTACGGAACTCAGACAGCCCGTACAGCCTGCTGATAATGAAGTCTGGTTTGAATTCATTGTTGCTGATACAGGAAGTGGAATCCCTGAACAGAAACTTTCATCTTTGTTCAACAGCCAGATTTCCGACAACGATTTTTTATTCAGGGATTCAAAGGACAGCGGTCTGGGTCTGGTTATTGTAAACCGTCTTGTCAGGATGATGCGGGGAACCGTCGGTGTACGGAGTTCCGAAGGTCGTGGCAGCGAATTTACTGTCTGTATTCCATTTATCGTTCCCGATGAAAAAACGATTGCCGGTTTCAAGGCAGGAAGAAGACCTGCGGTGGGCGATTCTTTACCGGAAGAGACACTCAAGCGTGTTGATTTTTCCGGAAGAAAAATTCTTCTTGTTGAAAAAGATTCTCTGGCTGCAGAAGTTGCTGTCCGGCTGCTGGAATGTGTCGGTGCAACGGTAACCAGTACCGGATCGTACGAAGAAGGAATCCGTATTTTTGAAAATTCATCTGTAAATGAATATGATGCAGTTTTGAGCGCACTGACGGTGCCGGAGACCACCGGCTATGATTTTTCCCGAACAGTGCGTTCATCATCGCGGAGCGATTCAACGTCTGTTCCTGTTTTTGCACTGACGGAAAATGCTTTTACCGGCGAATTGAACGCCGTCCTTGACGCCGGTATGAACGGATGTATTGTAAAACCGCTGGAGCCGGCCTCGGTATACGCTGCTTTAAAAGCTTCCTTTACTTGAAAGAATGATTATTCAGGTGTATGATAATAGCTGGAATTTTCTGTAGTTCTAAAACTAATCATATAAGGACGGTAAAATGTCAAACGAGGAAAAAGTAACACTGGACGGTAATACGGCCGTCGGTCGTGTTGCCCATGCGCTGAGCGAAGTAATTTCAATATATCCTATTACTCCGTCAAGCCCTATGGGAGAGGTTGCTGATGCGCTTTCAGCAAAGAATGAAAAAAATGTTTGGGGAACGGTTCCTTCTGTAGTAGAAATGCAGTCTGAAGGTGGTGCTTCAGGTGCAGTCCACGGTGCTCTTACCGCAGGTGCCTTGAGCTCTACGTTTACTGCTTCACAGGGTCTGCTTCTCATGATCCCGAATATGTATAAAATTGCCGGTGAACTGACAAGCACGGTATTCCATATTGCAGCACGTTCAGTCGCGACAAGCGCACTTTCCATCTTCGGAGATCATTCCGATGTCATGGCATGCCGTCAGACCGGATGGGCAATGGTCGCTTCGAACAGTGTTCAGGAAGCTCAGGACCTTGCTGTTGTCTGCCATGCCGCAACGCTTGAAGCCCGCGTTCCGTTCCTGCATTTCTTCGACGGTTTCCGGACATCACATGAAATCCAGAAATACAGTGAAGTAACGATGGAAACGATGCGGAAGATGATGGATGACGAACTCGTCCGCGCTCATCGTGCCCGCGGTCTGAATCCTGAAGACCCGGTAATCCGCGGTACTTCGCAGAATCCCGACGTTTATTTCCAGAGCCGTGAAGCCGTCAATAAATATTATGAAAAAGTCCCGGCAATCGTACAGAAGGCGATGGACAAATATGCAAAACTGACCGGCCGTGTCTATCATCTGTTCGACTATGTCGGTGCAAAAGATGCGGAAAAAGTAATTATTCTGATGGGATCCGGGGCTGATACTGCTCACGAAACCGTCGAATATCTTACGAAAAAAGGTGAAAAAGTCGGTGTCGTAAAAGTCCATCTGTACCGCCCGTTCAGCGCAAAGGATCTGCTCGCCGCTATTCCTGCAACGGCAGCGAAAATTGCCGTTCTCGATCGTACGAAGGAACCCGGGTCTCTCGGTGAACCGCTGTATGAAGATGTCTGCACCGCGTTCGAAGAAGCGGGCCGCAAAGCCGAAATCCTCGGAGGACGGTACGGTATCGGATCGAAAGAATTTACTCCTGGAATGGTCAAAGGCGTTTTTGAAAATCTCGACGGAAAGAAGATCGGTAATTTCTCTGTCGGTATTGAAGACGATGTGACTAATCTGAGCATCGATTATGATCCGCATTTCCATATTCCGCAGGAAGGCATGACGCAGGCTATGTTCTACGGACTCGGGTCCGACGGTACGGTCGGTGCCAATAAGATGGCTATCAAAATCATCGGTAACGCACGTCCTGATCTCAATGCACAGGCGTATTTCTCCTATGACTCTAAAAAATCCGGCGGTATTACCGTTTCTCATCTTCGCTTCGGAAAAGAGACGATTCGTCGTCCGTATCTGATTACTTCTGCCGATTTCCTTGCCTGCCATAAATTTGCCTATATGGAAGTTTACGACATGCTCGAGAATGTAAAAGACGGCGGAGTATTCCTGTTGAACTCCCGTTACGGTAAAGATCAGATCTGGAACGAAATTCCTGTCGAACAGCAGCAGCAGATCATCAATAAGAAACTGCAGTTCTACGTCATAGACGCTTATAAAATTGCAGACAAAGCAGGCATGGGCAACCGTATCAATATCGTCATGCTTGCCGCATTCTTCAAGATCTCCGGTGTTCTCGCCGAGGATGTCGCTGTCGAATACATGAAGAAATTCATTGCAAAGACATACGGAAAGAAAGGCGAAGACGTCGTAAATAAAAACATATCTACGATCGATATGGCTTTGAACGCTGTTGAAAAGGTAGCATATCCTTCAACAACGGCCGGTGATATTCACATGAAACCGTCCATGAAAAATACGGACGATCCGTTTATCAAAGATGTTCTTGGAAAAATGGCAGCCCAGGAAGGCGACAAACTTTCCGTCGGAAAACTGCCTGCAGACGGTACGTTCCCGTCCGCTACGACGCAGTACGAAAAGCGCGGTATCGCTGAAAAGGTTTCCTGCTGGGAACCCGAAAAGTGTATCCAGTGCGGTCAGTGTTCTGTTGTCTGCCCGCATGCCTGTATCCGCATGAAATACATATCGGACGATCAGCTTGCAAAAGCTCCGGCCGGATTCAAATCTGCGGATGTCAGACCAAAGGCTGTCCCCGGAAAGAAAGTCGCACTGGCTATTTCTGCAGAAGACTGCACGGGCTGCGGACTTTGTATCTATACCTGCCCGGTAAAAGACAAGGCGCTGCGGTATGAACCGTTCACGCTTGAATATCGCGATCAGCAGGCTGCTTCATGGGATTATTTCATGAAGCTGCCGGAAGTTGATCCTGCAACGTTGAACCTCGGTTCCGCGAAAGGCCTTGCCATGAAACGGCCGCTGTTTGAATTCAGCGGTGCGTGCGCAGGCTGCGGTGAAACACCGTATATCAAGATGCTGACTCAGCTTTTCGGAGATCATGCAATGATCGCCAATGCAACCGGCTGCTCTTCAATCTACGGAGGCAATCTGCCGACGACGCCGTATGCAAAGAATGCCGAAGGGAAAGGACCGGTATGGAGCAACTCTCTGTTTGAAGATGCTGCAGAATTCGGTTACGGTATGCGGCTTACAACGGATAAACTTGCCGAATATGCGGCGGAAGTTGCCGTAAAAGCGAAGGACCAGGGAATCTCGGCGGATCTTATCGACAAACTGCTCAATAATGAACAGAAAGATGATGCGGAAATCGCAGAACAGCGCAAGAATGTTGCGGCGCTCAAAGATGCCCTGAAAGGCAGGAAGGATGAACTTTCACTTGAACTGGCTTCGCTTGCCGATCATCTTATCAAAAAATCGAACTGGATTATCGGTGGTGACGGATGGGCCTACGACATCGGCTACGGCGGACTCGATCATGTACTCGCTTCGGGCCGCAACGTGAACGTTCTGTGTGTCGATACTGAGGTTTATTCCAATACCGGCGGACAGATGTCCAAAGCTACCCCTATCGGTGCTATCGCAAAATTCGCTGCAGCAGGTAAAGAGACCTCCAAAAAGGATCTCGGCATGATGGCTATGAGTTACGGATATGTTTACGTAGCAAAAATTGCTATCGGTGCAAACCAGATGCAGGCAATCAAGGCTATGCGTGAAGCTGAAAGCTATAACGGACCTTCACTGATTATTGCCTATGCACATTGTATCAATCATACGATCAACATGAGCAACGGTCTGCAGCTGCAGAAGGATGCCGTGAACTGCGGTCTGTGGCCGCTGTACCGGTTTGATCCCCGTCTTGCGGATCAGGGAAAGAATCCGTTCCAGCTTGACAGCAAGGAACCCGATTACAAGCTTGCCGACTATATGTACAAAGAAGGTCGTTTCAAGGCACTCAAGGCTGCAAATCCGGATCGTGCCGCAATGCTGCTTGACAAAGCAACTGCCAAAGCGAAACGGACTTGGGATGAATACAAATATCTGGCGGCACGCCCGTTCTAACGGACGGTCGTTTATATGCTGACAGATAGATGAAAAAGGCACCGGTGTTTACGCACCGGTGCTTTTTTTATAGAATAGAATGGTTAATAAATCCGCATGACAGATAAAAAAAATACTCCGAGGGCGCCTCGCAACAGAACAATTTCTCTTACCCCGGATGAGGAACAGTACTATAAAAAAAAATATCTCCGGTTGAACGGACAGCAGTCTGCTGCGGTTCTGCCGCCGGAAAGAATATACGACAAAACGATTTGCGGCGATACGTTCGATAGTATGGATTTACTGCCCGCTCAGTTTGCCGATCTTCTGATTGCGGACCCGCCGTACAATATGCAGAAAAATTTTCACGGAAATAAATTTTCACCGGTCGGAGACGATGCATATGCCGGATATACCCGGTCCTGGCTTTTAAAGGCTCTTCCGCTTTTGAAACCCGATGCATCGCTGTATATCTGCTGCGACTGGAAGTCGAGTCTTATAATCGGTACGGTTCTGAAAAATCTGGATGAAAAACTCATCGTCCGGAACCGTATAACCTGGCAGCGTGAAAAAGGCCGCGGAGCAAAGTCAAACTGGAAAAATTCTATGGAAGATATTTGGTTTGCTACGAAGTCGAAAAAATATACGTTTAATCTCGATGCCGTAAAAATCCGCCGGAAAGTTGTTGCCCCGTATCGGATAGACGGCAGGCCGAAGGACTGGATTGAAACACCGCAGGGAAATTTCAGAGATACCTGTCCCGGAAATTTCTGGGATGATCTGTCGGTTCCCTACTGGTCGATGCCGGAAAATACGGATCATCCGACGCAGAAGCCGGAAAAACTTGTAGCCCGGCTGATACTTGCCAGCTCAAATCCGGGGGACGTCGTATTCGATCCGTTTCTCGGTTCCGGTACGACTTCCGTTACCGCAAAAAAACTCGGCCGGCGGTATGTCGGTATAGAGCAGAATGAATTGTACTGTATGTGGGCGGAAAAACGACTTGAACAGGCGGATAGCGATAAAACGATTCAGGGGTTCTCCGGCGGTGTGTTCTGGGAACGAAATACGGGCAATTTACGAAAAACGGCTGCGGATTGACATTCCTATTTTATTTTCGTATAGTTTAAAAGCTGTCGAAATGACCTGGAAGATTTTTCTGACGGGGAATTCTACGATTGCGACTGCATTTTTTTAACGTGCTGGCGGATGATGATTTTTCAGAGTCGGAAGGCGTACACATTCTTTTTCTTCTGATTTTCATGAACCTCCGGAAAGGATTTTTTTATGATTAAAATAGCAGTTTACGGTAAAGGCGGTATAGGGAAATCCACAACCGTTTCCAATATCAGCGCGGCACTGGCAGAGAAGGGGCTGAAAGTCATACAGATCGGTTGTGATCCCAAAGCGGATTCTACGATAAATCTACGGTATCCGAAGGAGATTCCGACCGTGCTTGACTGTATCAGAGAGAAAAACAACCGCGTGGAACTGTCTGATATTGTGACGGAAGGCTACGGCGGCGTTCTTTGCGTCGAAGCCGGCGGGCCGACTCCGGGGCAGGGCTGTGCCGGAAGGGGAATCATTGCCGCACTGGAAAAACTTGCCCAGAAACACGCGTATGATATATTCAAACCGGACGTGGTTTTTTATGACGTTCTCGGCGACGTTGTCTGCGGCGGATTTGCCATGCCGATTCGGAACGGTTATGCCGATAAGGTGTATGTCATAACGAGCGGTGAGAATATGGCGATACATGCAGCGGCAAATATCGCTATGGCTGTTAAAAATTTTTCAGAACGCAATTATGCGGAACTGGGCGGTTTTATTTTGAACCGCCGCAATGTGCCGGACGAACAGAAAAAGGTGGAAGAACTGGCTGCAGATTTTAATTCGGAAATAACAGGAAGCCTTCCGCACGATGATCTTGTCGTACAGGCGGAAAATCTGCATCAGACAGTTATTCAGGCGTTCCCGCAGAGTGCCATGGCGGATGAATACCGGAAACTTGCCCGGGAGATACTGTAATGGAATATTCCTGCCCTGTTCACGGAACCTGGAACATCGTTCACATCGGAATGCTCGTTCCGCAGGCTCATCAGATTTTTGTCTGCGGCGAAAGCTGTCTGCGCGGCGTTGTCCTGACTGCTGCGGAGATGGGTGCCCGGGAACGCTTTTCTACGGTCGATGTACAGGAGCATGATTTTCTTGAGGGAACGATGGAACAGCTGGTCATCGACGGTGTGAATGATGTACTGCGCAAACTGCCGTATAAACCGCCGGCCGTACTTGTTTTTACCGCCTGCATGCACGAGTTTGCCGGCTGCGATTACGGATATATTTATGGCGAACTGCGGAAAGTCCATCCCGGGATTGATTTTGCCGAATGTTACATGTATCCGATTATGGATGATACGAAGACACCGTCCGATCCTATGCTGCGCCGCCGTATGTACGAGTTGATTCATACGTCGCCAGAACGGGACGGCGGAATCAATATAGTAGGGAATCTTTTTAAAATTGATAGCGGCAGCGAACTTATGGAAGCGATCAGATCGTCGGGCCGGATATTCCGGGACATTACCGGCATGAAAACCTATGCTGAATTTCAGACTATGGGGAAAAGCTCTTTTTCGATGGCGCTGCATCCGGCAGCTTCCGAAGCGCTGACCGTCCTGTGCCGCCGGCTCGACCAGCAGCCGCTGTATATCCCGGCGTCGTATGATCCGGCGGTGATCCGGAAGAATATGCGGACTGTCTGCAGTGCGCTGTCCGTTCCGCTGCCCGATCTGGATCGTTTTGAAGCGGCTGCAGATGCGGCGCTGGAACGTGCACGCGACCGGCTTGCGGGCTGGACGCTTGCACTGGACTATACGGCAAGTACCGCGCCGCTTTCGCTCGCAAAACTGCTGCTCGAGCACGGTTTTGCGCTAAAAAAGATATTCATCGACAAAATCACCGAACCGGCAGAAGCCGGGTGGATTCGATCCGGTCATCCTGAAGTTGAATTTTTACCGGTCGTACAGCCGCGTATGGTATTCTATGCACCGGTACACGAACGACACTATACGGAGAATGTCCTCTGTATCGGAGAAAAGGCTGCATATTTTATGCACAGCAATCATTTTGTCATTCTTATGGAGGACGGAGATTTATACGGATTCGGCGGAATTGCCAGACTTGCCGATATGATGATTGCCGCCGCGGAAACGGACAAAGATACGCGGACGATTGTCCAGCAGAAAGGATGGGGAGCCGGTAATGAAACAGACCTGTAGTATTCTTTCGACCTATACAGCTGATACGATGGGCGTTCCGAGCGCACTGTATGAACTCGGCGGTATGGTTGTTATGGACGATCCGTCGGGCTGTAACAGTACGTATAATACGCACGATGAACCCCGCTGGTATGATATGCCGTCGCTGGTTTTTATATCGGCCCTGCGGGAAATGGACGCACTGCTCGGCGACGACCGTAAGATCATCGATTCTGTTACCAGTGCCGCGAAGGAATTTCATCCGCGGTTCATCGCCGTCTGCGGTGCGCCGATCCCGATGATGGTCGGTACTGATTTTGACGCGCTGGCACTCTGTATCGAAAAAGAAAGCGGTATTCCGTCTTTCGGATTCAAAACGAACGGGCTTCATTCGTATATCAGCGGTGTTTCCTCCGCGCTTTGCGCGATCGCCGGACGATTTTGTCCTTCAGACGGACCGGCTGCGTTTTCCGATAAAAAGGACGGCATATCCGTTAATCTGCTCGGCGTAACCCCGCTCGATTTTTCCATTACCGGCAATGTTGCAGCAATGGAGCAGACATTTATCCGGAACAATATCGCTGTCCGAAGTATCTGGGCAATGCAGAGCTCCTGGGAATCGCTTGTGCACAGCGGCAGCGCTTCGGTAAACGTCGTGGTCAGCAGATGCGGACTCGAACTTGCCGGACAGCTGAAAAAAAAATACGGAACGCCGTATATAACCGGCCTGCCGGTCGGAAAAACCGGTACTGAAAAAATTATGGAACTGGTACGAAAAGCGGCCGCGACCGGCGAAAATCAACAGCCGGTTCATGCACCTTCCGGCGGCAGTACGTTCGTGGTCGGAGAAATGACTGCGGCACAGGCCGTCGCGGACGAAGTCTTTCAACTGTCCGGGAAACCGGTGACCGTAATCGATCCGATAGATACGGTGGATGAAGATTTTCTGATGCAGACGCTGTCCGATGCGGAAGTCGTTATCGGTGATCCGTTTTATCAGGCTGTCGTGAAAAAGGGGTGCCGTTTTATAGACTGGCCGCATGAAGCCTGTTCAGGACGAATCTACCGCGACCGGATTCCGCTTATCATGGGGGACGCCGGAACTGCGTGGCTGGAAAAGGAGTTGTCGTAATGGAAGAAACGGAAGAAGAAAAAAGAATTGCACTCATCGGCATCGTCGTCGAGTCGCCTGAAGACGCGGTAACCGACCGGATGAACCGGCTGCTCCATGATTACGGACGCTATATCATAGGCCGCATGGGCATTCCGAATGTGCATAAACATATCAATATTATCAGTATTGTCATCGATGCACCGTCGTCGGTCATAAATGCGCTGAGCGGTAAACTCGGTATGATAAAGGGCCTTAATTCGAAAGTTTTGTATGCAAAAATATGACAAATACTGAACTGATCGATGCATTGGCAGAAAATCATACGCTCGAAAAAAGTGAGCTTGTGCAGCTTTTACAGATAAACACTGATACAGAACGGGACTATCTTTTTTCCCGTTCCCGCGAAACTGCCCAAATGTATTACGGAAAAAAAGTCTATATGCGGGGACTCATCGAATTTACGAATTACTGTAAAAACGACTGCTATTATTGCGGCATCCGGAACGGCAATACCGCGCTGGAACGCTACCGGCTGACCGACGATCAAATTTTTGAGTGCTGCAACACCGGTTACAAACTCGGATTCAGGACGTTCGTGCTGCAGGGCGGGGAAGACGAATTTTTTACGTGCGAACATATCTGCCGTCTTGTGACGGGCATAAAATCTTTTCATCCGGATTGTGCCGTTACGCTTTCGCTCGGTGAAAAGACAAAAGACGAATATCAGGCATATTTTGATGCCGGAGCGGACCGGTACCTGCTGCGTGAAGAGACGGTTGATGCAACATATTTCCGGCGTCTGAAACCGCCGCCGCTTACCGCAGCAAAAAGAAAACAGTGTCTGTATGATTTAAAGAAAATCGGCTATCAGACCGGGTGCGGATTCATGGTCGGTTCACCGTTTCAGACGCTCGAAAATATTGCGGACGATCTGCTGTTTGCCTGCAGCCTGAAAGCGGAGATGATTGGTGTCGGACCGTTCATTCCGCACCATGAAACACCGTTCCGTGATAAACCGGCCGGTTCCGTTCCGCTCACGCTGATCGTTATCGCGCTCGCCCGGCTGCTGGTTCCGACGGCATTGATTCCGGCGACAACGGCGCTCGGTACCGCCGATCCGCTCGGCAGAGAAAAAGGTATGCTGTCGGGAGCGAACGTCGTGATGCCGAATCTTTCTCCGGCTGAAGTGCGAAGACTGTATCTGCTGTACGACAATAAAATCTGTACCGGAGACGAAGCCGCCCAGTGCTGTAACTGTATGGGGCTGCGGATGCACAGCATCGGGTACCAGGTCGTTGTAGACCGCGGTGATTGCGCGGCGGTCAGCGTCCGATAATATCTTTTATTATTTCTCCGGCGAGGATGAGGCCTGCAGTGCCAGGAACAAAGGAGTTACTTGCGGGTACGGGTTTTCCGGCCGGTTTTTCTTGCGGCGGTTTAAAGGCTTTTTCGGTTGAAAAAACGACTTTGACGCCGGTGACAGCCCGTTTTTTTAATTCCTGCCGCATGACGCGGGCGAGCGGACAGACGCTGGTTTCCGAAATATCAGCGACCCGGAATGCAGTCGGATCAAGTTTGTTGCCGGCGCCCATGCAGCTGATAACCGGAATACCGGCCGCTTTTGCCTTTTCTATTATAGCGAGTTTCCCGCTGACCGTATCGATGCAGTCGGCAACGTAATCGTAGTGTGCAAAATCCGGGTACGGTTCTTCGGATGATCCGGCGTTATCTTCAGAAAAGTAATCCCGGGAAATAAAAGCATCATACGTCCGCACAAGACAGTCCGGATTTATATCGAGAATGCGCTCTTTTGCCGCACTTGTTTTATTTTTTCCGATTGTGCTGTGAAGCGCGATCAGCTGACGGTTCAGATTTGAAATTTCGACAATATCGTTGTCGATAAGATCAAGCGCTCCTATTCCGCTTCTTGCGAGCGCTTCGACGACATAGCTGCCTACTCCGCCGATTCCGAAGACTGCGACGCGGGATGCCGCCAGTTTTGTCAGTGCTTCTTCGCCGAACTGCAGCGCTGTCCGTGAAAAAGCAGCACGGTCCGGCACTAGTTGTCTTCGCGGATATCGAACCGTCCGGCGTCGAAATTGCACGTATGCTCGCGAAGATAGCAGTTCAGTGCAAATGCCGCATTTTCGGCCGAGTGCCAGACTGCCCGTTTCGGTGCGGCAACATCCTGGAAGTTGAAATCCGTATATTGGGTATCCTTTGATGCAGCCTGTTTGTCGATGACAACGTAGTACATAGGTATCTCCTCGCTGCTGAAGAAATTTTCGCAGCGCTTTTTAAAAATTACCGGTATAAAACCATTATTAGTATACTGCAAAAGAAACCTTTATGGAAGAGAACTTTTCTTCCGGTTTACAGCTGTTACTATTTTATCACAAGATGTTTCCGGGTATAGTATTCCATTTGGAATTTATGTAAAAAGAATGTATTATAAAGACGCATGAAATTATTGGAAGTCAGAAATATTTCGTTTTCATATCCAGGCAGGAAAACGGAAGCATTGAAAAATGTAAGTTTTTCACTTGAAAGAGGCGGTTATACGGCCATCCTTGGAGCAAACGGATCGGGAAAAAGTACGCTGGCCAGGATTGTCTGTGGTTTTCTCGAAATCCAGCACGGAGCTGTGAACGTTGAAAAGGATTCTTTGACGGGAATTGTTTTTCAGTCTCCGAAAGAGCAGATTGTCTGTAGTGTTGTGAAACGCGATACTGCTTTCGGGCCTCAGAATTTGTCCGTCGGACCGGATGAAGTGGAACTCCGTACGATAGAAAGTCTTGCCGCGACCGGGCTGCTTGACCGAATCGATTCCCGGACGACGGCGCTTTCGCTCGGCCAGACGCAAAAACTTGCTTTCAGCGGTATTCTGGCGCTTCATCCGGATTTGCTGGTTCTTGATGAAGTGACCGCAATGCTTGATCCTGATTCCCGGCAGGAACTGCTTTTTTTTATAGACGAATGGAACAAGAGAGGTCATGCGGTTCTGCATATAACCCACAGTTATGATGAAGCTCTGAGAGCCGGGAATGTAATAGTTCTCGATGACGGAAAAATTGTTTTTAGCGGTTCCGGTCATGAATTCGCTTTGGATACTGAACTTGTTGGTAAGATTTTTGGCGGTCCGCTTCCTGAAGCAGAAGTCCAGCCTGACAAACGATCCGGCTCTGCTGCTTTTTGTGCTGAAAATATATATTTTTCGTATGGAGACAGGGAAGTTCTTCGGGGTGCATCTTTCGAACTTGCCGCAGGATCTCTGACTGCTGTTACAGGTCCTTCTGGATGTGGAAAATCGACACTTCTTGAAGTAGGAGCGGGACTTTTGCAAAATTCTGCCGGAAAAATACGGGCCATATCACGCCCCGCGCTTGCACGTCAGGATAGTGCAGCTGCCCTTTTTGAACGTTTTGCTGCTGACGATGTTGCGTTCGGACCTCGGAACAGGGGAATACGCGGACGTGAACTGATTTCTTCAGTAAAAAAAGCAATGGATATGGTATCTCTGCCGTTTGATGAGTTTGCCGACAGACAGACGTTTCTTTTAAGCGGCGGGGAGCAGCGGAAACTTTCTCTTGCCGGAATTATAGCAATGAATCCGGCGGTAATGTTCTTTGATGAACCGACAGCCGGTCTGGATCCTGCCGGGCAGAAAAAAGTTATGCTGACACTCAAAGAACTCTGTCGACAGGGAAAGACGGTTGTTTTTACCACGCACCGTAAAGCAGAAGCCTCGTTTGCCGACAGAGAGCTGATTATGCGTGAGGGGAAAGTTTTTGCGTCCGATAACAGGACTGCAGCAGTGCGAAGCAGAGAACAGTCAGAAATTCTCCCGGAATTCAAACCGTATGAAGGGGCTGCACTTCTTACTTCTCTACGGCGTATTGAAACGGAACTGGGAGCTGCAGATAACAGCAAAACCGGATTTATAGGAAAATTTCATCCTGTTATAAAATATCTTTTGTTTTTTTGTCTGTTTATTCCGTCTCTTGCAGCAAAACCGGCTGCGGTGAGTACTGCTGTTTTTTTAGTAACGTTGCTGTATGCTGCAGCTGCCCGGTATCCTGCGAAACGGCTTGCCGTTTCTCTGCTGAAAGTACTGCCGTGGCTCGTCTTTTTTTGTATTTTCCAGATAGTTTTTTTTCCTGCGAAACCGGGAGAAAAAATTTATATCCCCTATCGTTTTTTCCTTCTGACTCCCTCGAAAATTATGCTTTGCATTGAAACGGTTCTTCATACGGCAGCCGCTTTTGCCTGCATAAGTGCTTTTGTTTATTCAACTCCTGAACACGAAGTGATAGATGGATTCTCCGGTCTTCTGAAACCGCTTTCCTGGTGTCGTATTCCGGTACGATCAGCAGTTGTCATTCTTGAAATAATTTTCAGATTTATACCGCTGCTTATCGATGAAGCTTCTTCGATTATAAAAACACAGTTGGTCAGAGGCGGATTGGGGGCAGCTCAAAATATGCGTGCAAAAATCAAAGTCCTTTTACCACTTTTTGTTCCGCTTATGATTCAGACGATAAAACGTTCTGAATCTCTTGCAGACGCCCTGACGGCGCGTTATTTCAGATAGAGGTTACCTGTATGGGAAATGATTTTACGTATTGTCCTGCCTGCGGCGGGACAAATATTTCGTATGTGGATCACAAAAAATGGCAGTGTCCTGATTGTGGATTTAAATTGTATAACAATGTTGCCGCTTCCGTCGCGCTGATAATTATGGACGGCAGCGGAAATGTCCTTTTCGAAAAACGTGCGAAAGAACCACGAAAAGGATTCCTTGCACTTCCGGGCGGATTCTGTGATCAGGATGAGAGTGCCGAACATGCAGCATTGCGGGAATGTATGGAAGAAACCG
Source organism: Treponema sp. (assembly GCA_022640795.1). Classification (GTDB taxonomy): domain Bacteria; phylum Spirochaetota; class Spirochaetia; order Treponematales; family Treponemataceae; genus Treponema_D. The sequence goes on from JALCCK010000024.1 coordinate 32,616, forward strand.
GTATGCAGCCTGCGGCGATAAATTATCTCTGCAGTTTTCCGAATACGTATGACTATGCCGGTATCCGATACAAGACTTGTGATCTTTTTTTTGTTGCATCTCTCGAAGAAACATTTTGTGGAAAAGACCTGCTTTCGCAACTTCATCGCCAGCAATCGGAAGTTCTTTCTTTTTGTATGAAAAAGATTTCCGGCATTCCGGATGTTGAAGCGTTACCGCTTGCTTTCGAATCCGCCGGAAAAGCGCTGCGGTTCTGGACTGGAAAAGGAGGGGAAAAATGAACGTAAGATTGATTATGGTTTTTGTTTCATACGCCGTGGTTGCTGTTCTCATTTTAACGGTAAAGAAGCGTACTGAAACGGTTTTGGGAAAAGCCGGTTCCTGCCGGCTCCTTACGCCTCAATCCTCAAGAATTCCTGTACATCTTATTTTCATTTTGTGTTTTATTCTTATTTCCGTTCTTATTATTCGTGACATGGGGACGATGATGAATGCGGTTATCTGTGCAGTAGCCATTTTGGGTGCAGAGATAGGCTGCCGTACAAAAATCTATACAAACGTCGCCGGAATTTATGAGAAGGGAATAATTGCAGAAGGCCGTTTTATAGGGTATGATGAAATAAAAGCGATTCCGTCGCTGTTGTGGGAAGACAGATCTGAAACTTCCAACAGTATGGAGATCGTGACAGAACAGCGGGGCTCCGTAGTTGTCGTTTTTTCGTCGGCAGAAGAATGCGCAGCAGCAGCTGCTGTCCTGATGGAGCTGCTGCCCCGTTTTGGCAAGTAAGCAGCCGGTTAAAAAATTATTATCGGGGAAGCATGCTTTAAATTTCTCTGCGGCTTCCTCATGGAGTTTAAAAAAAATATGCCGATAATCGAATTATGACACTTTTTGTTTTTATTCTTTTGTTCTTATTTAATCCTGCTGTTGTTTCAGCACAAACAAAACCTTTGTACCAACTGCCTGAAATTTCCGCTTCTTCAACTGCTGAAAACGAACAGAACATCATTGTTGCAGGTGATTCCGGTCTCTTCCGCATTGTCGGTAATTCGACTGCAGTTCCGTTGTGGACTGAAGGTAAAGTCAGTCGTATAGCACACGTCGACAGTACCCGTCAGGATGGTTCAAAAGGAGAAAAATGGTTTTTTGTAACGACAGAGGGGATAGTTGAAAGCTCGGATCTTGTTTCGTTTGAAAAAAGAAACAAAGGACTTCCGTTGCAAACTATAAAACAGTATGACGGTGAGACCGTCTCGTTTGTAAAAAAAATAAAAGCGTTAAAGGATATCTGCATCAATCCCCTGAATCCGCAGGAAATAGTTACTGCTACGGAAGATGCCGTATATCTTTCGAGAGACGGCGGTATTTCCTGGAAGTCGCTGGGATCGATGAGCCGGTGGACAAATGGTATAAAGGCCGTTGCCGTCGCCGACATGCCGCTTGAAGAAGGTCCTGGTACACAGCTGGTAGTTTTTATGTCACATCCTATTTTCGGGTTGTCGTATATTTTACCGGATAGTACAACTCCGAAATGGATTGATGTTTCGGCAGGATTTGATATTATGAAGACGCTGAGCAGTCCTGATGAAATCTCCGACATTCTGCCGATTGTCAGGACGGCTGCAGACGGATCACAGTATACGGAAGTTTATATGTCGCAGACGTTTATACCCCGGTTGTATAAATTTGGCTGGAAAAATAAACGCGGTGAGTGTATCTGGCGGGGAAAAGAACCGTCTGATACGATCGACGGTCTTACGAGAATCGGCGATGTATTACTCTATACAAGACCGGGGACGCTCGGCTCTTTTAATCTGAACGACCATACGAGTCCCGGTCTGCCGGTAAATCTTCCTCAGTGGAAAAAAGATTTTGCGGCACTTGGTACGACTGTAAATTCTGCCTGGATCCCGCAGCGGTTGAGCGGGTTTTTTACGGGATTTGTTCTTAACGAATTGTGGCTTCTTGAACCAGAGAAAGTACGGACGCCGTTTGCCGATAAAGTTATGGACCGCAGGGCTTTTTATATACCGGCAAATCACGGTCGTACTGTTGAGGAGATTACAAACTATCGCAAAATTCTTGCTGATAATAAACTGAACGCAGTCGTAATTGATATGAAAGATGATTACGGACTGCTGAGATATGATTCGAAAGATCCTGTCGTACTCAAGAAAGGCTACGTAAGCAAATATGCAATTGATCTGGATCAGTTTGTGCGGGAATTCAAGAAAGATAATACATATCTTATAGCCCGTATAGTTGTCTTTAAGGATAAAAATCTTGCCTTGTATGACAAGGATCAGTTTGCCGTCTGGGATGCGTTTTCAAATACGCCGTGGGTGGGAATCCGTAATTATGAAGAGACGAAAGATGAAACAACCGGTGAAGTGACCGGAAAAACGCCGGTATATTATGATGAGCAGTGGGTTGATCCTTACTGCCCGCAGGTTTGGGAATATAACATTCAGATTGCCCGGGAGCTTGTAAAGCGCGGGTTCGATGAAATTCAGTTTGACTATATTCGGTTCCCGACTGACGGATATAATCTTAAAAACGCCGTATTCCGTTATAAAAGTAAAGGTATGGACAAGGAAAGCGCGCTTATTTCGTTTTTGTCGTATGCGCGCAAGAATATTCCTGCGCCGATCGGAATTGATATTTATGGAGCCAACGGCTGGTATCGAAGCGGTGCCCGTACCGGACAGGACGTGGAGATGCTTTCAAACTATGTTGATGTCATATCGCCCATGTTCTATCCGAGTCATTTTGAACAGATCTTTCTGAATTATTCTCCGGCGGAAGAGCGTCCGTACCGTATATATTTTTACGGAACGTATCGTAATTCTGTTATTGCGAGAAACAAAAGTGTCATCCGCCCGTGGGTACAGGCGTTCAAATTAAAGGTCAGTTATGATTTGAAATACTATAACAGTGATTATGTACGCCGTGAAATATTCGGAATTCGTGATTCTGTTGACAGAGGCTATATGTACTGGAATAATATGGGAAATTACGAAACAGTCTCTCCTGACGTCGGTGACGCCTCGTATCCCTGGAACTCGCAGGAAGCTGATCCTGATTTCAGAAAGCCGACGCTTACCGGTGGCATGAATTCTCAGAAACTTGCTGCGCCTGCCGTAAATGCGAATATTTCGATTCTTGATAATGTTGTGATGAACGGGGAACGGGATCATTCTGGTATTTCGTTTAATCCGCTTCTTAAACTGATGTATTAGGAACTATATACTATGGATACTACCGGATATACGCCTGAAGAACCCGTTGCTGCAATTGCCACTGCGCTTGCACCTGCGGCGCTTGGCATTGTTCGTACTTCAGGGAAGGGTTCTATTGAACTTCTTTCCCGTATTTTTTCCCGTCCGAAACTGCTGAAAGCTGCTGCCGGAAATTCTATCGTATACGGATGGATTGTTGACAGGTCGGAAGAATGTGAACGGCGGATCGATGAAGTTCTGGTGAGTGTTTTTCGGGCTCCGAAAAGTTTTACCGGTGAAGACATGGCGGAGA
>JALCCK010000025.1 GCA_022640795.1 Treponema sp.
ATGATACGGCATAAGATCAAATATAGAAAGGCAGCCGGTGGACATGACGAGCGGTCCGAAATACATATCTGAAAATTCTTTTATCGTATTTATCTGTATCCGTGGCGGGCAGCGGTAATCGAGCTGCCGGCGGGTTTCAATAAGCCCAAGTTTTTCAAAGAGGACTGTTGCCTGCTCATATGATATGAGTTCGGATTTTATCGGCAGCTTGCGGTTTATAAGTGCCGTCATTTCTTTTTTTAATGCAGCGATATCGTCGTTCTGTATTGGATTACCTGTTTCCAGGGTATAATAATATCCGTATCCCAGGCTATGACCTACCAGCAGCCGCGAACCTGGAAAAACTTTATGTGCCGCTGCAGCCAGCAGGAAGCAGAGCGACCGCCGGTAGACTTGGGACCCTTGTTTTGAATTAAAAAATATAGGCTCCAGAGCAGACTCGACATCGATCGGACGTTCAAGTGAGCAGACCTGATTATTTATTTTTACTGCTATTATTGCTGAACTGTCTTCGCTGAAATACTGGAGCAGATCAGCAGTTTTTGTCCCCCGTGCTATAGGGAGTGTGGTACCGGAAGGGAAGGTGACGTTTATTTTGTCCATATAGGCAGTACTGGATTTGAACCAGTGACTTCTACCGTGTGAAGGTAGCACTCTACCACTGAGTTAACTGCCCGTAATGGAAATATTGTATAGAGTACCTGCTTTCGTGTCAAGAATAAATACAGAAACGGTGAGCAACGGGAGAATTTTATAGCATTATTGACATACCTACTATAGGAAAGTTTTATCTGGTAAAAAATATTCAGGATTAGAAAATATTTTTTGCTTGACAGATAGAGCGAGTAAATCTATTATTGATATACACACGAGTGTATAAAAGAGGAAGATATGAGAAAACAAGTTGTCTTTATTATGACGGATACGACCAGGTTTGATATGTTGGGGTGTTATGGAAATCCAGATATGAAGACTCCAAATCTGGATGAGTTAGCAAAAGAAAGTGTAAAATATGAAAGAACATATACCTGTCAGCCAGTCTGCGAACCTGCACGTAGCTCAATTTTTACCGGCTTATATCCACATTCAAATGGTGCTTTTACCAACTCCGTACCACTATTTACAGGAGTAAAGACTATAGGAGATTACTTGAAGCCTGCGGGAATACATAGTACGTATATAGGTAAATGGCATTTGGATGGGGGTGATTATTTCGGGAACGGTATTTGTCCAAAAGGTTATGATCCGTATTACTGGTATGATATGCGCTGCTATTTAAATGAATTAACTCCCGAAGAAAGAAAAATGTCTCGGCAGGAATCGACTTCACTTAAAAAGAACGGAATAACAGAAGATTTTACTTTTGCACACCGGTGCAGTAACCGGGCGTTGGATTTCCTTGAAAAGTATACTGGTGAAGACTTTTTTCTGACGGTTTCGTATGATGAACCGCATCAGCCATATCTTTGTCCCGAACCATATGCATCTTTATACAAGAATTATGAAATGCCTAAAAAACCGAATATATGGGATACTCTGGACGGAAAACCTGAACTCCAGAAATTATGGGCCGGGAATAATTTGTTTTTGGACAAAGATTCACTTAAAATCGAACCTCGTTTGTTTTTTGGATGTAATTCTTTTGTCGATTATGAAATAGGTCGTGTATTGGATGCTGTTAAAAAATTTGCTCCGGATGCAATGGTAATTTATACTTCCGACCACGGTGAGGCTCTTATGGCACATTCCCTGTCTCTAAAAGGGCCTTCCGTTTATGAAGAAATAACTCATGTCCCGCTTATCATAAAAGGAGGAGCAAATTGGCCGTCAGCCGCTGGTACCGCATATCCGTCAGTAACAAGCCATATCGATTTGGTCCCGACAATTCTGGATTATTATGGTCTTCCCATACCGTCTGGTATGCCGGGAAAATCTATGCGGCCAATTATTTATGATCAGTCAAGAAAATCTGGCAACCATCCTGCGAAGTTCCGAGAAAATGTTTTTATTGAATTCCATCGATATGAAATAGATCATGACGGATTCGGAGGATTTCAACCCATGAGAGCTATTGTTACTGATACAAACAAACTTGCAATTTATCTTCTTGATTCGACTGATGAACTCTATGACACAAAACAGGATCCTGACGAAATGAAGAACTTGATTAATGAATCCGGATATAAAAAAGTGAGAGACAGTTTACATCAGAAGATTCTCAAATTTATGAATGAAACCAGAGATCCTTATCGGGGATATCAGTGGCAAAGACGCACATGGAATAAAGATGAAGTAAAACCGGACTGGGAAGTAGATGGATATACCCGGCAGAAGAGTAATGACATAAACGAGGGATTACCGCTTGATTATGATACAGGATTACCGGTTTCAGCTCTTGTACGACGTAAATATAAAAACCGGATGCCGGCCGGACAGATCCCTCCGGCTGAAAAGAAATGAATATTTTGTACATACTAGCGTGGCTTTAAAAGGTGGAGATTCATGAGAAATTTAAAACGAGTAACAAGGGCGGATGTTGCAAAGGAAGCCGGAGTAACAGAGACTATTGTTTCATATGTAATTAATAATAATCGATATGTTGATAAAGAAAAACGTCTCAGTGTTGAGAAAGCTATAAAAAAACTTCATTATCATCCAAATTTTGCGGCCCGTGCTCTAAAAGGAAAGAAAACAGATCATATTCTGGTTGTTGCAGATGACATCATGAGCGACCACTTTGGAAAAATAATAAGTGAAATGGAGAAGATTGCTTATGATAGGAATTGTTTTATTTCGTTGTGCTCAAGTCGTAACGATGAACAATTTATAAATCTTGTTTATGAGCATTTCTTTGATGGAATTTTGATAGGTTCAATTACACTTTCGGAAGAAAATATTCAACGACTTGTTGATACAGGAATTCCTATTGTTCTGTTAGAGAATCGGGATTACAGCATGATTACTGGAATTTATGGAAAAATTGATACAGGAATTTATACCGGAGCCAGGCAGTGTGTAAAGGCGTTATATGAGAAAGGACGAAGGAATCTGCTTTATGTAGACCGGATGGATACCGAGTCAGGGCAACCCGTTCATATTGACTATCGTTATAATGGATTTTTTGATCAATTAAAGGAATACAATATCAAACACAATATATCTCAGGTTGTCTACGGATACAAATCTGAAGATGAACTACGCCGGAAATTGTTCCAATATATCAAAGATGAACAAAAAGTACCTGATGGAATAATGTGCTTTACGGATGATGTTGCCTGCATGGTGATGGAAATAGTGAAAGATATGGGATATCACATTCCTTTAGATATTTCGATTATTGGTTTTAATAATTCAAAGATTGGAAGATATACGAGTCCTACGCTGAGTAGTGTGGAAATACCCCGTGGAGAGATCGGAAAATCTGCTATGAAAATTTTAACGGAATTAATCGATCACAAGGAGGATGTAATATCGCCCATCGTGGAAAAACTCAAGACGCGGTTAGTTATACGTGAAAGCATTTAGCACCACGTAAATATAAGGAGGAAATATGAAAAGAACTGGTATGGTAACGATTGCAGTTGTACTGGGTATGCTGTTGCTGTTTGAAAGCTGCTCGAAAAGTAACAAAAATGTCGAGTCTGAGGAAGATGATTCAGTAACACTTAAGATTGCAAATTATGCGATTCTTGAATCTGGATATGAATCCTTCTGGAAAGGAGTAAAAAACGATTTCGAGGAAAAATATCCTGACATAAAAATTGAATGGGTTACAGCACCATACGGTGATGTTGTAAATCAGGTAATTAATATGGCTGGTGGTGGAGAAAAAATTGATGCTGTGTATGGTGAAATAACATGGGTTCCGAGTCTGGAAGATGCGGGTTTGGCAGCTCCCGTGACAGATATACTGCCTGCAAATTTTCTGTCAGATTTTTATCCTGATATTTTGAAAGCTTTTGATATCAATGGTAAGCCATATGGGATTCCATTGTTTATTTCACCATATATTTTGTACTACAACAAAAATTTATTCAAACAGGCAGGGCTGGATCCCAATCGGCCTCCAAAAAACTATGACGAAATGTTGCACTATGCTGAAAAATTATCAAAACTGAAAGATCCGAATGGAAATCAAATTTATGCATTCGGTCAGACGACTGCTTCTGTTCCTGTTTCCGGATCATCGATTAATGGTATGGTTTTTAATTTTGGTGGTACTGTACTTGATGAAAAAGGAAAATTATCGATTGATAATACCGGATTTAAAGAAACCTTTGAAATGCTGCAGCTTCTCGATAAGAAAGGCTATAATCCACAAAATGCCAAATTAAAAGATTTGCGTAATTTATTTGCACTTGGGCGTCTGGCTATGTATTATGACCAATCATGGGGATTCAATGGAGTTCAGTCGATTAATCCTGATGCAAAGGATTTTACAGCATCTGCAGCTCCACTGAAAGGTGGCAGTGGTGATGGGAAAAGTATTCTTCAGGCTCATTGTCTTATACTTGTCGATAATGGGAAAAGCCATACGGACGCTCTCTCCTGTTTTTGTCAGTATTTGATTACTGCACAATGCCTTGGCGGATTTATGTCTTCAATAATACCTGCTTATCCTGCAAAAAAATCTATGAGTAATATGGACGGAATTATAAATAGTCCTATTCTTTCAGGCGCAGCATCAGCTGCTACTAATGTAAAGAATCAGACTTTTATTCCTCAATTGAATGATCTTGATCTGGAATTATGCAAATTGGCGCAGGCCGTAACTGTCGGCAACCAGAATATTGATACAGCAATTGATGATTTCAAGAAAACTGTTTCCGTAAAATTGGGAAATTGAGTTATTTCTATTTTGTGCATTGCCGGTTTATATTACTTCCCCGACAATGCCGTTTATAACGGAGATTCCAAATGAAAAAAATTGATTGGAAAATATCAAATGACCTGTTTGCGTTATTATTGACAATTCCTGCAGTAGTTATAACAGTTGCTTTTATTTTTATACCGATTGTTGATTCTGTGATTGAAAGTTTCTTACAATATGGAGTCAAGAATATTATTACAGGGAAACCTGGTATCTGGAATAATTTTCATAATTATATTCGTCTGTTTAAAACGAGTACTATATCTTCAGCCTGTATAGTTACCTTGAGGTTTGTTTTATTTGTTGTCATTTTTCAGCTGGCTTTAGGCATGGCGCTTGCGCTTATTCTTAACTCAAATATCAAATGCTCCCGATTTATTAGAAGCATCATGATGGCTCCATGGGTAGTTCCTACAGTAATTTCAGGGCTGATATGGATGTGGATTTTTCAACCTCAATATGGGATTATGAAATATATCGTAGCTATTGTTGGCGGCAATAAAAGTTTTGCAGTATTAAATGATCCAAAGACAGCACTGACGGGCGTTAGTGTAGCAGCGCTGTGGAAACAAATTCCTTTAATGACGTTACTTTTACTGGCAGGTCTGCAAAATGTTCCTTCTGAAATCATGGAAGCGGCAACGATAGATGGTGCCGGTGTCGTAGCAAAATTCTTTCATGTAACGATACCGTATTTAAATCCTGTTATAAAAATTGCTGTAGCAATGTCTATTATTGAAAATTTCAAACAATTTCCTTTGTTCTGGACGATGACAGGGGGAGGTCCGAATGGGGCGACAACAAATTTTTCCGTATTAAGTTATCGTGAGGCTTTTGTTAGTATGAACCTTGGATCCGGTGCAGCTGTCACTACAATATGGATGATAATGATGATAATAATTATCGGACTGTATAATCATTTCTATAAAGTTGATGATCTATCGTAGGAGGAATAAAATGCAGCGTTTTAGTTCTGTTGTTGGTAAATGGCTAAAGTTCTTCGTAATGATATTAATCCTGTGTTTTCTATTATTTCCGCTTTACTGGATGTTGACGACATCATTTAAAACGAATATGGAAGCGTATAAATATCCACCCACTTTATTTCCTTCCAAGGTTACAATAAAATCATATGTCAATCTATTTACTGTCAATAATGAATTTTTTATCTATTACTGGAATAATTTTTTTGTATCGACGGTATCGGCTTTTCTTACCTGCATAGTAGCAATTTTTACCGGCTACTCTATTGCCCGTTTTCATATAAAATGGAACAAACTTATCGTAGCGCTACTTCTATCGTCTCAAATGTTTCCCATAATCAGTCGTATGATATCATTGTATACAATATTAGGTAATCTTGGAATTCTTAATACCAGATTTGGATTAATTTTTGCTATTGTAGCAGCCCAAATCCCATTCTGCAGTATCTTGATGTCCAGTTTTTTTTCCAACATTCCACGTGATATAGAAGAGGCTGCTTTTGTAGATGGAGCCAAACGTACGACCGTTATGTTTAAAATTATAACACCACTTGTTAAACCAGGTATTCTTGCAGTAGGAATATATGCTTTCCTGATGACATGGGATGATTATTTGCATGCAGCAACTTTGATTCAGACGGATTCATTGCGAACTCTATCAGTGGGGATTACATTGCGGTATCTTGGAGAACTCTCTTATGACTGGTCTCTTATAAACTGCATTTCCGTGATTGGGACTCTTCCGATGGTACTTATTTTTTTCTTTTTTCAGAAATATATGGTAAAAGGTCTTGTAGCGGGAGCTGTAAAAGGATGATTTTTGTTGAAAAAATGGTGTTGTATCCGGCGGCACCGGTCAATATACTGGTGCAAATTGCAGACTTGGAGGAATTCCTGTGAAGATAAAATTTACGGAATATCGAAAACTGTTCTTATCCACATTATATTTGAGTACGTTCACGTTTGGCGGAGGATATGTTATTGTGTCGCTGATGCGGAAAAAATTCGTGAACGACTACCACTGGATTGAAGAAAAGGAAATGATGGATCTGACAGCCATTGCTCAGTCGGCCCCGGGATCCATCGCGGTAAACGCTTCGATACTGATCGGCTATCGTGTCGCCGGAATTCGAGGTGCGCTATTGACCATTCTTGGCACTATTCTTCCTCCTCTGGTAATTCTCTCTATTATTTCGCTGTTTTATCTTGCCTTTGAGCGGAATTCATTTGTGAGTGCGGCCTTAAAGGGTATGCAGGCGGGCGTGTCGGCTGTCATATTCGACGTCGTCATCAGTATGGGCGGATCAGTAATTAAAGAAAAAAATCTGCTCTCCGTTATTCTGATGGGAGCTGTCTTTGTTGCATCCTGTTTTTTCAGTGTCAATATTATTCTGATAATTTTAATCTGTGCGGCACTTGGTGCGGTATCGACGATATACCGTACCCGGAAGGAACGTCAGAAATGATATATATCCGGTTGCTTATAAGCTTTTTCTATGTAGGATTATTCGGTATTGGTGGTGGATATGCGACACTGCCGTTGATTCAGGATCAGGTGGTGACGCTGCACCAGTGGTTGTCCATGAAGGAATTTACCGATGTGATAACAATTTCCCAGATGACTCCAGTGCCGATTGCGATCAATTCAGCGACATTTGTAGGAATACGGGTTGCAGGGGGGCTGGGTGCCGTAGTCGCTACGTTGGGGTGTATTCTGCCGTCGTGTATTATCGTAATGCTTGTATCACATTTTTATTTCAAATACCGGAATTTATCGCTGGTACAGGGAATACTGGGCGGTTTGAGACCGGCTGTCGTCGCTTTGATAGCGTCGGCCGGTATTTCGATTCTGTTGCTGGCACTGTTCAATCTGCCTGCTGTTTCATTACCGTTGCCGAAAGCCGATATAAAGGCGCTGGCACTTTTTGTCGGAAGTCTTGCGGTTCTTCGGATCTGGAAGATTGATCCGATCTATGTCATGATGGGAACGGCCGTTGCCGGTATTATTGCGTACCGGCTGCTGTAGGCACTGTCTGTTTTTTTCAATTTGACAGTTCGATAGTCCGAAAAAAAAGATCCGCACTGCCAGAAAATCTGGCACTAATTGCCAACCGACAACATCTGCGCGACTTTTTTGATTTCTTTCGCATTGGTTTCGAGAAAATCGCGGTAACCACAGTATTTTCCCCGCCCGGTCAGATACATTTCATGTTTCATCCGCGGGCAGCCGCCTCCGCACAGCGGGTGATACGGACAGCTCCTGCAGAGAGCCGAGTCAGTACGTTTCCGTGCAATAAATGATTGAGCGGGAGCGGCGGAAAGCAGCTCGGTAACGCTGTCTTCTGTTATGTTTCCGGTCCTCCATTTGTCGAGTACGTAAAAATCACAGGGATAGACGCTTCCGTCCGCTTCGACGACGAGCTGCGGCTGGCAGCTGCCGGTAAAGCCGCAGGCAGACACCAGATGCCGTACCAGCAGATTAAAAAGATCATCGAAAAACTTGATGCTGATATATTTCCCCTGTTCCAGATCGTGTTTCCAGAGCGAAAACAGTGTCGTGTAAAAAGAAGCAAACAGTTGCGGCGAGAGTGCCGTACGGTGCTGCTTTTTTCCGGATAAATCATCAAGGCAGGGGACAAACTGGATATACCTGATTCTGTTGCTTTTGATGAACTTCCATACTTTTTTCGGACTTTGAGCCATCTGTGCCGTTAGAACAGAAAGTATATTGTATTCTGCATGAAAGCGGTCGAGCCTTCGTTTTGTTTCAAGAACCCGGGTGAACGTACCGTTGCCCTGCCGGTCTCTTCGATATGCATCGTGAAATGTTTGATCTCCGTCGATTGAAAGCCCGACGAGAAATTTCTTTTCGACAAGAAATGCGCACCAGGTATCGTCCAGCAGCAATCCGTTTGTCTGAATGACAAAATGATACGGAACGGGACGGTGCCATGCCTCGACGGTTTCGACGAAGTACCTGAAATAATCCAGTCCCGCCATCGTCGGTTCTCCGCCCTGGAAGGCAAACGTAATTTCATCGTCTGCATGCATATTCTTGAAAACGTTATCAATCATGCGTTCCGTGGTTTCTTTTGTCATGATGCCGTACGATTTGACTGCGCGGAGATTGCTGACGTCCGCGTAAAAGCAGTACGTGCAGCGCATATTACACAGTGATGAAGCAGGTTTTATCAGTATCGTCAGGTTTTTCATAAAAATCTCTCTGTTATGATATTTTTAAAACAGAAGTCTGTCAATTATGTGGAAAAATCACTGTCTCGCAGCTTGTCGAAGGTACGGGTTACCACCTCCGAATTCGTACGTCTCGTGTTGCGCCACGGTTCTGTACATATTGAGATAGAGTTTGTTTTACTATATACTTGACGACGTGAATATAATTGAACCGAGTGAAAAAATCGTTATAAAAGGTGCCCGTGAGCATAATTTAAAGAATATCGATGTGGAAATTCCGCGGAATAAACTGGTCGTTATTTCCGGTCTTTCAGGGTCCGGCAAGAGTTCACTGGCTTTTGATACGCTTTTTGCAGAGGGACAGCGGCGTTATGTTGAAAGCCTTTCTGCCTATGCACGGCAGTTTCTTGGCCAGATGGATAAACCCGACGTTGATTTTATCGGAGGACTTTCTCCTGCCATTTCTATCGAACAGAAGACGACCCATAAGAATCCGCGTTCGACGGTGGGTACGGTAACTGAAATATATGACTATTACCGTTTACTGTTTGCACGGGTCGGTAAACCGCACTGCCCGAACTGCGGCCGGGAAATAAAAGAGCAGACGGTCGATCAGATTATCGATACGATTATGTCGTGGAGCGAAGGAACAAAACTTGAAATTCTTTCGCCGGTCGTCCGGGGCAGAAAGGGAGAACATCAGAAAGTTCTCGACGATGCCAGAAAATCCGGTTTTATCAGGGCACGGATAGACGGTCTCAAAGTCGAACTTGATGATTCGATAAAACTCGACAAACAGAAGAAACACACGATTGAACTGATTGTTGACCGGATTGTCCTGCACGCCGACGTGCGGAAACGTCTGGCGGATTCGGTGGAAACGGCGCTTTCAATCAGTGCCGGTATTATTACCGTCGTACGCCGTATCGCTAAAACGGATACCGCGTACGATGAAATAGTCGAAAGAATTCATGAAGAAGGAAAAACTGCTGATCTGTCGAAGGATTTTCTTGAACAGGAAGTGTTTTTTTCACAGAAAAATTCCTGTCCCGACTGCGGAATTTCCATACCCGAGCTGCAGCCGCGTCTTTTTTCATTCAATAATCCATTCGGGGCCTGTCCGGAATGTACCGGTCTGGGTGAAAAAATGGAATTCGATATTGATCTTATGATCCCTGACCGTTCGCTGTCGTTTAACGAAGGCGGTCTTTTACCGTACAATCCGAAATCTGCATGGAACAGAAGCCGGTATCAGGGACTCGCCGATGTATACGGGTGGACGCTCGATACGCCGTTTAATCAGCTGTCCGAAAAACAGTGGCGGGTTCTGCTGAACGGTTCCGATCGGCCGATTCATTTTGAATATGAAAAGCAGAGTGGTGAAGGCCATTCCGTGTATAATCAGCGGTGGATCGGCGTTATGGGCGATATGAAGCGCAGGTATGCGGAAACATTCAGCGACGGTCAGCGGCAGAATCTTGAAAAATACATGGCGCACCGGGAATGTTCGACCTGCCATGGAAAAAGGCTTCGTCCGGAAGCGCTCGCCGTGACGGTCGGTGGCAAAAATATATGGGAACTTACGCAGCTTTCTGTCGAAGATTCTCTCAAATTTTTTGATTCGATAACGTTTACCGAAACGGAAAAGAAAATTATAGTCCAGATAGAGAAAGAAATCAGTAACCGGCTTCACTTTTTGAAAAATGTCGGTCTTGAATATCTGACGCTGGAACGGCAGTCTGCAACATTGAGCGGCGGCGAGGCACAGCGTATCCGTCTTGCAACGCAGATCGGGTCGAGCCTGATGGGGGTTATGTATATTCTGGACGAACCGTCCATCGGATTACATCAGCGGGACAACCAGCGGCTGATAGATACTCTGACGTATCTGAGAAATCAGGGAAATTCCGTTATTGTCGTGGAACACGATGAACAGACGCTTCGTACCGCCGACTGGATTGTCGATCTCGGACCAGGAGCGGGAGTTCACGGCGGTGCTGTTGTGGCATCTGGAACACCGGAGCAGGTCATGCAGGTAAAGGACAGTCTGACCGGTCAGTATCTCGCCGGTGTGTTGAAAATGGATATTCCTGCGGAACGACGGAAAGGAAACGGAAAATTTATTTCACTTTCCGGTGTAACGGAACATAACCTCAAAAACATCGGGATTACCATTCCGCTTGGAACTTTCACCTGTATTACCGGTGTTTCAGGTTCCGGTAAATCGACACTTCTGAGCGATGTGCTGTTTCCAGCTGTCAGCAATAAAATTATGCGTTCCTCACTTCCGGTCGGTGCTTTTAAAGAACTTACCGGGCTCGGGAATATCGACAAGGTTATCAATATCGATCAGAGTCCTATCGGCAGAACACCTCGTTCAAACCCGGCAACCTATGTGGGCGTCTTCAACGGAATCCGTGATCTCTTTGCATCGCTGCCGGAGGCGAAAGCAAAAGGTTATAAACCGGGCAGATTCAGTTTTAATGTTCCCGGCGGCCGGTGTGAAAACTGTAAAGGTGCGGGAACTATTACGATTGAAATGAATTTTCTTCCGGACGTGTATATTCAGTGTGACGTTTGCCGCGGCAAGCGGTTCAATCAGGAAACGCTTGCTGTCCGTTATAAAGGAAAAAATATTTGCGATGTACTTGAAATGACAATTGAAGAGGCTTGTGATTTCTTTGCACATATTCCGCATATTGCACGAAAACTTGAAACATTAAAGTCCGTCGGCCTCGGGTATATTGAACTCGGGCAGTCGGCACTTACACTTTCCGGCGGTGAAGCACAGCGGGTAAAGCTAGCAAATGAACTTTCACGACGGTCGACAGGGAAGACTTTATATATTCTTGACGAACCGACCACCGGACTCCATTTTGCGGACGTAAAACAGCTTATGGAAGTTATCCAGCGGCTCGTCGATCAGGGGAATACGGTCGTGATGATCGAACACAACCTTGACGTAATTTGTCAGGCCGACTATCTTATTGATCTGGGACCGGAAGGGGGAGAAAACGGCGGTACGATTATAGCAACCGGCACGCCGGAACAGGTCTCGCACTGCAAAAAGTCTTATACCGGCCAGTACGTTGCGGAGATGCTGGCCCGCGACAGGCAGCGTCGCAACAGCTAAATGACAAATTCTGCGGGAGCAACCTGATGGGAGAGCTGAAACATTTCGGTTTTTGCGTACGGATAGCATATCTGTTTCTACTCCTTGCTGTTGCAGCTTTCTGGGTCTATCCGGAATCTGACGTTTCTGCCGGGAAAAAAAGAACCGCCGGCGTTACGATAATAACGATCAGGAGTGCGGAACAGACTGATTACAGAACTGATAAGGTGACCGGCGATGACTGTGTTTTTCTTGAAGGAAATGTAAATCTGGAAATAAAAAAAGATGCCGTTGTAACGGAAATAACGGCCGATACGGTAAATTACAATCGTACGACCGATATGTTGTATGCGGAGGGATCTGTTCATCTTTCCCGCAGCGGCGGTACCGACGGCGATGAAACGGCAACTGCCGGCAGCCTGCTTATAAATACAGCCACGCTTGAAGGAGTTTTCGATGACGGACGCATTGTCCAGACAAGTTCCGATAGTATCAATCTGCCGTCCGGTTCGACGCTGATTGTTGCATCCGACCTGTTCGGAAGAGATAATTCCGGTACGATAGCTTTTAAAAACGGAAATCTGACTTTCTGCGATGATAAAAATCCTCACTGGCGGATAAAAGCTTCCCGGATATGGCTCCTGCCCGGAAATGAATTTGCTTTTTTTAACGCACTGCTGTATGTCGGATTTTTTCCCGTTTTGTATCTTCCTGCATTTTATTACCCAAAGGATGAACTTGTTTTTAATCCCGTTTTCGGACTGCGGTCGCGGGAAGGTTATTTTTTTCAGACGACGACTTATCTTTATGGTAGAAAACCGCTTGATACGACTTCATCATCGGACGATAGCGATGATGACAGCAGCTTGTACAATTTTCTCCGGCCGTCAACCCTTAAACAGCAGGAACGGCAGGGGCTGATGATTCATAATCTTGACGAAGATTATAAAGGTTCTACTGATAACTATTTAAAAATTATGGCTGACTGGTATGCTAATTTGGGAGGTATGGCGGGGCTGGAAGGTCAGTGGAAACCGGGAAAATACATTTCGTCTCTGACCGGCAATCTTGAGCTGGGATTCAGCAATACCATTTTTGAGGACGGTTCCGTTTATATGCCGGAGTCTTCGTCCGGTACGGTGTATGCCGATTCTTCATATTTTTTTGGCCAGAAACTTCCGTTCAGGTATAGCGGCAGTCTGGACCTTTCTGTTTCCAAGCCGTTCAAATTGAAATTATCACTGCCGTTATATTCCGATCCGTATTTTAACACTGACTTTAACGATCGGACGGAGACAATGGACTGGATTGATTATTTGTTAAGCAATCCGTCGACGACGGATGAAGAAGACGAGGATACGACAGAAGTGTCCTCGTATACCTGGAGTCTGACGGGTTCTTATTCACTGCCATTGCCGGATTTCGTCAAACCGTATATTTCTTCTGTTTCGTTATCCAGTTTTTCGTCTTCAATAGCTTTTGCAGCTGTTTCTGCAGCGCTGGATTCGACTGACGACGACTGGGAATCTTATACCCCTGAACGTAAATTTTACAGTCCGTCGCTGATAATACCGCTCAAAGCTGCCCTGACGGTTACCGGAACATTATTTTCGTACAAATCCGGAGCAGCATCTGCTTCGTCTGCCGGTGCGGACTATGAATTCGGACTGACAGCCCCTGAGAACCTGACAGTTCCCGATCAGAAAAAGGAATCTGCTGCAGACAGTACGTCAGATAAAGGAAACGATCCGGAAAAATCACCTGAGTCACCACAATCTTCTGCACCGTCTGCAACTGCCGGCGATCCGGAAAAATCAACAGACACAGCTTTCGACGAATCTGCACTTCCTAAAATAGCCTATGCTGCTCCCGACATTCAGACTCTTGATCTTTTAAGTTATACGCTGAGCTATAAAATTTCCATCAGTTACACGTCTCAAATAGCTTATTCGACAGACCCCGATGATATACCGACCGGTGCAGATTTTTCATGGACAAACCAAAAATCACGTATGTATATATTGAAAGTTCCGATAGCTTTGACAAGCTCTCTGGGATATCTGGGGAATTTGTTCAATATGAATAACACGCTGGAATTTGACCCGGTCATGCAGGATCACCCGTACATTTCCGACGAATATTATTCATCGTCGAGCAGTGCTTCTCTTAAAAAAACGGATTATGCAGCCCGCCAGGCGGATATCGTGAATACGAATAAAATTTCGATAAAACCGTTTTCCTATACGCAGTATTTTAAAGATACCGGTATTACATACAATACGACGCTCAAGCTGCTCAGAACAGAATTTATCGGAGATGCAGATAACCCTGACTGGGACTATTTGACGCTTGACTGGACTGATGAGGATTCCGTAACGACTCATTCGCTGGATTTCACGTTTTCGGCTGATGAAGGGAATGATTTTTCACAATCGCTGATACTCTCTACAACACTGCCGCCGCAAGTCGACGAATACTACGGAACGCTGGAACTGTCGTTTCCGTTCGTAACGTTTAGCGCTGAAACCGGCATTGAACAGGAAAGCTCTACGGATTCAACATGGGTTAAAGAAGATTTTAAGCAGGCGCTGTCCGTTAAACTTTTTTCAAACATTCTGAAGTTTACGGAATCGTACAATTATGATCTGGAAGAATCTCATAGTGATTCCATGAAACTTGCACTTACATGGGCTGATCTGCAGCTTTCATATGTCATGAAATATACGTACGGATATGATTTTGATTCCGACGACGGATGGGTTGAACGTGATAAAGAAGAATTCCTTCCGTACAGTTTTAATCTTGCATATTCGACTCAAAATAAAAAATTTACCTACTGGAACAATAAAATAAGTTTTGCGCCGTCGCTTTCGACAAGTATCGTAGCAGACCTGCTTGAACCAACGAACAGTTATTTTAAATTTATTCCCGCATTCACTTTTAAAATAAATGATTTTCTTGATTTGACATTCAGCTCTGAATCGAGAAATGATGTAATATACCGGTATGTTCAGGATGGTTTGGGAGAATCAGGCCGTATTCCGGGAGAAACGAATGTATTTACGGATCTTCTGAATTCGTTTATGTTTAACGATGATGCGAAAAGGAAGGCGTCTGGATTTAAATTAGAGAGTTTTTCGGTGGAGATAACGCATGATCTGCATGACTGGGATTTGAATGTTGATTTTGAAATAGAGCCCCGTTTTATTTCAAGTACGCAGTCTTATGATTTTAGTCCGTATTTTTCTGTTTCCGTCGTATGGCGTCCTATGCAGGGCATGAAAACAGAGATTGTCGACGATTACGGGACATGGGAACTTAATCCTGATTAATCTTGACCAAATGGCTGTCGCCGTTTACAATTCAGTATATTTATAGAGGTTTTGTGGAATCGGCATATACGATAGTTGTCCCGGACACGAATGTTCTGTCTCATGTGTGCGGGACAAATGACAGCAACCTGAAACTCATTGAACAGCATCTCGGTGTTCCGGTGTTTACGCGCGGAAATGAAATTTCGATTGAAAACGATAATCCTGAGATTTGTCAGCAATTCCGGTTTATTATAGACAGAATGGTTGATGAAATTGATGACGGAATTGAAGTCTGCGAGGATATGGTTGCGACAATAATGAATACACGGACGCACGCGTCGATAGAGGACAGTACGATTACCGTTCCCGGGGCGGTCAGACGTGTGTATCCGCGGACGTCCCGTCAGGCGGACTACGTACAGCTTCTGCGCGGCCGTGATATGATATTCTGTACAGGACCGGCGGGCTGCGGCAAGACATATCTTGCTGTTGCCGAAGCGTTGTTTCTCGTACTGACCCGCAGAAAAGCAAGAATCATACTGACGCGGCCTGTCGTCGAGGCCGGCGAAAACCTCGGATTCCTTCCCGGAGATCTCGAACAGAAAATAAATCCGTATCTGCGGCCGCTGTACGATTCTATGGAAGCTATTCTTCCGCGCGAAATGGTAAAAAAGCTTTTTGAATCAGGTGTGATTGAAATAGCTCCACTTGCTTACATGCGTGGCCGGACATTAAATAAAAGCGTTATCATACTCGATGAAGCACAGAATACGACACAGGAACAGATGAAAATGTTTCTTACCCGTATGGGAGAAGGTTCGAAGGTCTTTGTGACTGGAGATGTAACACAAGTTGATCTGCCGCGGAGAAGTCAGTCCGGGCTTATTCATGCGCTGCGGATTCTTTCCGGTATTCCGGAAATCGGTATCATGGAAATGCAGGGAGAGGATGTCGTACGAAATCCGCTGGTCAGAAAAATAGTACAGGCTTATAACGATGCAGACGCTGGAAAATAAAATGAGACTGGAAAATGGTAAAAGACCATATTTCCGTGCATTTATGGAATTTATAAAACGTAATTACGTATTTATGATTCTGCTGGTTGCAACATTTCTTGCAGGAACGATCATTTCATATTTTAATATTGCGACGTGGCGTACGGTCTCGACCTATGACCTTGATGATTTCGAAATAGGGCAGATTGCCGACAGAACCATTTATGCAAACAAGACGCTGCCTGCTGACGCCGACAATCCGGTCGCTATTGAAGCGGGAGAGAAAATAATCAGAAAGGGCTTTGCAATTACGGAAGAAGAATATAATAAATTGCGTAAAATGGCGGAATCACCTGATTATATCGACTACCGGGCTTACTCCAATTCTCTTCTTTTCCTGTTTCTGCTTGCCGTTTTATGGGTTTTTCTGTTTTCTCCGGTGCTTTTGAAACGGAAAGTGGAATTCAAGGAAATGCTGTTGTATTCTCTCTGTTTTCTGCTGGTCTATGCCGTGGTTGCTTTTGCCGGCAAGGCGCAACCGTTTTCAACTGACTACAGCATAAATATCATTATTCCCGCTTCGTTCTGCACACTCATTGCGGCAATTCTTTTCGGTCAGCTATCTGCTGTTTTTCTTTCCCTGCTTCTTTCTCTGTGCGTCTTAAACGCGACCGGATTTGAACTTTTACCGACGCTTTTCACGTTTGCTTCCTGCCTGTCTTCCGTCAGAATAATGCAGAATATAGAACGCCGCATAGATATGGTTATAGCTTCTCTGCTGCTGAGCGTTATTGATGTTGTCTGTATAATTGCACTGAAGGTTATTTTTAACGACTCCTTTGCCGATTCTGCGGCTCTTTTTGCAGGCGTTGCTTTTAACGGTTTTATTTCCGGAATTCTGGCGTTGGGGTTCCTTACTCCGCTTGAATCGCTGCTGAATACAGCATCCGTTTTCCGGCTTATGGATTTGAGCGACCTGAATAATCCCTTGATGCGCCGCATGCTGCTGACCGCTGCCGGTACGTATAATCATTCGATACTTGTTGCCAGTCTTGCAGAGAATGCCTGCAAAAGAATTGGCGCCAATGCGCTGCTTGCCCGTGTGGGAGCTTATTATCACGATATCGGAAAAATGGATCAGCCTGAATATTTTGTCGAGAATCAGAAAGGGGAAAACAAGCATGATGAAATTAATCCGTCTCTTTCTGCTTCTGTTATCCGCAGTCATGTCAAAAAAGGACTTGAAAAAGCCCGCTCCCTGCATCTTCCGCAACAGGTCATCGATATAATTGCCGAGCACCACGGAAACAGTGTTATTGCTTATTTTTATAATGAAGCGAGGGAAAAGGACCCGTCGGTTAATCCTGAAGATTTTTCGTATACTGGTATGCCCCCGTCTTCAAAAGAATCTGCCGTAGTGATGCTTGCCGATACGGCGGAAGCCGCCTGCAGAACGCTTGACAAACCATCGGTACCGCGTCTTGATAAATTTATCAGGCAGCTTATCAATGCGAAGGTTGAACACGGGCAGCTTGATAATTGCGGACTTACGTTCAGGGATATTTCCGTTATAAAAGATTCTTTCGTTCAGATTCTGGCAGGATACTACCACAGCAGAATTGAATATCCCGAGCAGAAAGAACTCCGGAAAGGAGATTCTGAAAACAGGGAAGAGCTGGGCCAAAAAACATTGGATGAGATAAAAAAAATATGAGTAACCGCGTATTGATAACCGTCGAAGAAAATTATTCCCGCCCTTCGTGGCTGGATAAGGTTGAACCGTTTGTTCTGCAGGTGCTTTCTGCACTGGATTATGATAGAGAAGAAATTTCGCTGCTGTTCTGCAGCGATGTCTTTATGAAGAACCTGAACAGTACCTATCGTCATATAGCTGCTTCGACGGATGTTCTGTCTTTTGAAAATGGGGACAGTTATACCGATGAGGACGGGCAGGAATGGAAAAGTGCCGGAGATATAGCTATCAGTGTTGATATGCTGCCGGTAAATGCCGAAAAATTTGATACAACGGTCGACGAAGAACTCAAAAGATTGTTGATTCATGGTATACTACATATACACGGAATGGATCACGGAGCGGAACATATTGAAAAAGGGGTTGATCCTGTATGCGACATGCTGGTCCTCCAGGAAAAACTGTTACAGCAGATTGCCGGTAAAATTATATGAGTATATTTGAATTCGGACACAAAAAAGAGAATCAGGAAAAAAAGGCTCCATTGGAGACGAACGAAGAAAAAGCGCAGCAGGAAATATTAAACGAAGAAAAAAGGGATATGATCCGAGGAATCGAAGATCTTTCCCAGACGTCCGTAAAAGAAGTCATGATTCCGCGCATTGATGTTGACTTCCTTGCTGTTGATACTCCGATGGAAGAACTTATGGAAAAGATTCTTACGAGCGGACATTCCCGTTTTCCGGTATACAGCGAATCTATTGATAATGTCATCGGAGTCCTTTATGTAAAGGATCTCCTCAATATGTATATGCATCATGACGAGTTTGATTTGGAAAAAATCATACGAAAAGCATATTTTGTTCCGGAATCCAAACGAATCGATACGCTGCTTCGCGAATTCAAACGACGGCATCTGCATATTGCGATTGCGATTGATGAATACGGCGGTGTTTCCGGAATCGTTACGATGGAAGATATAATCGAAGAAATCGTAGGCGATATTCAGGATGAATTTGATAATGAACGTGAAGATATTCTTCCGCTTGGCGAGAATATCTGGCTGTGTGATGCGCGCGTCGATCTTGACGATCTGAACGATACGATTCATTCTGATTTTCCGACGGATGATTTTGATACGCTCGGCGGTTTCGTTTTCGATTTGTTCGGTAAGATTCCGGTAAAATATGAAAAAGTCAGCTGGAATAAGTATGAATTTATTGTTCAGGATATGGAAGGACACCGTATCAACGTTATAAAAGTTCTATTGCGGGCGGGAGAAAAAAGGAGCGATGAACAGTCTGAATCGGATTCGTAGGCGGGCCGTCTTTTTTGCAGTTTTTGTCAGCTCCTTTTTTTTGTTTGCGCAGACAAAAACTGCACGTGAGTTATATGAGACCGGCCTGCAACAGCAGAAAACACTGGACTGGTACGGTGCCTCTGAATCATTTCACCAGGCACTGCAGCTGAATCCGTCATATGGAGATGCGTGGTTCCGCCAGGCGCAGTGTGCCTTTCAGCTTGATGAATTTACATTGTGTCTGAACTATCTTGACAATGCACAAAAATATCTGAATGATCGTGCCGACATACGGAATCTGCGCGGAATGACACTTATCTCACTCGGTCAGCTTGATATGGCACGTTCGATTTTTGAAGCGGTTATAAAAGCATATCCGAATGATCTTGATGCGCGTTTTGGTCTCGCGGAACTTGATCTTTTTGACGGTCGTCTGGACGGGGCCGAGCAGAAATATACTGCAGCACTGCGGCGGCAGGGAACAAATCGTAAAGCTTTGCTGAGTCTCGCGCTTGTTTCCGCAGCGCTCGGAAAAAATGATACGGCGCGTACCTATATAGAACAGGCGCTGCAGACCCATTCGGGAGACGCGGAAGTCCAGTATCTTGCAGCATGGCTTGCTGCCCGGACAGGAGATCTTTCGGAAGCGGAACGGCGTGCCCGGTCGGCTGTCGCCATCGACGAGGACTATGACCGCGGATATGAGCTGCTTGCCGCTGTTTTGTATGCGGAGGGACGATATCAGGATGCTGCAGACCTTTGTGACTTCAGAATCGGACGGAATAGAGACAGTTTCACGGCATGGTATCTGAAAGGAGCTGCGCTGCACCGACTGGGTAAAGATGCGGATGCCGTTACGGTGTGGAATACGGGGCTGTCCGTAAATCCACAGGATGAAATAATGCGGAGCTCCCTTGAACTGCTGGCGGCAGAATCGATTCCAATGAATGACAGCCGCCGTGCCGCATGGGCTGCATATCATATAAAAAAAGCCCGTGAATATTCAGATAAATATCAGAGCAGACAGGCGCGTTATGAATATCAGCAGGCTCTGAAACTGGATCCGCTGAACGCTGAAGCCAGGACTGCGTTTGCAGGTATGCTCAGACGGGACGGGTTCAATGAAGCCTACCTTGCGCAGTTACAGTTTATTGCCAGTACGAAAAAAACGAACACTGATAAGACAGAAACGACAAACGCCACGGATCCTGAGGCGGTAAAACTTTCAGACACAATAGAAGCTTTTGATTCGCTGCTTTCCGACAATCTGGCGGCAAAATGGAATGTCTCACCGTTTTATCTCGATAAGACGCGATGGAAGATTGGCCTGTATTATACTTCGGCCCCTGTCGGCGAACTTCATGCGGACGTACCGTCAGTAACGGCAAATATGGCTGCTTCCCTGTTTACCGGTGTTACGGAAACGACCGTTGACGTTATGGCTTCCTCCGTTTCCGGATACGGCGATGCCTATGCCCGTGCACGTGCTGCTGCCTGTGATTACTTCGTACTGTTTTCTGCTGATGATACCGCACGTGATTTTAATCTCGATGCCGTCATGTATTCGACCAGAACCGGCAACGAGATAAAGCGTTTTTCTGTATTCCGGACAGGAAACGACCGCTTCGCACTTTCGCTGCAGTCATTCCGTCAGACTATTCTGGATCTTCTTCCCGTCCGTGGAAAGATTCTTGCGAGAAACGGTTCAATGATTCTTATAGACCTTGGTTTGTCAGAAGGTATAAAAAGCGGTACCGTCTTTGCCATAATCCGTAAAGGTACGATAACGACTGCCGATTCCGGGGCCGGACTCTACTATAATCCGAAATCAGTACTCGGTACGCTGACGGTTACTGATATCGGTGAAGAAATTTCACAGGGAACTGTTTCCGATACGGGATTTTTTGACCGCATAAATATAGGAGATGAAGTCGTCGTGACGCAGCTGCCGAAAGAAGAAAATACGTCCGCTGCTGCTGACAGTCAGCAGCCTGCCGGACAAAATCAGCCGGCAGCAACGCAGCCGGTTTCTTCCGATACTGCTCCCGCTGCAGATGCTGCCGGAAATCCGCTGCATCAGACGATTCCGCTCACTCCCGCTCCCGGTAGTGAGCGGTCGTCTGCTCTTATTGATATGATCAGGACTATTTATTGATCTGCCCTGCAGCAGTCTGATTCACAGCAGGAATCTCCAGCAGATCGAGTGAGGAATTTATCCATTTGTCCGAAAGAACCGGATAATAATCATCAAGCTGAAGAAATTCCTGTAGTGCGTTTCTATAGCTGCCGGTAAAATAATAAGATTCGCCCAGATAAAACGAAGCCCGTTCTGCAATTTCATTTTTCCGGTTGATGCCGAGGAACTGTTGGAGTTGTGTTACTGCCTCGTCGTATTTTTTTCGTGCGAATGTTCTGTGCAGGATGTCAAACAAAAGGTACTCGTCGCCGCCGGTCGGAGAGATCATATCCTCATCAAATACGAACGGTTCAAGCAGCTTTTTTTCTGTTGCAGCTGCTGCAAGATCCTGTGCGTTTGCTTCTGCTGTTCCGCTCATTGTTGAGTTTGAACGATTATCGTTTTCCATCATATCGAGCGTCGGCAGAGGAGCTTCTCTGAGAGCCCCTTCAGGATACAGCTTTTCTTTTGCAGATTCCGAATCGGGAACAACGGTCGGTGCAGTCCGTCGTACGTGCACGCCGGTTACCGTGGCATTTATCGAAGGAAGAATAAGATCGTACAGCTGTCCTGAAACAAGCACGATAACAGCATAATAATATTCCCGGTAATCGGAAACAACATCTGTATAATTCTTCTGCTCGCCGTCTATCCGCGCTCTCGGATCAAGCCGGGTAATCTGCGAGAACGTTGAAAGTGGTTTTGTATCACGATAGACTACGAGTTCTGCCGGCAGAGGAAACGCTTCCGGCAGAGACCACGAAACCTTGATTTCGTTCGTAGCAACGGCGTGTGCCGCAATATTTGTGACAAGCGGTCTTGAATCTTGTGCCGCCGCGGGGAAAAAAACAACCGCCGCCATCAGAAAAAACAGCGGTCTGAACGGTAATATTCGGATACGCATCATATACTTATCATATAATTATATATCTATAAAATCAACGGTTTGACAATATCGGCCGTTTATTTTATGCTGAAGTACATGTTTATATCTGTTGTTCTTGATCCGGGAAGCATCGACAGTTCCCGGGCACTCAGTATGGTTCTGACGCATTTCGGATTTAAAAAAGTCCAGCGGGCTGTCTGGGAAAGCACCGTGATAAATTCCGGTCGGATACTTCAGTTGAAACGTGAAATGGACCGTGTTACGGATTACTACGATAAAATACGAATGTATCAGTTTCCTGTTGACGGGTTATTTGAAATAACCTTTCTGTCACAGAAAAAATGGCGGCGTTGTCTGATAAAACCGGAGCTGGTACATGCAAAAAGTAAGGAATGAACAATGCTTGAAGAAATGAAAATGCCTATTACAGAACTGAAACAGGAAATCCTCAATGTCTGGGGGCGTCTTTGACAACGTTACGATAGACAAAAAAATTGCGGAGAAAGAGGCTCTGACTGGGGCTCCCGGTTTCTGGGATGACCATGAAAAGGCTGAAAAGGTCATGAATGATCTGAAGCTGCTCAAGGGACGGGTTGAACCGTGGCGGGAACTTTTAAAAGAAATTGACGATATAGAAGCTTTATATGACCTCGGAATAGAGGGCCGCGACGAATCCGTCGAGGGCGAACTTCAGGAAATGTATGCAACGGCAAAGAAAAAATTTGATGATCTGAGTATTCTGAATCTTCTTTCCGGTGAAGTTGATCGTAACAGTGCTTTCCTGACAATCCATTCGGGTGCCGGCGGTACGGAAGCCTGTGACTGGGCTTCCATGTTGAGTCGTATGTATATCAGATGGGCTGAACGACGGGGTTTTAAGGTCGAAACGGTAGATGTGCTTGAAGCAGAAGGCGGAATAAAGTCCGTTACGCTTCAAATAAATGGTGATTACGTATACGGTTATTTGAAGGGCGAAGCCGGTGTTCACCGGCTTGTCAGAATAAGTCCGTTTGATGCGAATGCCCGCCGCCATACCTCTTTTTCTTCCGTTTTTATTTTTCCGGTACTCGACGATACCATAAAGGTTGATATCCGTCCCGAAGATTTACGTGTCGATACGTATCGTGCCGGCGGTAAGGGGGGACAGCATGTGAATAAAACCGATTCTGCCGTGCGGTTTACACATCTGCCGACGGGTATTGTTGTAGCCTGTCAGAGTGAACGCAGCCAGACCATGAACAGGGCTACTGCAATGAGTATTCTGAAAGCCCGTCTGTATGAATATTACCGCGAACAGAAAGAAAAGGAAAATGCAAAATTCGGTGCTGAAAAAAAAGGCATTTCATGGGGTAACCAGATACGATCGTATGTGTTTCAACCATATACAATGGTAAAAGATCATCGTACAAAATGTGAAACGGGAAATATACAGGCAGTGATGGATGGTGATATAGATCAGTTTATTACTGCGTATCTGGATGCAAAATGGAAAGGGCTGCCGCTTGACAGCACCGACGATAAGGATGACCTCTAAAAAAGCGGTAAAAAGAGAAACTGCTGTTGTTTTACTGTCATTGTTCTGCTGCTGCTTCGGTATAGCAGAAGAAACTCAGTGGACACTTGCTGCGCAAAAATTCCGGTTCAGGACTACCGGCAGCATTGCTCCGTTTGAAGAAGCTGAAGCGTCTCTGCTTCCCCAGCTCATACTGGAGAATATATCGCAGGGACTTTACAGAACTCCGTTACCGGATGAGATTCTGAGCAGAAAACTGGATACCTTGAAGACAGAACGGACTTCGCTGTTTCTTCAGCTTTCCGGAGAAATACAGAAACGCGATGCGATCGTTCTTGAAGAGTCTTCTGCGGAAAGTTTTAAAAAAGCTGTCGCAGCGCAGAATAAAAAAATACAGGATATTCAGGTAAAGATAAATGAAAATGTCGCAACGGCTGAAAAATTGTCTCAGGAATATAGTTCGGACGGCGCCCCGGCGACAGGCGCTCCGGACGACAGGCAGATTCCGTTTTTCGGTCCTGCAGGAAAAAAGGATGAACAAAAACCGCTGGCTGTCGTTTTGTATAACGACAGCTATACGGCGCTGTACGAACCTCCTGCTGCTGTCTCTCAGCATGAGTATGGGGGATTTGAATTTGCAAACGATATCCGGAGTAAGAAAATCGACGGACTTATAACCGGAATAATAAAAAATTACGGAGATTATGCAGCTGTCACCGTTACGCTGCGGCTGTATCCGGGAGCGTTGGAAGCCGGTACCGTTACTGAAATCGGATTGCTGTCCGATACCGCTGCTCTTGCTAAAAATATAGTGTATTCCTTAGTTCCCCTTCTTTCCAACAGTCTTCCGGTAACGCTGCAGTTCGATATTCAGCCGCCAGAGGCACTTCCCGGTCTGCGGCTGATGCTTGACGACAGGGCTTTCAATTCTGTTCCTGATCACGTAGTTGTTCCTAGTGGTATTCATACAGTTTCTTTTGAATCTGACGGTTACGATTTGCAGCGTATTACCTATAATTTTTCCGGCGGCGGTCGTTTTTTTGTAAGTGTCCTATTGCAAAAGACGACAGAGAAAGATCTCGTTTTATTTTTTCCCGACGTCATGGGGGCGGTATATCCAGACGGTGTTTACACCGGGGAAACCGGAACAGAAAAGCACGGCATATCCGTCAGAGTAAACGGGAAACCCGTTATCGGTGAATTTCGGGATGCGGAAAATAAATCCGCTTTTTTCTATATTCCTTCGAATTTACAACGCACCGGTGCACAGCTTTCGGTCAGTGTTGATACGTACGACAGGGCGGCAGATATTGAAAAGCATCGCAGAAAAATGTATCTTGCTTATAGTATACTTATTTCATCGTTGCCGGCTTCTTTTTATGCGTACGGAAATTTTAACTCGAAAGTAAATGCGTACAACGACGGGCGGGAAGACTATGATGAAGTGTTGAAGTGGCAGACGTATTCCAGAACGGCGGTCGGATTTTCGGTGGCCGCGGGAATATGGTTTTCATACGAATTGATACGATATCTGTTTTCGGTTGACCAGGTGCTGCCGGAAACTGTAAAAAAAAATAAAGGATAGCTACCATGTCTAAAATCTCATTTGCACAAAAAGTACGCTCTTTGTTTTCCATGCAGCGGAACCGTTCGGAAGATTTTTTCGACGATCTTACGGATGCACTTATTGAAGGTGATATCGGAGCAAAAACGGCGGTTGCGCTTGTCGAAGAGCTTGAAAAAAACTGCAAAACCGGGCACATTACCGATGAACACGATATTCTGCTTAAACTGAAGCTGCTGCTCACTGCAACGCTTAAATCTGAACGGCCGGAGATTTATCCCGGAAAGACGAATATATGGCTGCTGCTCGGCGTTAACGGCGTCGGTAAAACGACGACTGCCGCAAAATTAGCGGCATGGTATAAACCCCGGGGTGTTTCCAGCATTGTTATGGCTGCTGCAGATACGTTTCGGGCAGCGGCCATAGATCAGATTCAGATTCACGGGAAAAATACCGGAATACGCGTCGTAAATCACCAGATGGGTTCCGATCCGTCTGCTGTTGTTTTTGATGCAGCCGAAGCGGTTAAAGCTTCCGGCGGCGGATTAGTGCTGGCTGATACGGCAGGCCGGCTTCATAACAAGGAAAATCTTGTTCACGAACTTGAAAAGATTAATCGTACGGCAACCCAGAAGGCCGACGACGGATGCAGCCGGAGAATTCTGGTGATTGATGCGACAACGGGTCAGAATGCGCTCCGTCAGGCTGAAGTGTTTAACGAAGCTGTCGGCGTAGATGCGGTAATTCTGACGAAATATGATTCGTCTGCAAAAGGCGGTGCCGCTGTTTCCATCGGAAAAGAACTGGGGATTCCGGTTGCGTTTGTTTGTACCGGAGAAAAATACGGTGATATTGAAGAATTTTCTGCTGAAAAGTATATCGACGAATTCCTCGGACTGTAAATTGTGCATAAATTTCTGCCGGGTATTCCGGTCATTCTGTTTTTACTTCCTTCTCTTCTTTTTTCACAGACTGCTGCCGGATCAGAAGATTTTTTCGAGTCTTATGCGGCAGACGGGGTGCCGGCAGTCGTCTCTGTCGCTGGTGAACTGCTTACGCGGCGGACGTATGACGACTCGTACCGGCTGAAAGCTGTTGAAACATGGCAGCTGTCGGGAACTGCTGAAACAGCAGTTCTTTTGCGCACACTCCGGTATGAATATGAGGGAAATGCACAGCTTGCAGCTGCTTCAGTCGCTGTTGATCATCGTACCGGCAGAGAAATTTCAAAAAAATTTGATAAGTACGGTTCTGTCATTGAACAGAAAGATTCGCTCGTAGAGACGTTGCAGGGTGAACTGAAAAAAATACCGGAGCGCATACAGCGTACCGACTATGATAGTGAAAACAGAGTTACAACGATGACAATCATTCGTTTTCGATATGACGATGCTGCCGTTCTGAAGGGGCAGGAGACGACGTGCCGGAAGTTTACGTACGACGGAAAAGGAAAATTACCGGACACTGACGAATATAAAGATGGTATCCTTGAAAAACGTATTGTCTATACGGACGAATCAACGTACGTTCAGTCTCTTTTTTTTGATGACGGATATGAGGTCAGAACAACGTTCAATAACGGCAGTAAAATTATGGATCGGTTTTTAAAGAACGGAGAGGAAATCAGGAGAAAAACCTATGAGTAAAAGAAAGCAGCTGCTGCCCCGATGGGTACTTTTTGTATCGAACCGGTTTGCCAGGGTAGACAGAAAGGGGCGTTCCGCTGTTACAACTTTTCTTGCTTCTCTTGGAATCTGCTTCGGCGTCATGACGTTAATTGTTGTCATCAGTGTTATGAACGGTTTTCAGATGAGTTTTATAGATGCCATCATGGAAATCAGTTCATATCATCTTCGTGTGACCGACGTTCCTCCTGCCGCGGCAGCAGGTTTTGAACAGTTCTGTGCTGATTCGGAACAGATAAGAGCCGCTGTTCCTTTTTACGAAGCACAAAGCCTTATGGTCGGTACCGCGAATCGCCAGGCTGCAGCTATCGTACGTGCTGTTCCTGCTGATATCTGCAGCAAAGATAACGGTTTTGCGAAAGAACTTACGCTTGTGTCAGGAAGTTTTGATTTATCGGGCGATACTATTGTGATCGGGGCCGATCTCGCCCGGAATCTTGGGGTTACACTCGGTTCTTCTGTTAATTTGTTTGCGCTCAGCGGCGGCAGTGATGTCGATCTCCTTTCCCCGGACAGAATATTTTCGGTTGTCGGGATTTTCCAATCGGGGTATGCGGATATAAACAGTTCCTATTCATTTATAAGTCTTGCCGCCGGAAAGCGGTACTTCGGAAAAAACGCATCGCTTGTTTACGGACTAAAGCTCCGTAACTCCGGAGCGGACTCGGAAGCTGCCGCCATGCTGGCAGCCGAATTTCCGGAAATAAAAACAGAATCGTGGCGTTCGTATAACAGGGCCTTTTTCGGAGCACTCAGAATAGAGAAAACGATGTTGATGCTTCTTGTCTGCCTTATTTTTGTTGTTGTCGGAATTAATATTTTTAACGGAATGCGACGCCTTGTCTATGAACGGCGGTCAGAGATTTCCGTGTTGTCCGCACTGGGGGGCAACAGCAGGTATATTCAGATTATTTTTATTCTGCGCGGATTTTTAACCGGTTTTGAAGGAGCCGTTCCCGGGCTTGCACTGGGGCTGCTGCTGAGTGTCAGAATCGGTTCTGTATTTGTGTTTGCGGCGAAGGCCATTTATGCAGTCCAGTATTTTTTTACTATGATCGCATCGCCTGCCGATTCCATTTTTATACGTGAAAATCCCATGTATTTTGTCTACGCGCAGATTCCGGCGCGTATAGTCCCGCAGGAAGTACTGCTGATTACAATTTTCGGGATTTTTTCTTCTCTGCTTGCTTCGTGGGTTGCAAGCAGATCAGTTTTACAGATGACGGCGGCGGAGGTGCTCAGAGATGAGTGAACTTATTTCTATTACGGGTCTTGAAAAAACCTACGTTTCAAAAAGTGAAAAGCTTACGGTACTCAAGGATCTGGACTTTAAATTGATCGAAGGACATTCCGCCGTTATAATCGGTGAAAGCGGCAGCGGAAAGAGTACGTTTTTGAATATTCTCGGCGGGCTCGATTCTGCTACGGCCGGAATCGTGCAAGCCGGACCGTATGTGGTATCAGAACTTGATGAAGATGGACTTGCTGCCTACCGGTCCCACTTTCTCGGATTCGTATTTCAGTTCCATTATCTTCTGAAGAATTTTACCGCTCTCGAAAACGTATTTCTTCCGGCCTATATGGCGGGCGTTTCCCGCAGGGCTGCGATGGAAAAAGCTTCGTTGCTGCTGTCCGATGTCGGACTTTCTTCACGAATGGATCATTTACCGTCGGAACTCTCCGGTGGAGAACGGCAGCGTGTGGCTGTCGCACGCTCTCTGGTAAACGATCCTGAGCTGATTCTGGCAGATGAGCCTACCGGTAATTTAGACCCTGCAAATGCAGCACTTATCGGCGATATGCTTTTTTCTATGGCGGAACGATACCGGAAGACGCTGGTACTTGTCACTCATGACCGCACACTGGCTGAAAAAGGTGAATTCCTGTACAACATTCGGGACGGTCATTTTACTTGTGACAGAACCCCCTGCAGGGAACAGGAACCGGGTACGCTATGACAGTTTCTTCTTCTATTATGTATGCAGTGCGGTTGCTGTTTCCGAAAGCCGGAAAAAAGTCAACTGCGATCAGAAGTATGAAGGGAGCTCTGCTGTGTGTCGGAATAAGCCTGATTCCGCTGGTTGTCGTTATGACGATTTCGAACGGTATGGTAGACGGTATAACGGCACGTCTTATCGGTCTTTCAAGTTCCCATTTGCTGGTAAAAGTTCCGTATTTCAGTCCTGAATCAGAAAGCCCTGAGGCACTTACAGCTTTTTCAAAACGGCTTGAAACCTTTACGGGAATCACGGCGGCGTCCCCAGAGATACAGGGAACAGCACTGGCAGCCGGAAAAAAAGGACGTACCGGTGCTGTGGTGCGGGCCGTTAATTTTTCTTTGTTCGACCGTAACCAGTCGTTCCGGTCCCTGCTGAAAGTTACGGCGGGAACGATTCCGCAGCGTTTTGAAGCTGGCAGGCAGCCGGCCGTTATCGGCGAAAAAATTGCCTCCCTGCTTGGGATCGGTGTCGGTGATACCTTCCGGCTTATAACGGGTTTGCAGGGAACTGGCGGAGCAGTCGTTCCCAAAATGAGCGTTTTCCGCGTAGCTGCTGTCGTTTCGTGCGGATACGAGGAACTTGACGCACTCTGGATTTTCATTCCGCTTACAGCGGGTATGCAGATCCTTCCGGCACAAAGCAGCGCGGTGAGCGTTATGCTTGAAACTCCCGATGCATTTTCGCAGAAACTACCGGAAATTCAGACAGAAGTAGAAAAACAACTGAACGGAGAAATGTCTGTTTATCGCTGGGATCAGCTCAATTCTTCCGAATATGAAAATTTTGCATCAACGCGTATGATGCTTACCTTCATCATGCTGCTTATTGTTCTGGTTGCATCAGTTAATATTTCTTCTGCACTGGTAATGCTTGCCATGGAACGGCGATACGAGATAGCTGTCCTTAAAAGTCTCGGCGGAACGTCGGAGGGAATTACTTTCTCTTTTCTGATTACCGGAGCGGCTGTCGGCCTGGGAGGCGTCCTGTTCGGAATACCGTTAGGGCTCCTTGTATCAGTGAATATAAATAAAATCCTTCATTTTTCGGAAAAAACAGTAAACATTATTGCTGAATTTGTGTATCTTTTAAGAGGAACAGACCTGAGTAAATTCAGTCAGATTCATCTGCTGGACCCTGCATATTATCTGCAGATAATTCCTGTTTCGATCCCCTGTAAGGAGCTGGTTCTTATCGGGATCTGTACTCTTATACTTTCGCTTGCGGTTTCCGCTGTGCCCGCTGTAAAGGCAGGTTGTGAAAAACCCATTGAAATACTGCGAAAAAGTTAAAATATGCTATAATAAAACAGGACGGAATTCGTCAAGGGGTGTTTATGCTTTGTGATTTTTGCCACAAACGGGAGGCTGTGTTCTTTATTGAACAGGTCAGTAAAAATACACGTAAAAAGCTTAATATATGTATGGAGTGTGCCGTAAGTCGTGGAATATCTCCTGATCCCAAGGCCATAGAGCGTTCTATCGGTATTCTGTTTGCCGAACTTGCAAATGACGGAAAGAAATCTGAAAAAGAAACCGACAAATTGTGCCCGGTCTGCGGCAGAAGTCTTTCACTCATAAAAAAAACCGGCAGGCTGGGATGCCCGGAATGTTATGCAGTTTTCAAGAATGATATTCTGGAACTTATGAAACAGAAGAA
Source organism: Treponema sp. (assembly GCA_022640795.1). Lineage (GTDB taxonomy): Bacteria > Spirochaetota > Spirochaetia > Treponematales > Treponemataceae > Treponema_D. The sequence continues at coordinate 30,940 of JALCCK010000025.1, forward strand.
TATAAAAGGCCCGTATACGGGTTCCCTGCCGCATCGGCTTTCAACCTTCCGGTCGGTATTGACTGACCGGGTAGATCTTCAGACGAAACTTGAAAAATCAATAGAATCTGAAGATTATGAAAAAGCTGCCATATACCGGGATTATCTGCGTGCATTGGAACGTTCTCCCGTGACGGGAATAACCGGTATTCTGCCCAGGGAAAAAAAAGATACCGGGCAGAATGATGCAACGTGCTTAAAGGATTCTGACGACGATGAATAATGGAAGCGATTCTATAAATGCAGCAGCCGCATGGTATGCAAGCCCGGGGCAGTTTAATGATGTTATTCTTTCTACCCGGGCGCGGCTTGTACGAAATTTAGCTAATTTTCCTTTCCCTGAAGATTTTCGGGACGATGACAGCGAAAGAGTTCAGACGCTGGTTTTTGATTCTTTTTCCCATTGCAGTACGCCTGAAAATTTTCAGGCGGTTTCGACAGAGAATCTTGATCCGCTTGGGCTGAAAATACTCTCGGAACGGGGAATAACGGATACGAACGGAGGGACCGGTATCATTCTGCGGGCAGACGGAAAAGTTTCCTGCACGGTCAACAGCCGCGACCATCTTCGTATTTCTGCTTTTATTCCGGGGCTTGACTGCAACGGAGCGTATGCGATGTGCCGCTCCGTAGATGAGGAACTGCAGCAATCCATGCAGTTCGCGGCATCGTATGATTTCGGCTATCTGACCTCTTCACTCGATGATGCAGGCAGCGGCCTTAAGCTTTCCATGCGTGTTCATCTTCCTTCGCTTTCATTCTTGAATAGAATTGAGCCGCTGATAAATTTCGCAGCCTCGAAGGGGCTTTCTGTTTCTGCAGCTTTCGGAGCAGGCGACAGACCCGGAACTTCGCTGGGACAGTATTATCAGATTTCAACCGTATCGGCGATGACAGGAAATGAACTGGATCAGATTACTACCATCACTGCAATGGGAAAGTATCTGTATGAAACTGAAACAGCAGCGAGGGAGGAATGCCGGAAAAACGAATCGACTTCCCTGTGGGATAGAATTTCACGTTCGTATGCGGCCTCCCGGTTCGGAAAACTGCTGCCGCTGCGTGAAGCGGTGGAAATCGTTTCTGGCGTAAAATGGGGACTGGATCTCGGCTATCTGTCGGGAACTTCTGATGCGGATCTTTTTGCATTGCTGTACAGAATTCAGGAAGGGCATCTGGAGTTTGTTTTGAAAAACGGAACGTTCAGTTTTGAAAAAGATATTGAAAAACAGAAAGATCTTCGCGTTATGAGGCTCCGGGCGCTCATAACGCAGGAATCTCTCAGCACCATTAATTTTGTCGCATAGGCAAAGGCAGGAAATATATGAAGGTTTTATCACCGAAAGCGCAGCGGCTGATAGTTACGCTTGCACAAAAAGAAGGCAGAAGAAGCGGCAGCGACCAGCTGCTTCCCGAGCACGTATTGCTGGCGCTGTTGAAGAGTGCGGACGGATTGGGGTATATCCTGCTGCAGGCGCTGCATCTTAATGTTCTTACTTTTCAGCTGGCGCTCGAACAGAGCCTGACGGCTCATGCTCCTGTTGCCGGCTACAGCGATCTTCCTCCCGGACGGCGGCTGCATGCCATGCTGGACGTCGCCGCTATCGAGTCCCGTTCTCTTTCAAATGAATATATCGGAACTGAGCATCTTGTTCTGGCGGCAATACGTGAAGAGCAGAGTATAACCGAACGGTATTTCGAAAAAGCAAGCATAACGATTGAAGATGCCCGTTCCGCCGTTCGTGATGTTCAGCTAAAAAATATTTCTTCTGCCTCAGAACGTACGGTACCGGATACTACCGGCTCTGTTTTTCAATCTTTGCTCGGCTCTCCGGGGGACGACAGTTCTTCACAGCAGGCCAGAAATACGGAAACCGATAAAAATACCCGTAAAAATCAGTCCCATTCAGATTCGTTTCTTGCCGAATTCAGCCGGGATTTAACCGGTCTGGCCCGTGAAGGTGCGTCCGATCCTGTTGTCGGCCGTAAGAAAGAAATCAGAAGGGTTATACAGATCCTTTCGCGACGTACAAAGAATAATCCCGTTCTCATCGGAGAGCCGGGAGTCGGAAAAACCGCCATAGTGGAAGGGCTTTCCCAGTATATTGCTGCCGGAGAAGTTCCGCGGAATCTTCTTAAAAAGCGTATTCTTTCTCTTGATCTTGCGGCCATGATAGCCGGTACGAAATACCGGGGTGAATTTGAAGAACGCATGAAGAAGATGATGAAAGAAGTGGACGAAGATAAAAATATCATTCTTTTTATTGATGAGCTGCATACGATCATAGGCGCCGGCGGTCCCGAAGGAACGATGGATGCTTCAAATATCATAAAACCTGCGTTGAGCCGCGGAGAACTCCAGATAATCGGTGCGACGACGACAAAAGAATATCGTAAATACATAGAAAAAGATTCTGCACTTGAACGCCGTTTTCAGATTGTAAAAGTGGAAGAACCTGACGACGCAGAAACAACGGCGATCCTTGAAGGCATCAAGTCCCGGTATGAAGATTTCCACGGTGTTATCTATGATGACGATGTTATTCCGACGATTGTGAAATTCGCGCGGCGCTATATACCGGAACGGTTCCTGCCAGATAAGGCGATTGATATACTTGATGAGGCCGGTGCGGCAAAAAAGATTCAGGAGGAACTTCGTCCTGCAGAGCTTGAAGAACTCGAAAAAAGCGAAAAAGAGCTTGAAGAAGAAAAAAAAGCCCTCGTACAGTCGCAGGATTTTGAAAAGGCTGCAATCGTACGGGATAAAGTCAAGACTCTTCAGAGTAAACTTGAAATTTTCAGAAACTACTGGGAGCATACTGCTGAAAATGTGAAGAAACGTGTTACTGCTCAGGACATTTCCGTTATCATAAGTAATATGACGGGAATCCCGCTTTCCCAGCTTGATGAAAACGAGACGAGACGGCTGCTAGATATGGAAAAAGAGATTCATAAAACGGTCATTGGACAGGATGAAGCAATAAATCTGATTGCAGGTGCAGTCAGACGTAACAGGGCCGGCGTTTCTTCTCTTTCGCATCCGGTCGGATCTTTTATTTTCCTCGGTCCGACGGGTGTCGGAAAAACGCAGCTTGCCAAATCACTTGCAAAATTTCTGTTCGGAACAGAAGAATCTCTTATCCGCATCGATATGTCGGATTACATGGAAAAACACAACGCGAGCCGCCTTGTAGGAGCTCCTCCTGGATATGTCGGCTATGAAGAGGGCGGCGTACTGACTGAAAAAGTCCGGCAGCATCCATATTCTGTCGTTCTGCTCGATGAAATAGAAAAAGCTCATCCTGATGTGTTTAACCTTCTGCTGCAGCTTCTTGAGGAAGGCGAGTTGAGCGATAATCTGGGGCATACGGTCAATTTCAGAAATACCGTCATAATAATGACGAGCAACGCCGGTGTCCGCGAAATCACGAGCGAGAACCGTCTGGGATTTTCAACAGAAACCCAGGGCGTACTGCCGTATACGGAGATCCGGGCAAGTGCAATCGGTGAGCTGAAAAAACTTCTGAGCCCGGAACTTTTAAACCGTATCGACGATGTTGTCGTTTTCAGGGCGTTAACGGAAAAACAGGTCGATGCTATTCTTTCTATTCAACTTGACGAGCTGCGGTCCCGGCTTTCCGAAAAGAATTTTGGGCTCACCATCCGTCCCAAAGCCCGTACCTATCTTGTTGAAAACGGATACGACGTTTCAATGGGTGCCCGTCCCATGCGGCGGCTTATCCAGCGGGAAATAGAAGATCCTCTTTCAAAGCTTATCCTTGAAAACAGAGACTATTCGGGAAATGAAATCATTGTCGATACCGCCGAAGGAAAACTTTCGGTACGGTTCAAACGGCAGCGGAAGCTGAAATCTGCTGAAGATAAAAAACTTATAGGTGCTCCGTCGTACCGAGAACAGAAATGATACAGATACATTATTCAAATTTCGGAAAGAAATTGACGGGGACCTCCGGTATCGGCCTGCTGATGGACGATATCGGAAAACCGCTGCCTTCCGGCCTGGAACCGTGTCTTTTCGGCGGCGGGAATCCGGCAAGAATTCCACAGGTAGAAAAGATGTACCGTACCCGTATGGAAGAAATTCTGCAGAATGGGGATGAATTTGAACGGTTGATAGGCTGTTATGATTCTCCGCAGGGGAAAACGTCTTTTGTCAACGATGTCGCCGCTTTCCTTGCAACTGCCTACGGCTGGAAAATAGGTCCGGAAAACATCGCGGTAACAAACGGGAGCCAGAGTGCCTTCTTCTATCTTTTCAACATGTTCGGCGGAACGTCCGGTACGGGAAAGAATATTCGTAAAATGAAGATTCTTTTTCCGCTCGTTCCCGAATATACCGGATATGCCGATCAGGGTGCTGAAGACGGTATTTTTGTAAGCATTCCATCTGATTTTAAATTTTTCGGAAACCATACGTTCAAGTATTCTGTTAATTTCGATCTGCTGGAACGTTTTATGAAGGCGCACCATGATATCGGAGCTCTGTGCGTAACCCGTCCGACGAATCCGACGGGAAATGTTCTGACCAATGAAGAAATTCATCATCTGGCACGGCTTGCCGCCGGCTACCAGATTCCGCTCTTTATCGACAATGCGTACGGACTTCCCTGGCCTGATATCGTATTCACAAGTGATCCGGAACCATATTGGGACGAAAACGTCGTTCTTTCGTTAAGCCTTTCAAAGATAGGGCTTCCCGCGCTCCGGACGGGTATCATCGTAGCGGATACGCGCATAATAAAAGCACTGTCGAATA
>JALCCK010000026.1 GCA_022640795.1 Treponema sp.
TTCGGGAAAATCTTCAGCATCCGATAAATGTATACCGGTCCCGTGAGTCAGCACGGTATAGACTATCAGCAGGCTGACCGCCGCAGTAATAACCGAAATGCAGACAGGAACGAGAATCATCAGAACATTAGAAACGGCAAGTCGTTTTTTTATCGTCACAGGCAATTTCCAGCTTTCGTACGTCAGTATCGTCAGTATATCATACTTATATTCTCCCTGCATACAGCAGGCATACAGCAGGCATACAGCAGGCATACAGCAGTTGTCAGTTCAGTATAGTTTAAATCTATATCGAACCGGTTATAAAAAGTATTTTACAATCACGAAAACAGAAAGTATACTCTGCTCGAAACGGCAGTAACGCAGGGGGACACAGTATGAAAACGACGGTGACAGGGTATCCGAGAATAGGAAAAAACAGAGAATTAAAATTTGCAGTTGAAAAATACTGGAAAGGGAAAATCACCGGACAGGATTTAAAACTGACGGCAGCGCAGCTGGTACAACAGAACATTTCCATACAGAAACAGGCAGGGCTTGATTCTGTTCCCTGTAATGATTTTTCGTATTACGACGGGATGCTTGACCTCTGTTTTATGCTGAATGCAATCCCGCAGCGATATGCAAAGCTCGGCCTGTCCGAACTTGATACATATTTTTCTATGGCACGCGGCTATCAGGGACAAAAAGGAGATGTCAAGGCTCTTGCCATGAAAAAATGGTTCACGACAAACTATCATTATATTGTACCGGAACTTGACGACGAAACGGATTTGTCGCTGAACGACGGGAAACTTCTGGCGTCCGTCAGAGCAGCTGCAGCAGCTGGGGTTCCGGCACGCCCGGTAACAATCGGGCCGTATACTTTTTTAAAGCTTGCGCATCGGAAAGGAACCAAAACAGCGGCTGCATATGAAGCGGCAATCATCAGAGCATTCTGCCGGCTGCTTGCCGACTGCGAAGCAGCCGGCGTCGAATGGGTGCAGATAGATGAACCATCCCTTGTAACAGATATGACAGCAGCGGATACAACTCTTTTTTCTGAACTGTACCGTCAGATACTCTCCAAAAAAGGAGCCGTTAAAGTGCTGCTGCAAACCTATTTCGGAGATATCAGGGACTGCTATACCGATTGCATTGCGCTCGATTTCGACGGGCTGGGACTTGATTTTGTCGAAGGCAAAAAAAATGCCGGATTACTCGAAAAAAACGGCTTTCCTGAAAACAAGACTCTGTTTGCCGGTGTCGTAAACGGAAGGAATATCTGGAAAAGCGACTATGGCAGCGTACTTGATCTTCTCGTAATGTTAAAAAACCGGGCGAAAAATATCGTCGTAACGTCATCGTGTTCGCTTCAATATGTTCCGTATACCGTAGCGTCCGAAACGGAACTTTCAGCCGGTATAAAAAAACACTTCGCCTTTGCCCGGGAAAAACTCGTTGAACTGCGGGAAATCGCGGAACTGGCTGATACTGAAAACTTCAGAGATGAAAAAAAATACCGGGAAAATGCCGGGCTGACAGCACTGCGGCACGGAACGGAAAATCCCGGCCTTGCACAAAAAATCAAAAATATCGGCCCCCGCGACTATACGCGGAAAATGGCCCGTTCCGACCGTCAAAAACTTCAGCGGAAACTGCTGTCGCTCAGGATGCTCCCGACAACAACGATCGGATCATTTCCTCAGACACCTGAAGTAAAACAAACGAGGAAACTGTTTAGAACCGGAAAACTGACGGCGGCACAGTACGACACAGCAGTTTTTTCGTTTATCAGAACATGCATCAGAGAACAGGAGGAAACAGGACTTGATGTTCTTGTCCACGGAGAGTACGAACGGAACGATATGGTTGAATACTTCGGAGAACATCTCAACGGGTTCGTCTTTACCGGGAACGGCTGGGTTCAGTCCTACGGGACACGTTGTGTTAAGCCGCCGATCATATTCGGAGATATTTCGCGACCTGCCCCTATAACCGTGAAATACAGCACGTACGCACAGCAGCTGACTGACAAACCGGTCAAAGGAATGCTTACCGGCCCGGTTACCATATTGAACTGGTCTTTCCCACGGGAGGATTTACCGCTTCAGGAAACTGCGTATCAAATCGCTCTTGCCATGCGGGATGAAGTTCTCGATCTTGAAAAAGCCGGTATCAAAATAATACAAATCGATGAAGCGGCCTTGCGCGAAAAACTTCCGTTGCGAAAATCGGAATGGCATTCGCACTATCTCGACTGGGCAATCAAAGCGTTCCGGTTATGTACCGGCAGCGTAAAACCTGAAACACAAATTCATACCCATATGTGCTACAGCGAATTTGGTGATATAATGGAAGATATAGATGCGATGGATGCTGATGTCATTACGTTTGAAGCTTCACGTTCAGATCTTGCAATTCTTGAAGATTTGAAAAAAATTGATTTTGAAACTGAAATAGGACCGGGAATTTATGATATTCATTCGCCGCGGATTCCACCTGTTGCAGAAATGACCACAGCACTGGAAAAAATGGTTGCAATCTGCGGTACCGGAAAACTCTGGGTAAATCCTGACTGCGGTTTAAAAACACGCGGCACTGCAGAGGTTGACGGGAGTCTCAGAAATATGGTAAAAGCAGCTGAACGGGTACGTGATCAGATAAAGAAACAGGCAGGGTATTATGAAAATTAAGGAAATCTATAAACGAAAACGACCATTACTGTCATTCGAAATATATCCTCCCAAACGGAATACGGAACTTCAGAATATTGACCGGACACTACAGATTCTGGCTGACTGCCATCCCGATTTTATCAGCATAACTTTTGGGGCCGCCGGCAGTACCGCAAACAACAGAACGATTGAACTCGCAAAAAAAATAAAAAAACAGTACGACATAAATCTGCTGATCCATCTTACCTGTATAAATTACCGTCGTGATGAAATAGACGACTTTATACAGCAGCTTACTGAATGCGGTATCGAAAATGTCCTTGCGCTCAGAGGCGACCGCAATCCAGATATTCCCGAAAAAAAAGATTTTCTCCATGCATCAGATCTTACCCGGTATCTTACGGATCATACGGATTTTTGTATCGGGGGAGCCTGCTATCCGGAAAAACATCCGGAATCAGAAGACCGGGTACAGGACATTACAAATATGAAGAAAAAAATAGACGCAGGAACGGATTTTCTTCTGACACAGCTGTTTTTCGAAAATGATTTTTTTTATGCATTCCGGCAGAACTGCCGTATGGCGGGAATCACGGTTCCTGTTTCAGCCGGTATAATGCCGGTTATAAACAAAAACCAGATTGAACGGATGGTAACGCTCTGCGGTGCAAGTCTGCCCGAAAAATTCAGGAAAATAATCACTAAATACGGAGACAATAAAGAAGCGCTGTTCGAAGCCGGCATGTCATATGCACAAAGCCAGATTATAGATCTTATTGCTAACGACGTGGACGGCATACATCTCTATACGATGAATAATCCGACTGTCGCCCGGCGGCTGACAGACGGCATAAAACATATAATTTGATCTTCGTACAAACGTACCAAACTGGGAAGTCTTGTACATAGTACAAAAAAACAGTAACATGAACCGTTATGGATTTACTGAAAAAACTTGAATCCTGTTCACAGCGCTACGATGAACTGAACAGGATGGTTATGGACCCTGATCTTGTAAAAGATCCCAAAAAATATAAAGACACCATGCGTGAACACGGTCATCTGTCGGGACTCATGGAACTTTATGACGAATATAAAAAAGTACTGAGCGGGATAGAAGATGCCAGAAAAATGATCACGGAAGAAGACGATCACGATATGAAGGAAATGGCCCGTGAAGAACTCAGGACACTTGAAGAAAAACAGCCGCAGCTTGAAGATGAAATAAAAAGAAAACTCATACCGCCGGACCCGCTCGATGAAAAAAACATCATTGTCGAAATACGCAGTGGTGTCGGGGGGGATGAAGCGTCTCTCTTCGTCGCAGACCTGTTTAACATGTATACCAGACTCGCCGACATGAAAAACTGGAAATATGAAGTAATGAATTCAAGTCCCACGGAAGTAGGCGGTTACAAGGAACTGGTTTTCTCCGTCAGTGGAAAATTTGTCTACGGAACGTTACGGTGGGAAAGCGGCGTACACCGGGTACAGCGCGTTCCTTCTACAGAAGCCCAGGGACGGATTCACACAAGTACCGTTACCGTAGCGGTTCTGCCCGAAGCGGAGGAAACGGAAATAGAAATAAAACCGGAAGATGTTCGTGTCGATGTCATGCGTGCGGGTGGCCCCGGCGGACAGTGTGTCAATACGACAGATTCCGCCGTCAGATTAACGCATATTCCGACCGGTCTTGTCGTCATACAGCAGGATGAAAAGAGCCAGATAAAGAATAAAGCAAAGGCGTTCCGGGTTCTGCGTGCCCGGTTGTTTGATCTCGAAGAATCCAAAAAAAATGCGGAACGGTCTGCCGTACGGAAATCCATGGTTGGTTCCGGAGACCGCTCTGAGCGGATACGTACCTACAATTTTCCGCAGAACCGGGTGACCGATCACCGGATAAACATGACATTGTACAAGCTTGATCAATTCATGATGGGATATATGGATGAAATGCTCGATGCCCTCAATGTATATGCAAAGGAAGAACAGCTGAAAGCCGATATAACGGATCTTGACCGGGCCTGAGCGGCGAAAGGCAGGACCAACCGTGACAATACAGGAAGCGCGTACACTCGGATTCCGGATGCTTACCGGAAAGGAACCGCTGCCGGAACCGGTTTCTTTCTTTGTTTCGGCAACACCTTTTCTGGATACGGACTGTTTTCTGGAATATATACTCCGCAAGACAAAAACATTTCTTATGGCGCATCACGAAACCGTTCTGACTGAATCAGAAGCGCTGCAGTTCCGGGCCTGTCTGGAAAAACGACTGACGGGACTTCCCGTCGCCTATATAACCGGACATAAAGAATTCTACGGACTTGATTTTCTCGTAACTCCTGCAGTACTTATTCCGAAACCGGATACGGAAATTCTTGTAGAAAAAGCGGTCGCAGCAGCGAAAAAAATCATACAGTCCCGTTCTGACCGCATCCCGTGCCGTATTGCAGATATTTGTACGGGCAGCGGATGTATAGCGGTATCCGTGCTGCACGAACTCTGCAGTGAAACAGAAAACGGGCGGCGGAATCCGGTAATGATGACAGTGGCCGATATCAGCGGTGCAGCGCTGAACCTGGCAAAAAAAAACGCCCGACGGCTGCTGCCGGAAAACATCTCGAAAACCATCGAATTTAAACAGGGAGATCTTCTTTCAGCAGTTGATGCCGGTTCGACAGAAAAAAAACGATTTGATCTGATACTGTCCAATCCTCCGTATATTCCGGCACACGAAGTTACGAAGCTCCTTGAAGACGGCAGAAATGAACCCCGGATTGCACTCGACGGCGATACAGACATGGGGGCCTGCAGCCGGAAACCCCGCAGCAGCGACGGGCTGGCTGTCATACGGCGTCTCGTTCCGCAGGCATACGACCATCTTGAACCGGACGGACTTTTTTTTATGGAAACCGCAGAATACAATGCGCAGCAGGCAGCCTGTATAACAAAGGACGCCGGATTTACCGGCGTCCATATAGAACAGGACCTCTCAGGTCAGCTGCGTGTTACGACAGGAAAAAAATAACCGTCAGTCACTCTCCATAGTAAACAATTTTATGCCTTCATCGGGAAATTTGTTCTTTACTGCCGCAATAACAGCACGTATCAACGGGACTTCCGGTTTTTCAACATAGGCAAAAAGCAGAAAATTCTGTTCGGGCCAGGTTGTTGTACCAAGTTTCCGGTTATTTTTTCCGCGTCCGTGGACCGTCGGTATAACCGTATACAAAATATCGGGAATTGTCTGCTCCAGCAGTTCTATAATATCTTCTTTGACAGACTGATTTGCAACTATTTCTGCTCTAAACATCATCTTTCTCCCCGCCGCCGGCATCATTTTTTAATGCTTTTTGGACTTTTTTCGCTTTTTTTGAAGCCTTCTCTGCAGATTTCTGAGCTTTCAGCGCTGCCCGTTCAGCTTTTTCAGCAGCTTTCTCTGCCCGCCGGACGGCTTTTTCACCATTCTCTTTTTCTTCCGCATCGTTCGCAGCCGCGATGACATCCTTCTGTTCTATTCTGTCCCTGAGTCTCTTTTTCTCCGCAGCAGTCTCTCCGGACGATTCTTCCGGCAGTTCCGGTTTCACATCAATTCTAAGCGTACCTGCCGCAGATTTTTTCTCATGCATTACCAGCGAATACAGTACGGGAATAAACAGCAGGGTAATAAATGTACTCGAAGTCAGCCCCCCTATAACGGCGAGACTGATCGGCTGAACCATGGCAGCGGAACCTTCCGTTGCGAAACTCATCGGAAGCATACCCAGTATTGTCGTCAGAGTCGTCATAAGAACCGGCCTGAGCCGGCTTACCCCTGCTTCAAGACAGGCTTCTTTCTTCTTCATACCGCGGTCAACGAGCAGATTCGTGTAGTCGACCAGTATAATGCCGTTATTGACGACGATACCGACCAGCATAATGAGCCCGACCATCGACATCATTGAAAGCGGTTGACCGATAATCTTATACAGAAAGACAACACCGATAATAAGGAACGGAATGGTTGTCAGATTTATGAGCGGGGCTTTGAACGATTCATAGGTCGCAGCCATAACTCCAAAAACAAGAATGATTGCCATCGCAATAATAAGGAGGTAAACATGACTCTGATCCTGTATATCTTTCCATGAACCTTCATAACTGACCGTCACCCCATCAGGAACAACAAATGAATTTGCGATACCTTTTTTTATTTCTCCTTCCACAACATTCGCATTTGTTTCACTGATGATATTAGCCGTCACATTTACGATACGAGCCTGATTATCGCGGCCTATTGTAACAGGACCTAATCCTTTCCTGACCTGAGCAAAATTGGCGACACTGACCATACCATCAGAACCCTGCACATAAATATTCTCAAGATCTGCCATTTTAGCACGGTCCGACGGCTGATACATGACATCGACGTCATAATCATCGCCGTTTTCACGGTACGTTGTCGCTGTCACGCCGTCTATGGCATAGTTTATCTCTTTAGCGACCGTTTCGACATCCACACCAAAAGAATAGGCCCGCTGCCGGTCTATAACGATTTCCACCTGCGGCAGCCCTTTTTCAGTATCGACAGAAACTTCTCCTATATCGGGAATATTTTCCATAACAGTTTTCACTTTCGAGGCTACATCCATAGCTGCGTCAAGATCAGAAGAACGGATTGCAATATCAAGATCATCACCGGTCATTTGACCGGCACGCCCGGCATCAAAATCAAATTCCGCATCCGCAAAATCATTAAAATGGGCGCGAAGTTTTTGCTTTATAGTATCAGAATTATCAATCTGATCGGCAGCATCCGGCAGACGAATCGAAATAGATCCCTTGTAAGTCGCAGAAGTACCGTATCCCCGGCTGCCGGTACCGATACTGGTAATCAGATACGTATACCCCTTTATTTCATCCTGAACAATCTTTTCGAACTGCTTCAGCACAGCCGTTGTTTCCGAAAGCTTTGTACCGGTCGGCATCGTAACGTTCAGCGTAACAGAATCATCCTGTCCCGAAGGCATCATATTTATCCGCATTGTCGGAATAAAGGCAACGGCCACTACCAGCGCACTGACAACAATAATCGTCGTGACAGCCCGGTTATCGAGTGCCGCTTTCAGAATACGGCGGTACACAGCCGTTATTTTGTTCATTCCGGCTTCGAGCGTATCGTAAAGCTTTTTAAGGAACAAATTATGTACCGGATGCTCCTTCCTGTTCGTCAAAGGAAGAAACACACCGGCCAGAACGGGAACAAGAAATATGGCGACAAAAAGACTGGAAATAAGGGCAATAACGACCGTAAATATAATGCCTTTAAACATTTGCCCCATCATTTCCAGATCGTTTATAAAAAACAGGAACGGGACAAAAACACAAATTGTCGTCAGATTTCCGGAAATAACGGACATCATCATTTCCTGAGAACCCAGTACGGCGGCAACTTTCGGCTTAGCACCCCTGGTACGGTATACGTGGATATTTTCTATCATAACGATAGAAGCATCAACAATCATACCGACTCCGAGAATAAGTCCTGTCAGCGTCATCATATTCAAAGTAATACCGGCAAAATTCATACAAAGCAGCGTGATGATAATTGAAAGCGGTATCGAAATACCGATAATAATCGTGCTCTTAAAGTTCTGTAAGAATATAAACAGAATAACAATAGCCAGCAGTAACCCCTGATACGCCGATGTTACCAACGTATTGATAGTATCGCGAATAGACGTTGTATCATCAGAGATAATTTCGAGAGAAACATCCGACGGGAGTGTCTCCTGTATTTCGTTTATCTTTTTATAGACGGCATTTGCTACGGTCACAGAGTTTTTTCCGGATTGTTTGGTAACAGCTACATAAACGCCGGGTTCGCCGTTGATATAAACTTCGGAGGATTTATCCTCATACCCCATAAAAGCCCGGCCGATATCGCTCAGTTTTACATCATATCCGTTTACAGTTTCGATAACCGTATTATTGATTTCGGGAACATCAGGATACTGACCGGTCGTACGAATAATATAGTTCTTTTTTCCTTCGGATATTTTTCCGCCGCCGAGCTCCAGATTTTCTTTTGAAAGGGCGGAATACACGTCCGTCAGCGTAAGATCGTATGCCTGAAGACGGTTCTGTGAAAGTTCGACACGAACTATTTTATCACGACCGCCGGAAGACGAAGCTTCTGCGACACCGGCAGCCTGCTCAAGGACATCAACGATATTGTCATCAGCAATCTGTTTAAGATCATCATCGCTTCTGTTTCCGCGGACAGCGATGCGCATGATAGGCATAGAATCGGAATCCATCTTGAAAATACTGGGCGAAGATGCATCATCGGGAAGATTGTCCGAAACCCTGTCCAGCTTGTCCCGCACATCGTTCGTAACAACGTCAAGATCCGTTCCGTAATTAAACTCAAGACTGATTCTGCTCGATCCTTCTGAAGACGTCGAGGTCATTTCTTTCAGTCCGCTGACACTGACCAGACTGCTTTCCAGAACTTTTGTTACGGTACTTTCAACCGATTCAGGTCCGGCATTGGTATACGTTGTCGAAACCATAATTCTCGGCATATCAACATCAGGAAAAAGACTGATTGCAACATTCTGCAAGGTAAACAGTCCCATAACGCCAAGCAGTACGAAGACAATAAGCGTCAGTACCGGATGCTGCAGTGTTTTCTGTGAAATACTCATTTATTTTACCTTCATTCGGAAGCGGCTTCAGAATTTGCCGCCGCGGCTGCAGAGATGTCATTAACAGCAGAACCGTCGCTCAGGACCATCATACCTTCGACGACAACCTTGTCACCCGGATCTATCCCCGTTACAACTTGTGTAATTCCATCAACCGCCTTACCCAGCGTAAGCTCGCGCTGTTCGACCGTACTGTCGTTCTTTACGACAAAAGCAACCTGCTTTCCGTCCTTCGTTACGATTGAATCGGCAGGAATCGTAACACAACCGGTATAGTCGACCGTATATAATACGACTTTTGCAAACATACCGGCATTAATACGGGCATCTTTTTTATCGAAGGTAAGAATTACCTCCTTTGTCCGTGACGATGCATCGACAACCGGAGAAACACGACTCACCGTCGCAGTAAAAACGACAGACGGATAGGCTTCAAGTGAAATATCGGCCTTCAGTCCGGTTTTCAGCAATGCAACATACCGTTCTGGAATATCAGCCGTTACCTGCAGATTGTCTATATCGCCGATAGTTGTAATGGAACTGCTTGTCGTTACCGTCTCGCCTTTTTTCAGCGGAGTAGAAACGATACTGCCGCTTATCGGCGCATAAACAGGACTCAGTGCATATTTACTACCCGGTTCGGAGGGATCAACACGGGCAATTATCTCACCCTTCTTTACCGGAGACCCCAGAGAAACATAAATATCTTCAATCTTTCCTCCCATATCAGGAAACACTTCAATAGAACTCTGGGCTTCTACCTCTCCATTCGTTGACACATAATCGTGCAGCGTTGTCTCGGCGGCAACCTGCGTTTTGACGGAAAACGTCGTTTTAGCAGTCAGCTGAGAACGACCGCGAGTAGTATTCTTTGCACTATTTATCGCGTAGAAAACAACTGCTATAGCTGCTATAATCACAAGAACTGCGATTATAGCGGATTTTTTTATTTTCATGATTAAACTCCTCGTTTTATTTTCCCAGCGTTCCAAACGGAACACCTGTTACATTTTCAAGATCAAGTATGGCGGTAATTAACGTGTATAACTCTGACTGCAGGCTTACCTGTGCGGAAAGCAGCGAATCGGAAGCATCCTGCAGAGAAAGCAGATCCGTTTTGCCGTGATTGTACGCTTCCTCTGTCATATCGTAGGATTTCCGGGCAAGTTCAACATTTGCCTGCAGAGATTTTACGGAAGAACGGGCCTGATTTATCTGACGCAGATAACTTTCGGTTTCAATTTTGACCGTCGTTTTTTCATTTTCAAGTTCAAGTTCAAGCGATTTTACGTTATCCTTGCTGCCCGCAACGGTATCGCTCTCCGACGACCACGGAAGATATCCGCCGAGAGGAATAGAAACAGAAACGGATAAATCTCCTTCATCAGTGGAAGAAGAACTTCCATCCGTAACCGTCGGTTCGTACGTCCATGCTAAACTGACGGAAGGGCCGAATGCGCTCATGCGTGAAGCCGCAAGATCATTTTTCGCAATCTCAAGATTCTTTTCTGCGGCTTTAACAGAAAGCGATTGGGAAACAATGCCGTCAGATGAAAGCTGATTTATTGCTGCCGCTTTTTCAAGGGACCCGTTCAACGTTATCTCGTCCGGCTGAGGAATTCCGAGCAGCTGTTTAAACGACGCCATATCGTTTTGCCAGGTTACTTCAGCAGACTCGAGCGTGGGTTTTAACTCTTCATACGATACCTGAGAACTCAGTACGTCAAGCTGTGAAACAGACCCCTGTTTATATTTGGAAAGATTCGTTTCATACTGTGCTTTGGCGGTTTCCAGATTACGCTGCTGCAGTACGATATTTTCTTTTTCATATAAAAGTCCGTAAAAAGAGGACCTGACGGAAAGCTCTACCGACCGGGCTGCAGCATCATATGAAATAAGACCTGATTCATAATCAAGCGTTGCGCTTTTCATTGTGGTAAAAAGAGACGGAGAAAAAGAAAAACTGACCCCGGCTTTAACATAGGAAGAATAGTCAGAACCATAATCAGTTCTATCATTCGGGCTCGATGCACCGGCAGAGACCGAAATGCTGGGACTGATGCTGTTCCACGAATGATCTTTTTCCCGTTTTACCGTCGTAACAGAAATGCGACTTTGTTTTAAACTTATATTGTTTTCGATTGCCAGCTCAACCGCCTGCTCAACCGTAAAATTCTGAGAGGTAGACGACTTAACATCATCTGCCTGCTGTTCAGAAAAACTGTTCTCAATGCAGAATAAAAGCATAACAACAGTCGGCAGATAAAATTTAAGCTTCTTATACATTTAGATCTCCTATTATATCTTATACCTTACGTACTATACTACTTTATCATTTCTGCGGCAAAAAAATTACGTTATTTTCCACCAAATAACAACTTTTTCATTTCTTAAATTCCATATAAAATAATTTTATAACAAAACTGTCTATCATTTCGACAATTGCTATCATCCTTTTTTTCTGTTATTGTACAGAAGGAGATTATCATGAATGAAGAAATCTCATTGAATACGACAGAAACAGATCCGCAGGTTCTTATTCAATCGTTTTTTCATGCCTTCCCTGATTATGCGGGAGAAGACAGAAAACGAATAACGGCAGCATGGCAGTTCTTGTATGAAAAAACCAGAACACGGAAACGCAGCTGCGGCAGGCCGTATTATCTTCATCCGATGCGGGTAGCCTGCCTTCTGGCAGAAAGCCGGCTGGATACCGATACCATCATTGCAGGATTCTTTCACAGTATACTCGGTCTTGAAAATATAACCGAACAGGAAGTAATAGAAAAATTCGGGGAAGATATCTGCAAAATTATCCGCGGAACAACGAAAATAACAAATCTTCATATAAAAAATACGACACTCCAGCAGGCAGATTCCATCCGTAAAATGCTGTTCGCCATGGTCGATGATGTACGCATCATACTGGTAAAACTGGCCGACCGGCTCGACCGGATGCGGAACATTACCAGTGTTGAAGAAAAAGCGCAGCGGGCCATAGCTGCCGAAGTCATAGATATATGGGCACCACTGGCCGACCGGCTCGGTATGCAGTCGGTAAAAAGCGAAATGGAAGATTTGAGCCTCAAATATGCGAATCCTGCAGTCTTTCAGCAAATAAAGGCAATCGTCGCTCAAAAAAAAGGAGAACGGGCAGAATATCTGGATAAAGCAGTACAAACTATCTACAAAGCAGCAGAGAAAGCCGGTATAGAAATTACCATCACAAGCCGGGCCAAGCATTTTTATTCTATTTATCAGAAAATGCGGAAACGCAATAAAGGAGCTGACGAACTGTTCGATCTGCTTGCATTGCGGATCATCTGCAATACGGAAACAGAATGCTATACGCTCGTCGGAATCGTTCACGGCCAGTGGAAACCGATGGACGGCAGATTCAAGGACTATATAGCCATGCCGAAAGCGAACGGGTACCAGTCACTTCACACAACCGTAATCTGCGAAGGCAAGCCGCTTGAAATACAAATCCGTACCAGAGATATGCATAACGTTGCGGAACACGGTGTCGCAAGCCACTGGCTGTACAAGAAAGGAACGAACCACGACATGGTAAAGGTCGAAAATCTTTCTATCTTTAATCAGCTGAAAGAACTCCGTACCGAACATATAAACGACGAAACTTTTTTCAACGAACTCAAAAACGATCTCCTCGGTGATGAAATATTCGTATTTACACCGAAAGGAGACGTCGTCCAGCTGCCGGCAGGATCGACAGCCATAGATTTTGCCTATCATATTCATTCCGCTATCGGCGAAAAAATTGTCGGTGCGAAAGCCGACGGAAAAATCATTCCGCTGTCGACACCGCTGAAAAACACGCAGATAATAGGCATTCTCACTAACCCGCAGGCACATCCGACTGAAAACCAGCTGACATGGGTAAAAACCTCGAAAGCGAAACAGAAAATAAAGGCATGGCTTACCGCAAACGACGAAACATTTGTTGATAAAAACGCACTTGCCAAAGCGGAAGCTGAAAACGCTGCAAATACCGTATATTCGCAGCAGAAAGCTGCAGAACGCAAAAAACGGGTACGAAACGGAGCTCCGGCTGCAGGACGCGAAACCGGTAAAATACGTATCGGAAATACAACGAATTTCATTGTCACACTCGCTAAATGCTGTAATCCGAAATTCGGCGATCCCATCGTCGGCTATGTATCCAGGAACAGAGGACTTACCGTTCATCGCGCTGATTGTCTCACGTTTCAGCGTATACCGAATATTGAAAACAGAACCATCGAAGTAATGTGGGATACGGAAGACGACAAGAATAAAGACAGAAAAAAACATTAGACGCCGCATAACCGCCGGCAGAAAATCATGCTATACTGGAAGACATGGAAACACCACGACGGCGATACCCGAAATTTCTTCTGCCGGTTCTTCTTGTATTGCTTTGTCTCTGCATTACGGCGATAGTCGTCATATCAGCATGGCTGAAAGTCGATACGAAGGAAACGGCAGAAGCATATCTTGCCAATGGAAAAAAATACCACATTATCGTAACCGGATCCTCGGAGAATGAGTCGTTTCTGAAGCAGGTCTACAAAGGCGCATCTCAGGTCAGCGATTCATATGACGCGGTTGTCGAACTCGCCGTACCGGAATCGCAGGCGGAAGATGTCTCTCTCCAGTCACAGCTCGACTACTGTTCATTCGCAGGATGCGACGGCGTAATTGCATATATTAACAGTGAAAAAACAACTATTGTTCCGCCGGAAACTGATGCGGGAAAAGTGATTCCGCTTATTACCGTCGGCCACTACTCTCCTCTCATTCCGCAGTTATCGTTTATCGGTACAAATTATTCAGAACTCGGCATTACACTATCGAGGTTGATCCTTTCCTATCTGAAAAATGAGCGGTCGTTATTAATCGTGAATACGAACAACAGAAACGATCCGAATTATAGTATTTTGATGAATACGCTTACCAACACAATGGCAAATAGTCCCCGGATTATCACAGAAATGCTTAATTACAATTCCGGAGGGGACCTATCTATAGAAGATATTATACGAAAAAAACTGACCGGCAGCGATTCCGTGGATCTTATCGTCTGTCTGAAAGAAGACGATACCATACGGGTTGCCCAAACAGTAACCGATTTAAATAAAGTCGGAGAAATAAAAATACTGGGATTTGGAGAAAGCCCCGAAGCTTTACAGTACTATAATAAAGGAATAATAACCTGCATGCTTTCGCAGAATCTGGTAAAGATCGGTGAAACCGCCATGAAAGAAATGTTCGAATATAAAAACAACGGATCGGCGAACAGTTTTATAACGGCCGACGTCCAGATACTGCCGGAGGAACGGAAATGACAGGTATCGGCTTACGGCAGCTGAAAGAAAAATTTACCGCAGCGGTAAATGACATGAGCATTCGCCGGCGGATAATGATGACCGTTCTGTTCGCCTTTATCGTCATAGGAATTCTGGTTATCACCATCGTCCGGCTCAATAAAAATACCATGGATTCTATCGGGAGTTCTTTTCAAACAAATACGAATCTGGACAATTTTTCAACACTGCTCTCGCAGACAGAAACGGCAATGGAAACATATATACATTATAGAAGTTTTGAAAGTATCGATTTGTACTATCAATACCGGGATAAAGCCGAATCGGCTGATATTCCGCTTTCGATACTGCCTTCGGCGGATACTGTTTACCAGAAAGAATATGTAGTTTCCCGGCTTGCAGGGTCTTTCATACGCTGTACGGAAAACACAGTAAACGCCCGCCGGGCAAATAACCTGATAGCGGCAGACAGATTGTACAGTAAAACGCTGCAGTGCTATGCCCTGCTCAAAAAAGAAATATCCGAACTCAATATGCTCTATTCAAAACGAAACGCACTATATTATAACAGAACCACAGCGGCGATTTCTACGATAACCAGAATTTGCTATATAATTATCATGCTTATATTCTGTCTGTGTTTCATGCTGGTTTACCTTATCATAAGTACCATAACACAGCCGCTCACGGACATTTCGACGGTTGCACACCAGCTTGCAGAACGCAATTTCGATGTACCGCTTTTCAATCGTACGACGCATGATGAAATCGGCAATATCTGCCAGGCCTTCGACCGCATGATAATCAGTATCCGGGAGTATATCGACACTATCTGGGAAAAAGCCATCAAGGAAAACGAACTGTATGAAAAAGAACTGGAAATGAAAGCATTGTATACGGACGCACAGCTCCGTTCATTACAAAACCAGATAAATCCGCATTTTCTGTTCAATACGCTGAATACCGGCGCACAGCTGGCAATGATGGAAGATGCCGACAAGACCTGTTATTTTCTGGAGCAGACTTCCGATTTTTTCAGATACAATATACAGCAGGCAGGCCGCGATTCCACCATCGAAGCAGAACTGGGGATGGTAGACAATTTTATGTACATTATGCAGGTCAGATTCGGAGAACGGTACGAATTCATCAAAGACATACCTGACGTTCCGTGTTCTGCAAGAATTCCGGGAATGATTTTCCAGCCGATCGTGGAAAACTGCATAAAACACGGATTGAAAAACAGACAGCAGGGTGGAAAAATAATCATAAAACTGGAACGACAAACGGATTTCATACTTGTCAGTATTTCCGATAACGGGTGCGGATTTCCTCAGGAAGTAAAAGCCGGAATATTTGCAATGGCCGATGCGGACTCCGGAATACTGCTGCAGGCAGCTGAAAAAGATACAGTACAGGATTCCGGAACGTCAGAAAGAATTCACACAGGTACCGGTCTTATCAATGTGATTTCACGACTCAGGTTGTTCTACCACCGGAATGATGTTTTCGATATTTCAACGGGCCCTGACGGACAGGGAACGACATTTATAATAAGGATACCGTATGTATAATATTTTACTGACCGACGATGAAAAAATAGTTATAGAATCTCTTACCTATATAATAGAAAAAAACTTCCCCGATCAGGTAAAACTTTACTCGTCCCGTTCAGGCTCAGAAGCGCTTGAAACGGCAAGCTCCGTCAGAATAGATATTATTATCATGGACATAAATATGCCCGGACTCGACGGTCTTGAAACCATAAGCAGAATAAAACAATTCAATCCGCAGGCAGTCATTATCATAGTAAGCGCATTCGACAAATTCAAATATGCACAGGAAGCCATAAATCTCGGAGCATATAAATATCTGACAAAGCCGGTCAACCGGAATCTTGTAATAAAAACGATTCGAAGCGCCATGGAGCTCATTGATACGGAACGGGGGTCTCTTACCAGCGACATAAAAATGCATGAGCAGCTGCATTTTGTCTCTCCCATCGTGGAAAGCGATTTTATCTATTCCTGTGTATTCTGCAGTAATCCGACGACGGATCTTACTTCATATCTTGAATACTTCGAAATAGAACCGGACAGTCCCTGGTTTTTGTGCTGTATAGAAATCGCTGTCCTCACTACGACAAATACCGGCAGGCTTTACACGGATATCAGAAAAATACTGAGTGACTGCAGAAGATGTATTCTCGGTTCTTTTATGCTGAATCGTATAGTTGCCTTCTTTCCTCTGGAACGATGTACGGCCCCGGAGCTCTGTAATTTGAAAATGCGCAGTACTGCAAAAAATATTTTTAACCGGATTGCACTGAATATCGATTCAAAAGTCCGCATCGGAATAAGCCGGGTGGATACGAATCTGTCGGCTACAGCAGACAGATACAACGAAGCCATTCTTGCACTGGGTTCCGTCGGTCCAGAAGGAGGAATTGCGTTCGCATCCGACATGACGGTATCGACTGATAATAGAAAAAAAATAGAACTGATTTCGGCAAAAATTCTAACCAGGCTGAAAGCCGGTGATTCCGGCAGCGTCCACAGCCTTGTTGCTGCCTGTTTTTCAGAACTATTCAGTTTTTATACAATCGAAATCGATAAAATAAAAAATACTATTTTTGAACTGCTTGTCAACGCACGTAATATTGTAACAGAAACTGATGAATCATTTCAAAACGACGCCTTCAATTCTTCTTTTTCATTTCTGGCGGCTACGGACGACAGGAACAGACTTGAACAATTCGTACAGAAACGATTACAGGAATATACGGCGACGGTATCGGCTGCAAGAGTCCGACGGGAAAATCCCGTTATAAAAAAGACCTGTTCGTATATAGACAGCCATCTTTCCGAAAATATTACGCTTGAGGGAACGGCCGGTCTGGTAAAAATCAGTCCGTATTATCTGAGCAAGATATTCAAGGAAGAAAAAGGAGAAAATTTTATCACGTATATAAATGCCCGGCGTCTGGGAAAAGCAAAAGAACTGCTTGAAGACGACATGCTGAGCATAAAGGAAATAAGCGCCCTCGTCGGATATAATGATCAGAATTATTTCAGCAAATTGTTCCGGAACAGATTCGGAATGACGCCGACAGAATACCGGACGTCGAAAACAACCTGATGCAGGAGTACTACATGAAAAAATACGGCAAATTTTTCTATTTTTATATCGTTCTGCTGATTCTGCTACTGACGGTTCTATCGTCATGCAGTAAACAGACGTCGAATCCGCCGGAAAACAGTTTTTATCCGGGCAGAGAAAAATCCGGGCCGCTTATCGGTTTTTCAATCGATACCCTGGCTATAGAACGCTGGTTGCGCGATCTCGATGTCTTTATGAATACGGCGAAGGAACTTGGCGCACAGGTAATCGTTCAGAATTCCGGAAACAGTATTGAAGAGCAGAACAGACAGATTTCATACCTCATCGACAGGAATGTCGATGTCATCGTTATCGTCGCAAAAAAAGAAGATACGCTTTCGGCCAGTATAAAACGGGCAAGAACCCGCGGCATCCCCGTTATTGCCTACGACAGACTGATTACAAATGCAGACATAAACATGTTCATGACGGTCGACAGTGAAAAAGTCGGAGAGTACATGACCAAAGGTCTGCTGGCTGTAAAGCCTTACGGAAACTGGTTCTGCATATTAGGACCGCTGGACGATCACAATACCGCATTCATACAGGAAGGGGTACGTAAAATTCTTACCGGAAACAAATCGGTACGAATAACTTTTACCTCCTATACGGACGGCTGGAACTATGATCTTTCCTATACGGCGATGGTCACAAAACTAAAAGAAGGCTCTATCCCCGATGCCGTCATCTGCGGAAACGATGCCATAGCGAACAGCGTTATACGGGCTGTCTCGGAAACAAATACGCGTAAACATATTGCCGTATCCGGACAGGATGCCGATATTGCCGGCTGCCAGAATATTGTTCAGGGGAAACAGACGATGACCGTCTATAAACCTGTTACCCGGCTGGCGCAGCTTGCCGCCGAATATGCCTGCCGGCTCGCAAAAGGGGAATCCGTACAGAATATTATCAGAACCCATACCACTATAAACAATGGGTTTGCGGATATTCCCGTCGTATGGCTTGATCCCATCCCGGTAACGGTAAAGAACATCGACGAAGTCGTTATCAACTCAGGTTTTCATACCCGTGGTGAAGTGTATAAAAATATTCCCGGACTGCAGACGGATCTGGAAATTTCTGACAACAAGAAACTCCAGACACGATAACTATCGGACCGGCAGCCTTTCCGTTCAACCAGAAATTGCCAAAAAAATAAAGAACATTGCCCCGCACCGAATAAAGATCATCCCTATAATTTATAGATACCCGGGTGGCACAAGCCACTGCTGCAATCCCGGGAACTAAAATTTACGGAGGATTTTTTATGAAGAAAGTCTTGGCACTTGTACTATCTGCTGCTATGCTGACAACAGCAGTATTCGCGGGCGGAAATCAGGATTCCGGAAACAAAAAAGCACCGAAAATCGGCGTTTCCATGCCGACAAAATCTTTACAGCGCTGGAATCAGGACGGCGCCAATATGAAAGCCCAGCTTGAAAAAGCTGGCTATCGCGTTGATCTTCAGTTCGCGAACAACGATATTGCGACGCAGGTTTCTCAGGTCGAAAATATGCTGAGCGGAAACTGCAATGCACTCGTTATTGCATCCATAGACGGTTCTGCACTGAAAGGTGTTCTCGGCACTGCAAAAGAGCAGAAAGTTCCGGTTATTGCGTACGATCGTCTTATCATGAATTCAGACGCCGTCTCGTATTACGCCACCTTCGATAATTATAAAGTCGGAACGATTCAGGGGAATTATCTTATTGACAAACTGAATCTCAAGAACAGGACAAAAGATGATCCCGTTTATATGGAACTCTTTACCGGCTCACCTGACGATAACAATATCAACTTCTTCTTCGGCGGTGCAATGGACGTGCTGAAACCATATATGGACAAAGGTATCATCATTGTCCGTTCAGGACAAACTTCTAAGGCACAGTGTGCAACACTTAACTGGTCGACAGAAGAAGCTCAGAAACGTATGGAAAATCTGATAACATCGAACGGGTACGGACCGAACGGAACACAACTCGACGCAGTGTATTCGTCGAACGATTCCTGTGCAATGGGAATTACCAATGCACTCGTTGCTGCAGGGTATACACCTGGCAATTTTCCGCTGGTAACCGGTCAGGACTGCGACGTTACATCCGTAAAGCACATGATAGCGGGAACACAGGCCATGTCCGTCTTCAAGGACACCCGGACACTTGCATCAAAAGTCGTCGAAATGGTCGATGCATTGATGAAAGGAACGAAACCTCCTGTCAACGATACAAAAACCTATGACAACGGAACCGGAATTATTCCTTCCTATCTTTGTGAACCGGTATTTGCAACGAAAGACAACTATAAAAAACTTCTGGTAGATTCAGGGTACTACACCGAAGCGCAGCTTTCAGATTAAATCGATTTCGAAAAACAAAGGCAGACGTGTTCTGCCTTTGTTTAAATAAAAAAACCGTGCTAAAAATGAACGGACCGCTTATTTTCTGCGATCAAAGGAGGTTCCAATTGGCAAATACACTTTTGGAAATGAAACATATAACAAAAAAATTTCCAGGAGTCAAGGCACTCGATGATGTAAGCTTCAGTGTAACGGAAGGAGAAATCCATGCCCTCGTCGGAGAAAACGGCGCAGGGAAATCTACGCTGATGAATATACTCAGCGGCATTTATCCGTATCCGACGTACGACGGCGACATTATCTATGACGGAAAAATATGCCATTTTCATACTATAAAAGACAGCGAAAAGCTCGGCATCGTCATCATCCATCAGGAGCTGGCGCTTGTTCCGCTGCTGACCATCGGTGAAAACATGTTTCTGGGAAACGAACGCGGCCGGAAAAATAAAATCGACTGGGGGGAAACATATGAAAAAGCTGCCGACCTGCTCAAAATGGTTGGTCTTAAAGAATCTCCGCACACACTTATAAAAGATCTTGGTATCGGTAAACAGCAGCTTGTTGAAATAGCAAAGGCACTGGGTAAAAAAGTCCGGCTGCTTATTCTTGACGAACCGACCGCCTCCCTGAACGATACGGAGGCAAGGGCACTGCTTGATCTTCTGCTGGCATTCAAGAAAAAAGGAATGACTTCCATTCTTATTTCACACAAACTGAATGAAGTCTCCTATGTAGCCGATAAAATTACGGTTATACGGGACGGAACGGTTATTCAGAATTTTGATACTGCGAAAGAAAAACCGAAAGAAGATACTATTATTTCTGCAATGGTCGGGCGAACACTTACGGACAGATTCCCGAAACGGACACCGCATATCGGTACGGTCAAATTTGAAATAAAAGACTGGTGTGTAAATCATCCTGTTTATGAAGGAGTTAAAGTCTGCGACCATATAAATTTGAATGTCCGCAAAGGAGAAGTCGTCGGCATCAGCGGACTTATGGGAGCCGGAAGAACAGAACTTGCCATGAGCGTCTTCGGGAAATCCTACGGCTCTAACATACAGGGCAAACTATTTATAAACGGAAAAGAAACAGAAATACCGAATGTACGTTCGGCAATAAAACAGGGACTGGCATATGCCACTGAAGACAGGAAAGGAAACGGCCTTATACTGAGCGAATCAATCTGCCGGAATACGACGGCAGCACGCCCTTCAAGAATTGCACATCATAATATTGTCGATTTTGATCTTGAAAATAAATATACCAAAGAAATGATTACCGAAATGCATACCAAGTGTTCCAGTGTCCGCGAATTTGTAGAAAATCTTTCGGGCGGGAACCAGCAGAAAGTTCTTTTGGGAAAATGGCTCTTTGCAGAACCGGATATTCTGATTCTCGACGAACCGACACGGGGAATAGATGTCGGCGCGAAATATGAAATTTACTGTATCATCAACAAAATGGTCGGACAGGGAAAATCCGTCATCTTTATTTCGTCGGAGATGCCGGAAATACTCGGTATGTGCGACAGGATATATGTCATGAACGAAGGTAAAATCGTCGGAGAACTTCAGGGGTCCCGGGCGACGCAGGAATCAATAATGTCACTTATCATAAATTCATCAAAAGGAGCACGTTAATAATGTCAACGACCACTTCACTTTCGATAAAAAATGCTTTGAAAAAAAACACCATGCTCATAGCACTGGTACTGGTTATGTTGTTATTCCAGCTGCTTATTCTTGCGACAGACCATGGATCATTGTTTGCTCCGTCCAATATAACAAACATAATAAACCAGAACTCGTATGTCGTCATTCTTGCGACCGGCATGCTGTTGTGTATTCTGACCGGCGGTAACATAGACCTTTCCGTCGGTTCGATTGTTGCGCTGGTAGGTGCGATCGGCGGCACCCTGATCGTCAATCTGCACTGGAATGTGTATCTTTCAATTCTTATCTGTCTCCTCTTCGGAATTCTCATCGGAGCATTCCACGGCGTATGGATAGCATACGTCCATATTCCACCGTTTATTGTAACGCTTGCCGGTATGCTGCTGTGGCGGGGCGTTGCACTCATTGTTCTGAACGGAATGACTATTTCACCGCTGCCCGACAACTATCTGGTTCTATTTTCAAGTTATTTTCCGGGTGAAAAAGCAACGGCTGCGATGATAATGACCGTCACGATGAGTATTGCCGTCATCTGCTGCATCGTGTTTCTTGCAAGTCAGATAATCAGTCGTACCCGAAAAAGGAAAAAAGGGTATGAAATCAGTTCTTCTGCAGCCTTCATAATAAGGCTCATACTCGTTTCGGCCGTGGTACTTTTCATAGCCTATCTGCTCGGACAACATAAAGGCATCCCCGCAATTCTCATCATTATTTCCGTCATCGTACTTGCCTACGCCTACTATACCCAGAACACCGTCCCCGGACGATATCTGTATGCACTCGGCGGCAATATGAAAGCTGCAAAGCTGTCGGGTGTCAATACCGATAACGTCATGTTCTTTGCCTATACAAATATGGGCTTTCTTTCTGCTATAGCTGCGCTTGTCTGCGTTGCACGATTCAATTCTGCAGCACCGACCGCCGGTAATATGTATGAAATGGATGCCATCGGTTCCTGTTTTGTCGGCGGCGCATCCGCATACGGCGGAACGGGAACCGTTGGCGGAGCAGTAATCGGCGCTATATTCATGGGAGTTCTGAATAACGGTATGTCAATTCTCGGCGTCGACGCCAACTGGCAGAAAGCGGTCAAAGGACTCGTCCTTCTCGCAGCCGTCATATTCGACGTTGTTTCAAAACAGAAAAAAGCTTCGAAGTAGCGGTATGCTGTAGTCTACCGCCCGGGGTCGCGGATAGTTCCGGGAATGTAATCGGGATCATGAATTCTGACAAGCGTTCCCGGCGAAAGCGAAAACCGGGTATACAACAGGAAATCGTGTCCGCCGCATCCCCATAAACGCTGCGTTCCGGATACCGGATCAACGAGACTCCAGGTACCGGCAGGAGCAGTGACGGGAGCACGCTCGGGCGATATGAACTCCAGCGTCATACCGGTACTGATTTTATTCAGCGGGGTAATATGATAGAGATTCCATCGGCAGGCAGCAGTCGCGGCGGCGGGAGCACGTTCCGGATGCTTTTCCCAGTCACGCCGCCGGGCCGCAGCAGCGGCGGGATGCAGGTGTGCAACGTCCGCCTCGCGGTCCCGGACCGTTTTTTCACCGGCAGCAAAAATTTTCCGGGCAGCATCTTCCGGTAAAATGTCTCCGATCTCCGCTGCAAGCAGATAGGGACTGTCGCTGGCCCCTGCCGTTGTCTTATCGGCGTCCGTACGGCTGTAATAAAACCCGGTCGAACATTCCCGGTGACTTACGTTGTCAAGTTCCGCAATAAACGGAGCTGCCGCTTCCGGTGAAATTTTTCCGTCGAGTACGTCAAGGGCTTTCCGGTACGCAAGCGTCACCAGCGCAACGTAATACACGCTTTTCATTCGTCCTTCGATTTTGACAGAATCGAGACCTGCAGCCTTCATATCGGCAAGATGATCTATCATACAAAGATCCTTACTTGAAAGAACCGCAGTAAAATCATCACCCTCAAACACCGGATACAGTTCATCAGGCCGGCTTTGCTCCCGAAGGACGAGCGCACCGGACTGGGCGATCGATTCAGAAATTTTCTTTCCGTCGACAAGTACATCATAATTCCACCGGCACGAATGGGAACAGAGACCAGCCTGGGCACTGCGGCCGTTCATATAGGCGCTCATCAGGCAGCGCCCGGAATAGGCAATACACATTGCCCCGTGGCAGAACGCTTCCAGTTCCATATCGGGAACTGCATCCTTTATCTGCCGTATCTCAGCAAGAGAAGTTTCTCTTCCGAGAACGATACGGCTGAACCCGAGCGATTTATACATTTTCACCGCTTCGGAATTGATGCAGCTTGCCTGCGTACTCAAATGGAGTGCCGCTTCCGGAAAATTTTTCTGCAGCAGCGGCACGATTCCCAGATCCTGAACGATGAACGCGTCGACAGGATACTGCCGGAAATACTCCATGCTGTCCTTCAGATGTTCTATATCGCGATTGTGAAAGCTGATATTCAAAGCACAATGCAGTCGTCTGCCGGGAAATTTTTTCTTGAGTTCCGTCACCGCCCGGTATTCATCATCATAAAAATTATCGGCTTTAACTCTGAGGGAAAATTTTTTCAATCCGATATATGCAGCGTCAGCGCCGTATGCATACGCGTAGTATAGTTTATCGACGTTACCCGCCGGTGCCAGTAATTCCATTCTGTTTTTCTCAGGCCTCGGCTGTAAGGCTCCGCTCAAGCGCAGGGCAGCCTTCGGCAACAATTTTGCCGCGATCCGAACTGCGGCCGGTAATCAGATTCCCGACCTTTTCGACGGCAAGATGCGATTCCGGAAAATACTCGTCCGCCATCTGAAATAACGGCGGGAGATCCGGCCATACATCAAGCACGCACGCAACACCCGCATCCAGCAGCAGCTTTCTGAATTGTTCAGCGTCGGGAAGCATTGCTTCTTTTCCGCCTGCCTGTATATAGACGGGCGGAAAGTATTTCAGATTTTCCCGACGGCACTTCACCGGTGAAACAAGCGGATTGCTCAGATTTGTCTCATACGTATAGAGATCTCCGCTGCGGCGTATACAGTCGGAATTCACGACACCGTCATTCATCGATTTCCCCGCAAGCAGCGAAGAATCTGCCGAAATATTCAACCACGGTGAAAACAGGACTATCTGCCGGATACATTTTCTGAACCGCTCGCGCAGATTCAATACAAGAGCAAGCGCAATGGAAGCTCCGGCACTGTCGGCACCGATAAGAATTTCGGTATCACCGGTCAGTTCCGTATCAAGCGAACGGGCGACCTGTTCGTCCGTATACACGGCCTTAAACACAGCCTGCAGATCTTCCAGTGCGGAAGGGAACGCATACCGGGGTGCGAGCCGGTACTCGGGAACGACGATTCTGCAGGAATCAGCATGTGCCTGTGCAGCGCAGAACTGCCGCCATGAAAACCGGGAACCGCCGATAAACGACCCGCCGTGAACATAAATCATAATCCGCCGGGAAGAATACAGTTCCGGTTCAAGAAGATCACACGTCACTCCCCCGAAATCACGTTCGGAAACTTCAACATGATTCGGTAAAACGGGAGCACAAAATTTCTTTTCTATTCTGCTGCGGAAAGGTTCCACTTCTGTCTTTGAAGAATACGATAAAAGCCGTAACTTTTTTGCCGCTGCACGATAGTTCCGTAACGAGCTCATAAAATCAGTATAGCAAAAAAACGGCACATTTGCTATACTTGTCATCATGCCTATTAAAATACGATCAGATCTCCCGGCACGCAGAATCCTTGAAAATGAAAACATATTCGTTATGACAGACAAACGGGCTGGCGCCCAGGACATACGGCCGCTGAAAATAGCGATTGTGAATCTTATGCCGACAAAGATAGCGACCGAAACACAACTGCTCAGACTGCTCGGAAACACACCGCTGCAGGTGGAAATATCGCTCATCCGCATGGAAAATCACGAATCAAAAAACATAAACGAAGAGCATCTGCAGAAATTCTATATAGGATCAAACGATCTTTTCAAACATCACTTCGACGGTATGATAATTACCGGTGCACCGGTAGAGCAGCTGCCGTTTGAAGAAGTGGACTACTGGACCGATCTCTGTGAAATCATGGACTGGGCCCGTACCAGCGTCTTTTCAACGCTGTACATCTGCTGGGGAGCACAGGCGGGGCTCTATCATCTGCATGGTATTCCCAAAAAGAAACTCGATAAAAAACTGTTCGGCATATTCCAGAATCAGCGGACGACGCTGGCAGATCCGCTGCTGCGCGGATTCGACGATTCGTTTCCTATTCCGCAGTCACGTCATACGACCGTACACTACAGCGACGTTATTCAGCATCCTGAGCTGACAATACTGGCACAATCCGACGAATGCGGCGTTACCATCGTAAAATCAAACGATAACCGGGAAATATTCATGACCGGCCACCTCGAATACGATACCAGAACGCTTGCGGAAGAATACTGGCGAGATAAAGATTCCGGACTGCCGATTGAAGTACCGAAAAACTATTTTCCGGGGAACGACACAAGCCTTCCACCGCTTTCGACCTGGCGCAGTACCGCCCACCTGTTCTATTCGAACTGGCTCAACTATTATGTCTATCAGGAAACACCGTTCAATTTTGCCGAATAGTAATTTTTCAGCTGCCGCAATGAATCCACGTAAGTTCATGCTTGTTATAATTCAGATGAACGACGCGGCTTGACGGAACGGCGGCAAACCGGGAAACGATATCCCAGTCTATCGTTCCCTGCATTTTTATCGTACATATCATATTTTTTACCAGACCGCTTGAAAGCCATTTGTTTACCCATTCAAAAAGCCGTTCAGGGTAGCAGATGACATCGCTGAAAACCCAGTCGCAGCGGCCGACAGATTCAGGCTGCATCGTAAACGCATCGTGCGCGGTAAATGTTACAAGCGGATTTTTCATAAGCGACGGAGCAAGTTCGGCACGATCAACGGCAGTAACGCTGCATCCCAGTCCTGCCAGTACCCACGTCCAGCCGCCGGGGCAGGCTCCCGCTTCAAAACAGCGCTGTCCGGCATGGGGAAGCTCAACGCCGAAGAAGTAGCACGCCATCGCAAGACTTTCCTGCAGTTTCAGATATGCCCTGCTCGGCGGATTTTCATGATCCTCTTCAAACTGCAGCAAACCGGCAGGAAGCGGACTTGTCGTTGCGGCAGAAGCAAGAATCGTTTTTTCATCAATCAGCGTATACAGTCCCATCGGACTGTGCGGAATAACCAGCGGGAATTTCCGGAGTTTCAGATTAATATACGGCAGCCGGTCCTGTATGAGCGATGCCCGACGGAAAAGATGAAACTGATACGGTGCCCAGTTCCGCTGGATTTCTGCAAGCGATCCGGCCGCCTCACGGATAGAATCAAAATGCAGCAGAAAAAGATCCGTCAGTGCCGTTCTGCACCAGTACGGTATCCGGTCACCGGCATTACAGCCGGCATAATACAAAAGCTCACCGTACCGGACAGGACGATCTGAAATTTTCAGACGTTCCGAAAATTCCGCGGCAAGCATATCCGGCATTTCGGGAAAAGACAGAAAAGCGAAGCCTTCCTTTTTTTCTATATGAACTGACATTCCGTATCTTTTATCCGGTTTTCAATATCTTCATCCAGTTCCGCTTCACGGTCAAGATCATCGATATAATCCGCCAGCCGGACGGTGTCGGGAGACCGTAAAATCATAAAACCGATACAGGTTGTTCCGCTTTTCACCGTCTTCCACATAGGGTGGCAGATCAGCGTCAGCGGACCTCCCGACATTTTTCTGGAAGGAAGAATTTGTACTGTGTAATCACTATCAGAATCAGGCTTTACTTCAGCAGGAAATCGAACTCTGCAGCCCTCGAGACTGATATTATCCAAAACACCCGGAAATATACAGAGATCGGGAGCCGACACACGCCCGAAATCGGCAAACCGCGGTAGTTTTCTATCAGCTGCTGTACGCATGGACGTAGTATGTATCATTTCCGACCGGCAGTCAAGTGAATCGGTTCTTTATTTTTTGACGCACATAACCTTGCGGGTTTCGTCTATATCCGGACCGACGACCCGGATAAAATAGAGACCGCGTGCAACTTTGTTACCTGCTTTGTTCGTACCGTCCCAGCGATAGTAATGCAGTCCTTTAGACGTCCGTCCGTGCTGCAGATATTTGATAATATTACCGTCCAGCGTCATGACAATGACATTCAGATTCCCCGAAGACGGCATCTTTACTTCGACAACCGTCTTTTCACCGTTGTTCACGTTTATGACGTTATTGAGTATCGTGACACCGCCGCGCTGTGCAGAATAATCCTTCAATTTAAAGGACCACAAATCGAGACTGGTTATATCGGAGCTGTCTTTGAGACGCAGCGCATACAACGGCATCGAAGTTCCGCTGTAACTGGAACCGCTGCTGTCATCGGCTTCCGGCGAATGAATGATCGTCACCGGATTACCGTCGCTGTCGTTGATGCCGAACAGGAAACTGATCTGGTCCCCGGCCTGCCATGAACTGTAAGCAGTATCCGTTGTTACCGGCAAGGTAAAGGTCACCGTATTCGGGTCCGTCTCCTGATCGGGAAACTCAAAGTCACTGAACGCAACATACTGGGTATTATTTGCCGGTGCAAGATTTTTAAAGATATCCGACGTAACATTCGGCAGCCATATCCGCCAGTCGTTCACACTTCTGCCGTCGGAATCACTATTTCCGTTATTGTCGTTATATTCCGTTGAAACGGAACTGCTGTCCGGGCTGCGGGAAAGATACACCGTCAGATAGTCCGGAAGACCGCCCGTATTATCGGTCGTACCGTCGTATAATTCAGAAGCGACAAATATATCATGATCGGTAAGCAGCGTTCCGTAATTATGCTGATCCGCATTCCAGTCGTGTACGGCCCAGCTGCCGTCTTCGTAGAGGCCGGACGTAATATCTTCTTCTTCATCAGTCAGTCTGTTGTCGTACGCATACTGGGGATTAACCGCATTTACCGCGAAATCACTCACGGCATGCGCATCGTAATTCGTTACATAATTTCCCGTTTCATCCTGAATATACGACACATACGAACCGCCTATACCGGTCGCCGGATCAAGTGACGTGTCGGATACATTCACCCGTAAATAGAGATTTTCAACATCTGAAAGTGTAATATTCTCTGTCGTAGTCAGGATAAATCCGGTCGCATCACTGTTTCTGAACACTAATTCCGCTGGAGTATCTTTGATTTCAATATCAGTTGCAGCCGCGTCGGTCCTGGAATCAAATAATTCCAGACATTTCGGAATGTACTCCCAGGTATCAAGGACCTCAGAAGTCGTACTGTCTTCATAATACGTAAACTCATCAGTCACCGATTTTGAAACTACAACATACAGTTTGTCTCCGCCGAGTGGAGCTACAGTCATATTGAATTCCGGAGGCGTACGGTCAACGGTATCTATGGTGGCGGTTTTGAGTCTATTACCGGCAAGGTCCGTTATAGTTCCCTGTGTATACTTTACTGCAAAAGTTGTCCGAAGCGATAATATTGAATCGGAAAAATAAACGGCAAAATACAACCCGTCTTCGCTGCCTGTCTCATTGTATGTGCTGTTTGACGGAAGAAACAATGTTCCCTGCGCACCACCGGTAATGGTAGTATCGGCAAAGTCCGTCGACGGTGTTCCGTCGGTATCGGTCGTATACTTAAAACTCGACGCAGCATCATAGAGTGACGCATATCTGATGCCACCCGAGGTCTGATTAGCAGAATCCGTGAAAGGACGTGAACCGCCGAAAATATCCGCAGCATACGAAGTAGAAAGCTTCAGTGTCGAAGAGTCAGACCCATTGCACCATCCGACTCTCGAATACCATTGGGCTTCTGAGGATGTATATTTCGGCGTATTGTCGAGCAGATGGAACTCGATTCTATCCAGCGTTGTACTACCGTCAGTCGCCGTACCAACCGCCTCATATTCAGAAAGGTCGCTGCTCCATGTATCGCTGACTCCCCTGAACGGTGCAAACACCGGCGCTGACGTATCCCAGCTGCCGTAGAGCGTCGTCGCAGCGGCCGTTACAGAAGCTGCGTCAGCAGCAGCCGTATTCACCGTTACAGCGGATAATTTATGACTGGTCAACGATGCAGTAGCGGCCGTAGCATCCAGTATATTGGCATTCACGGAAAGGTCGGTAATATAACTGTTCGCTATGCTTACGGCCGTTCCCGACGGTTCCGTCGCACTGTCGATATAGCCGATCCACTTTTTGTAGCTATTACCGGAAGTATCGGTTACGGAAGTATCATCCGCATCAACATATGCTGCTATGCCGATACGGATGCGGTCCGTCTGGATATCCGCATCGGCTCCGGCATACAGCGGGAACACGCGGTACAGAGAATGAACGATATCGGCATCGGTTCCGTCAGTAGAACCGGCGGTTATAGCACCGTCGGAAATTTCAACAAGACCGTCCGACGTTATTCCGGACGAACTGTTTTCAATGGCACCGCCGTGAACTGAATCAGAACTGTACGACGTATCTGCCTGCTGGTTTTCTACCGTCGTTACATCGTCCGGAACAGCCGCCATATCACCGATGTCGACCGGTTCGGAATACCGCAGTTCGATAAAATTATGCGCATCATAATACGGCTGGCTGGAAGCTCCGGCAGAACTGTCGTATGCAGTATGCAGTTCCTGTCCGGTAAAGGCTTCAATAAGCACCGGAGATGCCCGGTCCGCAACCGCAGTAAACCGGCCGTCTGCGGCAGACGTATTTGCATCGTCGGTTCCGTCGCCATCTATATCATAATCGGAAGCAGACGGTTCGCCGTCATAATTGCCGATTCTGTTCTTGTGACAGTCGCGCAGCGTCGCATAGACACCGCTAAGAGCCTTCGGAAGATCGATATACGGAACGACGTTTTTATGATCGCCGCTCCGGTCGGTACTTTCGTCGTAATGAACCGTCACCCCGTCAGAGGTCGTCGTATCGTCGTCACTCTGCCCGGCGGAAATACCGGTTGCATCTGTATTCCAGGTATCTGCCGCTTTTATATAGAAGACAGAAAGATCTCCTGCACTGTCGGAACCGTCGTCTGCAGTACCGGTAGATTCAATACAGTCGGCGTCGACATACGTTCCGGTAAACGCTGTCGACGACCCGTCGTTGTCATACGTGATGTTTGAAAGGGCCTTGTATATCTCGTTATTGCTGTTTTCTATTTTTAAAGAATCCCCAGAAACAGAATCGACAAATTCCACGCGGATAACATCGTCGTACACCGTATACGTGCCGGAAAGATTCGTTGTCCAGCCGGAATCAGTCACCGTCCCGGTATCACGGTCTTCGGACGTATCGTTTTCAAGAAGTACCGGCCGGCTGAATGCAACATTTGTATTGTCCCCGCCGTTCGTACAGTTTTCGCCCGCTGCAACCCACGCGGTTCCGCCGGAATCACTGCACGAAACCGTACAATAGGCAAACGCCATGTTATACGCTTCGGCGAATGCAGAGGTTGCCGTATCGTTCGCCGGCAGTTCCAGCGTCCATGAGGAGGAACCTTCAAGATCAACGCCGTTGTCGTAGAAATTCTGTCCGACAGTAATAGTATTATCATTGAGCGACGATCCCGTAACGGTACCGGTATATGCCGTATGACCGATCGAAGTCTCTCCGTCCGGCAGTGTCTGCGGGAACGCGGAATACGGGTGCGTATCATCAGTATCGGAAGGATCAGCATCGAGTGAAATTGCGGCTGTTTCCGTCCCGGTGTCCGACCGGCCGCTGTTCTTGTAGGCAAAAAGGTAGTCGACCCCGGAACTGCCGTCAGTCGCAACATCATCGTTATACATCGAAGATGCAGTACCGTTCAGCAGAACAAGATCTTCCGTCGTCGTTATACTGCTGCAGTTCGCTCCGAGCGTAACGGTTCCGTCGTAAAGCGCAACATTCTGCGCCTTGAGCGGAGAACCGATCGTTACCGTTTTGCCGGAATCCGCCGCAATATGCAGATCACGGTATCCGGAAGATCCGTCTGTTAGTGTAATTTCGCCGCTGCCTCCACCGAACGTCATCGCAGAATCAGTACCGCCGTCCCCGTACAGATATACGTCCGAAGCAAACGTAATTGCGCCGGAACCGGACGTGGTAATGCCGCCCGCAAGCTGACTCAGGCCTGATCCGTCCTGCGTAAAATCCGAGCCGGAATAAACCGTGATGTCCGCATCTTCTTCGGTCAGGAACACATCACTGTTGGTTACGGTCATACCGCCGTTTGTTGTCGTAAAGGTCCCGTACAGGGTATACGACGTACCGTTCAAGTCGGCGGAACCTACGGAAGTCGCAGCAGCAGCCGTACTGCCGCCGAAAGTCGTCGCTCCGGTGGCGGCTTTCGTCTGGGTCAGAGCTCCCGTTACGGTAAGAGCATCGTCAAACGTCAGTGCGCCGGCATCGGTCAGCGTTAAAGATGCCAGCGCAGTCGTACCGACCGCCCCGGTAAACTCCACGGCCCCGGTCCCCGCTTCTATCGTCAGCGCTCGCGCAGTCGAATCACTGTCTACCGTTGAATCAAAGGTCACCGCTCCGCCCGTACTGCTGTTATTATCAGTTGTAATCGTAACCGGACCGGTCAGCGTTACATCATTCGTAAACGTCACCGCTCCGCTTGTGTCCGCCGTCACGCCTTCAGTCGTAACATCCCCGGCCGTAGAAAGCGTCCCCGTTTTATCTGCTCCGAACGTCACGTTCCCCGTCGTCGTCGTTATGTCCGCCGCACTGTCCAGCGTTGCCAAATCCGTCGAATCAACGGTGACGTTCCCTGTCGTTGTATCAATTGTATCTGTAATTGAAAGTGTCGAAGCAGAATCAATATCGATAGCCCCTGCACCGGATGAAAGCGCCGCACCGACAGTCACGGCTCCCGTATGATTTATCGTGAGATCTGTTCCCGTCGTCGTTATAATGGCCCCGGTATTGTCAAACGTCGTTCCCGTGGAACTGAATCCATTATCAGCAGTCACCGTGCCATTCAGGTCGACAGAACCGCCCGTCAACGATACAGATGATGCCGTCGTTATGGTACCGTCGCCTATGATTCCCACACCTTTTGCAGTCAGGTCCATCGCACCCGTCAGCGTTACCACTCCCAGCATCGTCGTTCCCGTTCCGGCACTCTGCGTCAGACTTGCAGCATAGATTGTTCCCGTGTCAACGGAAGGATTACCGGCAGATACGTTATCACCAGCGACATTATATGCTGAATTGATCGTCAGCGCTCCCAGCGAAGAGCCGACCGCTCCCACTTGTCCTTTTAATTCAACATTTCCTGTTCCCGCGGTAAGCGTTAGTGCACAGCCGCTGCCCGATACCGCTGAACCGAACAGGATGTTTCCGGAACCGGAACCTGTGTTTATTACCGTATCAGCTGTCAGCACTGCAACCGCAAAAGACACATCCTTATCTGAAGCCGTTACTGTACCTGCGAAGTTCGTATCACCCGCCGTATGTACAACACCACCGGTAAACGCACACGTATCATCGGAAGCATTGCCGAGCGTCACCGTACCAGTCGTATTGAATGTTGTTCCATTTGTAACGGAAACAGAAGCATTAAAAATAATATTTTCTGTCCCGCCGGCTGCATCAGACA
The DNA here is from genome assembly GCA_022640795.1 of Treponema sp. GTDB lineage: Bacteria > Spirochaetota > Spirochaetia > Treponematales > Treponemataceae > Treponema_D. The sequence goes on from JALCCK010000026.1 coordinate 33,501, forward strand.
GCGTTGCTGCAGTAAGTTTTCCGGTTCCATCCGCAAGCGTGAACGAGGTTCCTGTCGTATTTATTTCCAGCGTATTGAATGTCGTATCAGAACTTCCCAGTGTCAGCGTCTGTCCGGAAGTTCCGCTTCCGCTGAATTCCACCGTTCCGTTGTTTGCGGTAAACGCAGTTCCGCTCAGATCGGCATCACCTTTAAAATAGGTTGTTCCTTTTGTCGCCGTCAAAGTACCTGATCCGCTGTATTTTCCGGTAAAGGTAAGCGCCGCAGGAGAAGAAGCAGAACTACTCCCCGTAATCGTACCGTCGTTAACAGCCGTACCCGTTACCGTAAGAGCAGCATTGTTTGTTGCAAGATCAAGCGTTCCGTCTGTGACTGTAAGAGCAGCGATTTCCAATGCGGTTGCAGCTGTCTTGGCTGCTGTCTGCGAGTTGTCGTTAATAACGACTGTTCCCAGAGACTGTACGGTAGTGGAATTATCGGACACCGTTCCATCGGCACTTGCAACACCGCTTGAAGCCATCCCCCCTAGATATAATATACCGGAGCCGGGTGTATATGTTCCGTTCTGCGTATCGGAATCCGCATCACTCAGCGTAAAATTACGGATAACCGTAATCTCACCGCCATTCGTCACCGTTACTCCATCGGGTATATACAAGTCATAGAACACAACCCCGGTCAAAGTCGCACTGCCTGTTATCGTTACATTCTTATGATTAAAGGCAACGGTACCGGTCGAGCTGCATCCTCCGAGTGTCAGATACCCGCCTGAAATGCCGGAATCCCACGTGACGCTGCCTGTCCCCGTGATGTTCAGAACGGACTGAAGATATGTGACTCCACTGTCGGATCCGCTGTTATCTCCCGTCTGAGTAAACGTCCCTGCCCCCTCAACTGAAAGTGTATCAGCAGTAAACTTACCGGTACCCACAGTCACCTTAGCACCATCTGCTACTTCAAAAATATAGGTACCGGCTGTGGTGTCCTGAACGAATGCATTCCCGTCTGCTATTGAAATAGTTCCCGACGTATTTGTCACAGATATATTGTTATATGAATTCGTACTACCGGGAACAAATGCCTGATCTCCCGTCCCGCAGAATCTGACCACATCCCCGTTTGCGTTAAAAGTACCCATCGAAACATCTCCGTAAAAATCAATATACGGATTTGTCGTAGTACTTCCCGTAAGATAACTTCCATTGTTCCCTGTATATGCCGACTTAAAAAGAGCTGCTGCATCCCCGGTTGCAACCGAAGGTACGTTTATTGTCCCGCCGTTGGTAACGTCACCGGCGTATGTCTGCACATCGCTCGTCGTGACCGTTTTTCCTGATGCAATTCCGGTCGTTCCGCTCACGGAGAGCGTTGTTATGCCGCTCACCGTTCCGCCAAAACTCACGTTCGTCGGTGCAGTACTTACTGTTCCCAGCGTCAGTGAATGCGTTCCGCCGGTCACATTCCCACTGAACGTCACCAATTGAGCCGTACTGCTTCCATATGCAGTCAAAGTCGTATCAGTTCCAAAAGTCACATCGCCCGTATATGTCTGCGTGCCAGTCGTCGTGACGGACGACGTATTAATTGCAGTCGCACCGCTCACGTCAAGCACTGTTATGCCGCTCACTGTTCCGCCAAAACTCACGTTCGTCGGTACAGTATTTACTGTTCCCAGCGTCAGTGAATGCGTTCCGCCGGTCACATCCCCACTGAACGTCACCAATTGAGCCGTACTGCTTCCATATGCAGTCAAAGTCGTATCAGTTCCAAAAGTCACATCGCCCGTATATGTCTGCGTGCCAGTCGTCGTGACCGACGATGTATTGACCGCAGTCGCACCGCTCACGTCAAGCACTGTTATGCCGCTCACCGTTCCGCCAAAACTCACGTTCGTCGGTGCAGTACTTACTGTTCCCAGCGTCAGTGAATGCGTTCCGCCGGTCACATCCCCACTGAACGTCACCAATTGAGCCGTACTGCTTCCATATGCAGTCAAAGTCGTATCAGTTCCAAAAGTCACATCGCCCGTATA
>JALCCK010000027.1 GCA_022640795.1 Treponema sp.
CGATGAAAGCCGGATACATCTGCTTGAGCGTTTCGATAATTACGGTTTCCTGGGTACCGGCAGCAAGCGGTGTTTTAAGATAGACTTTCGCAAGCGAACCGATAAGCAGAGCGGCAATGAATGCCATAGTTACCCATATCATTGCTATACGGCGGGAAAGTTTTATATCGCTGCTTTTGCGGACACCCATAAAACGGACCAGTATATGCGGCATACCGAAATATCCCAGTCCCCAGGCGAGCGACGAAACAATGTCCTTGACGCCGAACCCCGTTCCGTCGTCAACGAACGGATTCAGAAACTGTGCTCCGTAAACGCTTACCTGTGCATTCGCTGCGGCAGGGCCGCCGAGTACAATGAGGATAACAGCAGTCGTTATTATAAGAACGATGAACATAAGCGAACCCTGAATAAAATCCGTCGCACAGACAGCCAGAAAACCGCCGAGCAGCGTATAGGACAGGATAACGGCAATACCGATAAAGAGAGAAAGTTTATACGGAAGTCCGAATACGGAATTGATAAGTTTTGCACAGGAAACAAATCCGCTTGCCGTATAAATCGTAAAGAAAATAATGATGAATACCACCGAAATAAACGATATGACGTGCGACGTATCTTTATAACGGTTTGTCAGGAATTCAGGAATCGTAATCGCGTCTCCGCAGGCTTTCGTGTACTTTCTAAGCGGTTTTGCAACAAGAAGCCAGTTAAGGTAGGTACCTATTTCAAGACCGACCGCAGTCCAGAACGCTTCTTTCATGCCGGTAAGATAAGCAACGCCCGGAAGTCCCATGAGCAGCCATCCCGACATATCCGATGCTTCTGCACTTAACGCGGTCATCCACGGACCGATATTCCGCCCGCCGAGAAAAAAATCGCTCGACGAATTATTTTTCCGCATGTATCTGAGACCGATAAAAACCATCATGCCAAGATACAGGATAAACGCAATTAAACGTGCTATAATTTGTGAATCCACTTGCTGCTCCTTTCATATGCAGATATTTTTGCTGACGTGATTCTTTTATGAATACTGGTTTACTTTACGAAAATTTCCAATGGTTTTCAAGAGGAAAATGAAAAAATATACATACTAATCGTAATTATATACACCATACGGTGCAGCGGAACAGAAGCTCTTCAGCCCCGGACGGGAGCATCCGGATTTAAATACACCAGATCAAAGCCGCCGATAACGGTAAACCCGGCTTTTTCATACAGACAGCGCGCCGCTGTATTCTTTTCCTTAACAAAAAGAGAAGCGCTCTTTCCCGCTGCGCGGAGCGCTGTTACAAGCTGTACAAGTACGTAATACGCATATCCTTTGCGGCGGCTTTCTTTTTCAGTAAAAACGCCTCCGATCCGGGCCCAGGCCGATCCCTGTACGCTTGTTCCCGCTTTCGCCGCAAACCGGGAACCTTCCGCAGTACCGGTGGGAATCCGGTATGCAAAAACCAGCTGGCTTCTCAGTGTTCTTTCAAGCTGTAACCGGCAGGCGGCGGCGTTAAACCGCAGCGATGTACCGGGTAACACCTCTTCCTGTTCATATGCAGCCTGCAGAGGATAAAGGAGCCCTGCATCACGTCCGGAACATCGTACGACACCGGCGGCAGGTTGGTCACCCGGCTGCCGGAACCCGTTCCGGCGGACCATCAGAACGTTCCTGACCGGGGCAGCCGGCACAAGAGCCGGGGGAAGTGCAGAACACAGGAATGCCGTGCCGGCACGTTCTCCGACAATACAGAAAAGTTTCCTTCCGGCAAGCATTCCGGAAACAAGTTTCCGGGCTGCAATAACGTCGGGACCGGCTGGACCGGAACAAAACGGAAGACAGTGGAAAACAGACCCTGTTCCGTAGAGCTGAAGCACACCGAAAATTTCACCACTGTCTTTTATCAGTACAAAGATATTCCCGGCACCCTGAAGTATGCCGGCCATAAGTTCAACACAACAATATTCATATCGGGCAGTAAAAGCACGGACGGGGCCACGTAATGTATCCGACATCGGCAGAAGTTTCATGCTATCGTACCTGAACGGTACCATTTCTACACGGAAACATGGTGAAGCCACCTGCCGGATCGCAGACGGATAAAAACGGTAACCGCCTTGACCAGCTGTTCGCTCTGCAGTGCAAGAAAAATAAGCCACGGCAGACCGTGCCAGACAAATGCGGTCAGCGCTCCGAGCGGAATTGCCACCGCCCACATCCAGAATAAATCGGCAAAAGCCGCATAGACGGTATCTCCGCCGGACCGGCAGACGCCGACAATCATGCACATATTAAAAGCATTGAACGGATAAAAGACCATCATAACATACAGCATAAGCTGAGCCTGATACAGTATGCCGTCGTCAACTTTAAACAGAAACGGCAGTATCAGCGACAACGGATACAGCAGCAGGGCAAAGAAGACTGCCATAAGCGGCATAAACCAGGCAAACCGTCCCGCATATCTTCTGGCAACAGCATCCTGTCCGGCGCCGATCTGTTTTCCGATAATTATACCGGCGGCGTTGCCGACCCCTATAAAGAAAACCCAGGTGAGCTGCGATACCGTTCCGGTAATATTGAACGCAGCAATGGCATTGGTTCCTGCATGGGCAAAAATACTGTTTTCAAACGTCGTTCCCAGTCCCCACATCGTTTCATTGACCATGACAGGAAATGCAATCCGCAGAAACTTCGCCAGCGCAGACCTCGTAAAGCCGGTCAGATCTGAAAAAGATCCGCACGGTTCGAATTTTTTCCGGTATGAATAGATGACGGTTATCAGAAATTCGACAATCCGCGCTATGAGTGTTGCAACGGCAGCACCAACGACGCCAAGCGCCGGTATATGAATAGAGAACGGACTGTCGACGGTAACACCGAAAATGAGAACATAATTGAAAAATGCATTTACGACAAGGGATATGGCGGTTGCAGCCATCGGAAGCTTTACGTGTTCGGTTGCACGAAAAGCAAGCTGATAGGCAAAGCTTATCGCCATAACCGGATAACTTATTCCGACGAACCGCAAATATCTGCTTCCGGTCGCAATAACCGCAGGATCTCTTGAATACAAGCCGATAAGAGCTTCGGGGAAAAACAGAGCTCCGGCAGTAAAGACAAGTGAGATTCCGAACGAAAGCGAAAGCATGATGCCGGTCGTCCGCCTGATACCTGATTCATCCTTGTGCCCCCAGTATTGGGCGATAAAAATGGACCCGCCGCTCGAAATACCGAACAGGACCATATTCAGCATAAAGAAAATCTGATTTCCGAGACCGACGGAAGCTATTTCAACAGCCCCAAGCTGTCCGACCATGACAGTATCGAGCATATTGACAAACGTCTGCATCAGATTCTGCAGGATAATCGGTACTGCTATCGTAAAAAGCGTCGTATAAAAACCGGAGAGAGCAGTCGTACGATGCCGTCTTCCGGAAATATTGTATATCATAGTATAAACTATCAGTTCCTGAAACTGTGGATAGGTGCCGGTAACCGGCCTCCTCTATTGATAAAATCGGCACAACTGAATTTATTGACTTCCATGATCGGAGCGCCGCCCAGCAGGCCGCCGAATTCGGCCCACTCCCCTTCTTTTTTTCCGGGAACGGGAATCAGTCTGACGGCTGTCGTCTTGTTATTAACCATCCCGATCGCAAGTTCGTCCGCCATGATACCGCTGATCGTTTCTGCAGGAGTATCTCCGGGAATGGCAATCATATCGAGACCGACGGAACAGACGGTCGTCATGGCTTCCAGTTTTTCAAGACAAATGGAATGTTGTCTGACGGCATTGATCATGCCTTCATCTTCCGAAACCGGAATAAAAGCGCCGGAAAGACCTCCGACATTCGTACTTGCCATAACTCCGCCTTTTTTAACCATATCAGTAAGCATGGCAAGCGCTGCGGTTGTTCCCGGAGCGCCGGCACCTTCAAGGCCGCATTCTTCAAGAATACGGGCAACGGAATCACCGACAGCAGGGGTCGGTGCAAGCGAAAGATCCAGTATGCCGAAATCAACTCCGAGCCGTTTTGCAGCCTCTGTACCGACAAGCTGCCCCATACGGGTAATCTTGAACGCCATCTTCTTGATACCCTCTGCAAGTTCATCTATGGGACGTCCTTTATATTCTTTTGCCGCCGCAAGTATTACTCCAGGACCGCTGACGCCGACCGAAAGCACGGCATCACCTTCTCCCGGGCCGTGAAAAGCTCCCGCCATAAACGGATTGTCTTCCGGCGCATTGCAGAATACGACCAGCTTTGCGCAGCCTATACCGTCTCGGTCGCCGGTGAGTTCCGCTGTTTTCTTTACAATATGTCCCATATCGCGAACGGCATTCATATTCAAACCGCTCTTCGTCGTACCAAGATTTATGGACGAACAGACACGGTCTGTAACGGAGAGCGCCTCCGGAATAGAATCGATGAGAATACGGTCACCAGGCGTACAGCCTTTTTGTACCAGCGCGGAAAACCCGCCGACGAAATCTATATTGAGTTCTTTTGCAATCTTGTCCAGCATAACGGCCCATTCAACGTAACTATCTTCACCGCTTGGTTCCGCAACGAGAGAAATAGGAGTGACGGAAACACGCTTGTTGATTATCGGTACTCCGAATTCAGTTTCAATATCTTTACCTATTTTGACCAGATTACCTGCATACCGCATTATTTTATCATACATTCTCCGGCGGCTTTCCGTTCCGCTTTCACAGGCACAATCACGCAGTGAAATTCCCATGGTAATGGCACGAACATCGAGCTTCTGGCGCATAAACATGTTTACGGTCTGTTCTATTTCATTCGGAGAAAAAATCATAAGATACCTCAAGAGCTATATAGTGTAATTCTATTCTACTGTTTTATCCCGCTTATGACAACGCAGCTGTGCAAAAGCAGGGAAAATCCTATTCGGTAGCCTTTATCCACTGCCAGACAACGGGATCTTCGAACCCGGCCCGCCAGAATCCGATATTCAGGACTCCGGCAGCTGAATACATTCTGTTCCGCCGGACTATGGAATAGGCGTCGTCAAACCAGCCGGTCACTTTGAGTTTTGTCGTATAAGAAAAAAAAGGAATACCATCGTCACGTTCGACGGAATGTATCCTGTTTTCCCGCAGAATGCGGTTTATACCGCTGTAATACCAGGCTTTATCGACAGAAACGGAACCCCATGTTCTTCCGTAAAAAGAAACTCCCATTACCAGTTTATCGACCGGTATTGTCTGTACGGAGTAGTCCGCTATAGCACGGCACCAGTCGACGGAAGCAATGGGACCGGGAGTGCTGTTCGACCAGTGTTCGTCATAGGCCATTACAAAAATTTTATCTACCAGCGGGACAAGCGGCGCATAGTCATAAACGTCATTGATCAACGGACGGGTCCGGGCAGGAACACAGACACTGAGAATTTTATCCGGCAGCCGGTTTTTCAATTCTGCAAGAAAGCTTCTGAAATTATCCCCGTCTTTGTTCGGAACAAGTTCGAAATCAATCTGAAGACCGTCGAAATCAGTACTGGCTGCAATCAGCTGATCGACAAGCGGACGACGGGCTGTTCCGGCAGGATCAAGTATAAAATGAGTCAGAGACCGGCTGTCGCTTGTAGCGACAAGATGAACACGCCCGTCAAAATTTTTCAACGCCGCCCGGTCGGGAACGTCTGTGACAGCACCGTAGCAGTCGATATCCGCCGAAAAATAGCACAGATCCGTAATCCGGGTTTTGGCTTTATCGCTTAATTCATCTTCATGACCGTTCAGTACATACATCCACGTCTCTGCAAAAACAACCGGAACACCATAGATTTTTTCAGCTTTGTAGGAAGGCGGCAGTTCGGTTTTCATGCCGGAAGTATTCCAGTTCAGGGGCTGTTGTGCGGTACCTGCTATTACCGATGAAGAATCAGTGACGGTCAGCGGCCCCCGCGGTTTTTTCCCTGAAGCAGCAGGACTTTCATTTGAAACGCAGGAAAGCAACAGGCCGCACAGAGCTCCCGCAACAAATAAAACGACAGATCCTTTCATCTTAGTTTTCCAGAATTCTATACATCGGCGTCTCGCCCGGATGCAGTTCCAGAATATGCTTTTCACAGGCAAGAACTTCGGTCGGGTCGTGCGTTACATGAAGCAGCGTCGTCGTTCCGCTTTGGGCAACCAGATCAAGCAGATCAAGTATTTTCCGGCGGTATTCTTCGTCAAGACCGTGGCACGGTTCGTCCAGAATAAGCAGGGGCGGACGCTTGACTGCTGCACGTAAAATAAGGACGGCCCGCTGTTCTCCGTAGCTGAGCGTACCGAACGATTCACGCTCCCGTCCGGAGAATCCGCCGAGTTTGAGCCATGCAGCAGCGGCAGCTTTTTCTATATCGGTTTTCGGTTCGTACAACCCGATGGAATCGTGAAACCCCGAGATAATAACGGATTCAAGGTCAGTTCCGCCGACCATGCGGTATTCAACATGAAGGCGGTAGGACACAATACCGAGTTTCTTTTTTATATCCCAGACGGACTCTCCGCTGCCGCGCCGTGAACCGAAAATTTTTATATCGTTACAGAAAACCTGCATGTTATCACCGGTCAGCAGTTCGAGGAACGTCGTCTTTCCCGATCCGTTCGGACCGCGGATAAGCCAGTGTTCACCGCGATGAAGCGTCCAGGTCAAATCATCGAGCACTTTGCGGTCGTCCCATCCGACTGTCACATGCTTCATGGAAACAAGAATATCCTCTGTTTCCGTTTTATCTTCAAGAACCGCCGTTTCTTCGTTTATTTCATCCAGTTCTTCTTTAAATAATGCTTTTTCTGACTCCCGGTTTGCAGCTTTATCCGCCGCAAGCACCGCCGCGCGTGTTTCATACTCAGCGCGTGTACCGCAAAACGAACTGCGGTTACCTGAAAATTCCAGAACGTTGGTAATCGCAGAAGGAATTTCTGTATACCGTTCCATACCCAGAATAATCCTCGGGTATTCTGATCCGGCTGCGGAAAGCTGCCGGCCGGCAATAGTCGTAAAAAAACCGAAAAGAATTTTCCGGCTTTCCGCATCAAGTCCCGCGAAGGGGTCACTCAGCAGTAACAGCCGGCAGCCGGAAAGCAGTGCAGAACACAGGAGAGTTCTCCGTATTTCACCGGTCGACATATATTTTAAACCGCGGTCGAGGATAGTTTCCACGCCGCAGAGTTTTATCTGCGGGAGAACCTCAAGGCGTGCGGCTTCACGGGGCAGACGCTCTCCAGGTTTTAAAGGACCGTGCATCGATTCATACAAAAAAAGCCGGCCGCTGCGTCCGTGATCGACACCGCCCTCAAGATAGTCACTTTCATCACGGTTCCGCTCTTCTTCAATCAGTGCAGCCGCCCGTTCCAGCGAGACAATTGCGACGGAATCTTTAAATGATGAAGCATAGAGAGACTCCTGCCCTGACCCCGGGACCGGTGTATTCGGGACTATGGAAAGATTCCCGGCCAGTGCGTTCAGAAAAGCGGCTTTTCCACCGCCGTTCGGACCGGTCACCAGCCACGCTTCACCGGTCTTCATGGTCCAGCTGAGTTCCGGTACAATTGTATGACGGCTATCTTCTATTCTGCAATTCGTAAGAGTTATAAGCTGCTGTTTTTTCTGCATTTTTTAAGTATACCATAGCGGACCGGAGCTGAAAAGACTTCAGCTGTCAAGCTGCTGCCGCGGCCAGTCGGTTGTATGCAGGATGGTTCCGACAGCTTCCTGAATTCCACGAACAGACTTTGTTCCGGTGATCTGCGCTTTTCTGATAAAACCGATATCGTAGTAGCCCAGCGCATTTCCCGCTGCATGAATAACGAATCCCTGCGTGTACGGTCCGTTTTCAAGGACGATACGCGGAACAAGACCGATACCGAGTCCCAGCTGTACAAGTGCCAGAATAGCTTCATTTCCACCGGTTTCTGCTGCGATTACCGGTTTTACATTCCGCGACCGTGTCCATTTATCAAAACGACGGCGGGCCAAGCCTGAGAGCGGCAGGATGAGCGGGACGGACGAAACAATATCCTGCGGAGACCCTTGTACTTCCGTATACGGTCCCTGTGCTGCAGCCGCAAAAACAAGTGGTGTTTTACGGACACTTACCGTCTCAAAAGCGACACTCCGTTCTTCCGGGATAGCGGCGACAGCCATATCGGCACGTCCCTGCCGTACCGCGTCTGCAGCATCCGCCGGATCACCGGTTTCAACCGAAAGATGAATGCCGGGATACGAAGCTGCAAGTTTACGGACAAAAAGCGGAACAATCGTATAGCAGGCGGTTACGGATGCGTACAAGTGGAGTTTTCCTGAAACAGTTTTTTTATTTTTAGAGAGTTCAAACAACATTGAATCCCGCCGGTTCAACGTTTCCTTTGCAAATTCGGTAAAAACCCGGCCGTCGTCCGTCAACGTTACCTGCCGGTTGTTACGGTCAAAAAGAATCGCTCCCGTTTCGTCTTCAAGCCGTCCGATCACACGACTCAGAGCCGACGGACTTAAATTGACTTCCGATGCCGCGCGGGCAAAATGCAGCGTCCGGGCCACGGCAATAAAGGCTTCCAGTTCATAAAAATCCATATCGAAACTGTATGACAATCCGGCAGTTATGTCCAGTTTTTAGAACGGAACGGACGAAACATATTTTGACAAACATCTGCAGTACTATTATAATTATGAATAATTTTGGAGGTTTTATGAAAAAGTTACTGATTGCGGCACTGATTGCAAATGCGGCATTTGCATTCGCCTATGATACGTCCCCGTTTCTTAAACCTTCGGGGGCTGTTAAAAGCTATACTAAAACAGATTATACTATTACCCAGAAATTCGGCGATTTTTTCCGTACACCGGGTGCGCTTTATAAACATACATTCGACACCTCAGGACGTGAAATAGCATCCGAAGAATTCAATCCGCAGAATGAACCGGTGGATAAAGTAACCTATGAATACGATGAAAAAGGGAATCTTGCCGCCCAGACGGCATACGATGCAGATGCAACGGTTGAATGGAAAATCATTTCAACGCGGGACGCAAACGGAAATAAAACCGACGATTCGGAATACAATAAAAACGGTACGCTGAAGGGCAAATCCATTTACAAATATCTTGACGACGGTTCAGTTGATGAATCCTATTACAACGGAGACGGTGCGTTGATCTGGAAAAATATCAGCAGCTTTGACAAAGCCGGACGCAAAACGGAAGAAAACCGCTATGCTGCGGACGGTTCCCTCGACGAAAAACTGGAATACACGTATGACGATACCGGCAGAGTGTCGGAAATTCTCCATTCCGGTGTCGACGCAGCGCAGACGGAACGTGAAGTTTATCTTTATGACAAGGCAGGTCTTTTGACGGAACTTGCGCTTTATAATGAGAACAACGAAAAAACGCAGCGGAAATTCTATAAATATGATGATAAGGGAAATGTGATAAAAACGACAACATATGCTGTCAGTAAAAAATTCGGTTCGATTGTCAATGAATTAACCGGCATGAGCGAATATACATACGAATAGTAAATAATCGGGGTATTTGCAAAACTCATCTGACTTTTGCGTACCCCGGGGTTGTATTTCTTATTTCAAAACAACGGTGCAAATATTCTGAAAACCCGGCCGACCGCCCGATGGAAGACCGGACTTTTTTTATAAAGTGCGGAAGTTATTTCTCTGCATTCAGCCTGAGTCTTTTTGAAATCACGTTCTATATCTTTTATGACAGAATTCCCGTATATAAAAACAGCACTCTCAAAATGATGATACAGGCTCCGATAATCAAGATTAATTGATCCGACGACAGCCCGTTCACCATCCGATATAAACATCTTCGAATGGATAAAACCGGGAAGATATTCATACACATGGACTCCGTTATCGACGAGCGTTTTTATATACGTACGGCCAATACAGAACGTAATAAAATGATCGGCTTTACACGGCACAAGGATCGTCACGTCGACACCGCGCCGCGCCGTATAAATAAGCAGGTCCACCAGCTCATCATCGAGAACCGTATACGGTGTCGTTATGTGTACATACCATCTGGCCTTGGATAAAATATCAAAATAGACATGTTCGGCGATATCCTTGTTGTTGACCGCATCGTCGCAATACGGGATTGCAAAACCTCCTTTATATGAAGGGTAATTCGACGCGGATTTCTTTTTCGGACTGTAAAAAATCTCAGGATCTGCATATGGTGCCACAAGATACCTGTCCCAGTCTTCACCGCTCTTATCCAGATTCCACAGCTGCAGAAACATAGCGGTAAAACTCTTGCAGGAGGAACCGTGCATTTTTACTGCCGTATCTTTCCAGTACCCGTAGGGATGGGTATAGTTCATATACTCATCGGAAAGATTCAGTCCGCCGGTAAAAGCAGTTTCACCGTCTATTACTATAATCTTCCGGTGATCACGGTTATTCTGGCTTGTCGTCAGTACCGGTTTAAGCGGGGTATGAATCTGAGCCTGTATGCCTAACGACGCAAGATAGCTGGTATAGCCTGATGGTAAAAGAAAGAGCGAACCGATTCCGTCCCACATAACCCGCACTTCAACGCCTTCCGCTGCTTTTTTTACAAGTATCGCGAGAATGGTATTCCATACAAAGCCAAGCCCAATAATAAAAAATTCAAGAAAAATAAAATGCCGGGCCTGTTCAAGTTCTATTTTAAGATCTTCAAAAAACTGCTCACCGCACGGATAATAGGAAATTTCCGTATTCATGTAGGTCGGATTTCCTGCAGAATTCTGCAGATAATAGGAAAGATCCATTACCTGCGGCCAGTGACGCAGGTTTTCTTCGACATCGGAATCTGTTTTAAGATAGCGTGCAGACTCGCGCTTTGTCTCTTCCAGATTTACCCGTAATCCGTAATTCCCAACATTGAGTTTCGTAAAGAAATACAACAGTATGCCGAACAGCGGGAATATGGTGACCGGAATTATCCACGCTATCTTGAATTCCGGTTTTTCATTCTGATTTATAAGATAGATGTCAAAAATGACACTCAGTACCGTAAATCCGCCGAAAATATACTGAAGATGCGGATCAAGCCAGTAAATAAACAGAAGCATTATGGCAATCTGCACAGAAAGCAGCAGAATCACTGTCATTACATATCCGTAAATTATGGACGTAAAGAAACGTTTACTGACCGGTTTTCTGCCGATCCTGCGGAAAAGTCTGAAACGAAACGACCCCCGTTTTGCCTGTGTTTTCTGGTTCATAATTTAATTATACTGTTTTGCAGTGTAAAAAGAAATAAAAAACAGTATGTTTGCGGAATAAACCGCTCGCATACTGTCATAAAACGGATCGGTTCTGCTGCTGCAGAAATACTGTCAGGATCAGTAATTTTCAGCCCGTACCTGAAAGAAACTCTGCGGATGGCCGCAGACAGGACACACGCCGGGAGCTTTCTTGCCGATAACGATATGACCGCAGTTACGGCACTGCCAGATCGCATCTCCGTCTTTACTGAATACCTTTTCATCATTGACGTTTTTCAGCAATTTGCGGTACCGCTCTTCGTGTGTCTTTTCAATAGCTGCAACGCCTTCAAAAAGTTTTGCTATATGTTCGAATCCTTCTTCATGTGCGGTTTTGGCGAAACCGGCATACATATCGGTCCACTCATAATTTTCACCGGCTGCTGCAGCTTCAAGATTCTCCGCAGTCGTACCGATTCCATTGTTCAGCAATTTAAACCACAGTTTTGCATGTTCTTTTTCGTTCTCTGCTGTTTCAAGAAAAATAGCCGCAATCTGTTCAAATCCTTCTTTTTGAGCTTTGCTTGCAAAATACGTATACTTATTTCTGGCCTGCGATTCGCCGGCAAAGGCGGTCTGCAGATTAGCTTCTGTTTTTGAACCTTTCAATTCTTTTGCCATAATCAACTCCTGTTTCACAATTTTATCAACAATGTGATATAATCAAGTATAGTCACCCAAAGTTAAAATTGCAAGTTCTAAAAAATAGGACTGCAGAAACTGACGGAACCTGTCGATATATGAAGAGCAGAGCTGTTTTTTACAGAACAGCTCCGTGTACGGATTGCCAAGAGGATTATTGTATGAATACTATCGGGATAAAACTTGCAGACGGTTCTTTTTACCCTATTCTGGAAGAAGGAAAACCGGCCGGGACAACACTTGATCTTACTACGGTTAGTGATAATCAGACCACGGTACAGGTAGATCTGTATCGCTCGGAGACAGGCTCAATGGAAGATGCCGAATACGTTGACTCGCTTCAAATAGACAATCTTGTCGAACACCCTAACGGCGAACCCGACATATCATTGAAAGTAAACCTCGACGACGATAATAACCTGTCGGCGGAAATAAACGATCCCGAATCAGGCGGGCACAGCCAGAGTACGGTGACGCTCGTAACAAGGACGCTCGAAGAACGGAGCACCCCGACCAACTTTGAAATAGCAGTACCGGATACCGGCGACGAAACACCGGAAAAAACGGACGGTCAGGAAGCAACGGTCAGTGCCGGAGCCGCCGGAGCCGGACTGGGAGCTGCCGCAGCAGCATACCTTGAAACGCAGGAACAGAATAAAAAAGCGAAACCTGAAGAAACGGAAGGAACAGATACTGCTTTCGAGGAACTTACAGAAGAATCTCCTGAAGAAATTCCGGCAGAAGATTCTTCCATAGCAGAGTCGGAACTGACGGCGCTGGAAGAAGAAAACGAAACGCCGTCCCTTGAAAATCCGGTCGATGAACCGTTCAGCTTTGATTCCGTCGCGGACGAAACTTCCGGCGGGGAACCGGTGGCTGATGAAACGCCTCCCTCAGAACCGGATACAGCAGAAGCTGATGAGGCTGACGCAACAGAAGATTTTACTGATACACTGTCTTTTGCAAAACAGGCCATGGATGATGATACACCGGAACCTGAAAATTTTGATCTGCCGGATTTTGACGATACCGAATTCACAGCAGGAACGGTTTCGCCCGATGAAACGGTTTCGTTCGACGACGCAGACATTGCTGACGAATCTGAAGAAATAAAAACAGTCGGTAAAGAACCGGAATCCGATGCTGATACGAAGATTTCCGGGCCAGATGAAAAACCTGAAAATGAAGAACCGGCTGAAGAAACGATGTTCGATACAACTGCAGCAGCGCAACCGATTGACTTTACCGACCTGTATGACAAAGAAACGGAAAAAGGCGAAACAGCACACTATCAGGCATCACACGGTAAAAAGAAAACGACTGTGCCTGTTCTGATTTGTATTATCTGTGCACTGATATGTATTGCAGCAACTATTCTGGTACTTTTCGTTGTTCCGTCAAAAATTAATCTGCTGAAATCGCGTAATACGAAAGAAGAAACGGTGCAAACGGAAACGATACCGGACAATACGGTAACGGAGCCCGCTCTTCAGCCGGCTGAAGCCGAACCGGTACAGCCTGTTGAACCAGCGGAAAATGAAATAATAGTTGCGAAACCGGAAGCGGTAACGCCCTCACCTCCCCCTGCACCGGTAAAGCAGCCGGAAAATATCCGCTATAAGATAAAATGGGGCGACACGCTCTGGGATCTTGCAGGAACCTATTATCGTAATCCCTGGAGATATCACGAAATAGCACGGTATAACAATATAAAGGACCCTGACTATATTATTTCCGGTACGTATATTACCATACCGGAAAAATAAGGTTCCGGAAATTATTCATCAGCAGCCGGGTAGTGCAGAAATTATATTTACGGAAAATAGCAGTCTTACTTCTCATAACGGCAGAATCCGCTGTACTGGCAGGATGCGGTAATCAGTCCGTACCTGCTCCTCAGAAAGATTTCGGAATCGATTCAAACTATTTTATCGGCCTGCAGGCACTCAAAAACGGTGATCAGCATAAAGCTGAACGTCTTTTTCTGTCTGCTGCAAAAAAAGGTACACCCTATATAGCACAGCGCAGTGCTCTCGAATTCGCCCGCATCGGAACCGTACAGGAACGCATAAAAAAATATCGCAAACTTATTTCACCACCTGTAGACGAACAAACGCTGTCCGCCGCCGCTACAGAATTTTATGCAGCAGGTGAATACGCGCTGGTAATCGCCGCCACGGACAGGATTGATGTGACAACCTGCAGTACAGCACTTGCCCGACTCCGGTTCGAATCCATGTATAAAAAATCAGATTCACGGCTGGAAAAGGAACTGTACGCATGGTTTACACAAAGACCGGTTTCTGATGACCATTACCAGTTTTATAAGAAATACCTGTTCGGCATGAACAATGAACCGGCCGGGTCCGGTACGACGGCAACAGATTCCTCTTCAGGTACTTTCCGGCTGAGTAACGCAGAATATTCTATTATATTGTTTCGAATTCAAGTCTACCGGCGGGACTTTGGTGCCGCATCCGTTTTTTTTCCGACAATAGCAGCTCTTACAAACTTTGCATTACCCAGAAACAAAACAGTACCGCAGATTCCGCTCGTCGTCTCGGATATGGGGAAAACAAGTTTATACGGAACAAGAGACTGGAAAGCGGATGCCTCTTTTTTTCTGGATACAGCCCGCCACTATGAACAGAAAACAGACAAAACTTCCCGGCAAATTGTTTTTTACAGTTACTTCTATGCCGGAAGACTGTACAGCAAGGGAAACGGTTATTATACCAAAGCTTCGGAAAATCTTCTGTCCGCAGTAGCCTCTGCTCCTGACCGGCAGAGTTTCGACAATGCTCTCTGGTACTATCTGAATGTCAGGCTTTCCGTTTCAACAGATGCCGCAATAGATGCTGTCGCGGAATACTGTCATCAATGGCACGATCCCGGCTATTTTGACGACTTTTTTGAATCTCTTGCGGACCGGCTGCTCGCAGATCATAAGTGGAACGATTTTTACCGAGTCTATAAAATAATCGACCGGTTCGCCGATGATGCCACTGTTGCAAAATACGCATATCTGTGCGGCAGACTGGTACAGGAAAACATGGCTGCTCCGGTCGGAAATAAAGAAGAAATGGAAAAAGAAGCCTTCTCGCGGGCACTCAAAAGCGGGAACGATTTTTACTATAAAATTATGGCGGCCGGACAGCTTGGTATTACCGGTGCAGATCTTGAAAAAGTCCTGTCCGCCACAAAAATAAATCCTGATTTTATGGAGAATTCCGATGCAGAACGGCTCCTCACCGGCTACGCAGAATTCGGTTTTCCTGAAAAGATTTATGGCGAGTGGACAGATCTGGACGACGATACGAAAAAGGGAATCACGCTGTCTACCGCTGAAAAACTTGCATCTTTTCTTAAATCGTACGGAGATAATCTAAAAAATCCGTCCGGCAGCGGGTACTATCCGCAGGGACTGAGAATCGCCGCAGGAACAGCATCGTACAGTGACCGGCCGCTCGACCGAAAAATGATGGAACAGCTATATCCCCGGAATTTCAGTACTGAAACGGAAGCTGCCTGCTCGCAATTCGGCATACCGGAATACATTCTCTATGCACTCATCCGGAGTGAAAGTTTTTTTGATGCCGGCATCGAAAGCCATGCAGGTGCAAAAGGGCTTACACAGCTTATGGACACAACTGCAGGAGATATTTCACAAAAAATTCATAAAACGGATTTCGATCTGAAAGATCCGCAAACGAATATTGAATTCGGCGGTTATTATCTTGCTGAAATGATCCGCCGGCTCGACGGTCCCGTCATTCTTGCGTTCTTTGCTTATAACGGCGGAATAACAAGAGTCAGAAGATGGGTACGGAATTCACAGCTGGAACTGGGAAAAACGGGAACGCCGCCGTATGATTTATTTCTTGAAACACTACCGTTTGAAGAAACCCGTGAATACGGCAGGAAACTTGTTTCTGCTGCGGTACTTTACGGATGGCTCTACTACAATAAAACGCCGGAAGAAGTTATTGAAGAAATTTTCTAATAACAAAAAATCAAAAATTTCTCCAAAAGATAAACCCTTTAACAAAATCCTAATTTTCAGTATAATTATAAAGCCGGATTTTCAGCACTTTTGTTTTTTTATGTGAAAAAGAGGTTATAATGACTGATCCATTAGCGTGTATTTTACCCCAAGCATTACACTTCATGCAGCTCAGAAGTACCCAGCTTGTCTTTTTACTGGGACTTATCCTACTGATCGGTGCCATCGGCGGACGGCTTTTTCAAAAACTCAGGATTCCGCAGGTAGTCGGGTACATTGTGTTCGGAATATTTATCGGTTCATCAGGATTTCAGATTCTTGGGAAGGAAACAATAGCTGCTCTGAACCCGATAAGCACAGTAGCACTTTCTCTCATCGGTTTTCTTGTCGGTGGTGAACTAAAATCGGACGTGCTGAAAAAATACGGTAAACAGTTTGTCGGGATTCTTCTTTTCGAGTCAATAACGCCGTTTTTTATAGTCGGTATACTTATTTCAATCGTAGCCTTTATCTTTACAAAAGACTATAAGTCCTCTGTTGCGCTGGGACTGCTTCTCGGGGCAATCTGTGCTGCAACAGCGCCTGCAGCGACGACGGACGTACTTGAAGAATACCGAAGCCGTGGCCCGCTCACAACAACGACATACGGAATAGTAGCCATGGATGACGCTGTCGGACTTATTCTGTATGCAATCGCATCGACCATTGCAGCCCCGCTGCTCGGGGATCGTGTCATGTCGTTCGGAGCGCAGATTCTTTCAATATTACGGGATATATTCGTTTCCATCTTTGTCGGCGGTGCTTTCGGATTCCTTCTGAGTAAAATAATCAAAAACCTGATGCAGGATGAAGGCCGTATTCTTACGTTTTCGCTCGGCATGCTTTTTCTCGCAACTGGCGTCGCAATATTTCTCGACCTTGACAATATTCTCGCAGCCATGGCACTCGGTTTTTTTATGGTCAATTTTGCCCCGGCAAAAACGAGGGAAACATTCAAGCTCGTCGACAAATTTACACCGCCGGTCTACGTTCTCTTTTTCGTACTTGTCGGTGCACGGCTTAATATCTGGATGATAACGCCGTATCTCGGACTTCTCGCTCTTGTTTACGTCGGCGGACGAACTTTCGGAAAAACAATCGGTTCCCGTATTGGAGGACTTATAACGAAAGCTCCGCCGACTGTTACAAAATATCTCGCCTACTGTCTCTTCAGTCAGGCAGGAGTTGCAATCGGTCTTTCAATCGTCGCGGGAAACGATTTTCCCAATTCCGTCGGGCCGATGATACTGCTCATCGTCACGGCGACAACTTTTATCGTTCAGCTTATCGGACCAGTATTCGTCAAAAAAGGAATAACGGCGGCCGGCGAAGTCGGTCTTAATGTTACAAGCGACGATATTCTGAAAACAACGAAAGTGTCGGACGTAACCTGGGGACCGATGCATATCTGCGATGAAAAATCGCCGGCTATCGTAGATGAAACAGAAAAAATCGGTAATATTATCGACCTTTTCAGCAAGCAGCAGAATATGAATTACGCCGTACGGGATTCCGCCGGAAAATTGTCCGGCGTTATTTCGCTCGAACATCTCAAAGAGGTACTGCAGATAGGAGATTTTGCAGAAGCGATGCTTGCAACGGATATCATGGATAAACCGACCGTCACCTGTAAAGCAGAGCTGACGCTCCCCGATGCCTACAAACTTTTTTCGGATAATGACAAAGAAGCGATCGCCATTGTAGACGACGAAGGGAAGGCGCTCGGAATGCTTGAAAAGTTTGAAGTGGACCACTACGTTCACCAGCGCCTGCTCGAACTTACCAGAAAAGCGGAAAAACTCGGCTGAAAGACTGCCGGATTATCCTGATTTTCCCAATCAGGCAGTCCGGGATTTTTTTCCCGCTATAAGAAATACTATAAGTCCTGATAAAATGAGTATCGAAACAGATGAAACGCCGGCTTTCATATTACCGGTAATCTGAGTAATAACACTTACCAGCATGGTTCCGGTAAAAGCGGCTCCTTTTCCAAAGATGTCCATGATACCGAAATATTCACCCGATTTTTCAGGCGGAATAATCTTGCCGTAATATGAACGGGAAAGCGCCTGAATACCTCCCTGAAAAACACCGACACACAGAGCCAGTACCCAGAATTCCGCCTGTGTATCAAGCTGGATCGCAAAGAGGGCTATAAAAAAATATCCCAGGATACAAACGATAATCAGCTTTGCAGGTGCAATTTTTTTTGAAAGCCGGGCAAAAATTAAGGCAAACGGAAAAGCAACAAACTGTGTCACCAGCAGGGCTATCAGCAGTCCGGTACTGTCAAGTCCAATAGCAGTTCCGTATGCTGTCGACATTTCAATTATCGTATAGACTCCGTCTATATAAAGAAAAAAGGCCAGAAGAAAAAGAAATATGTTTTTTTCTTTCCTGATGCTTTTTAATGTATTCTTTATATTTTGCAGACTGCGGTGGACGGGATGACTTCCGCCTTCAACAAAATAAACCTGCCGGTATTTTTTCAGCAGCGGCAGAGAAAGAGCAACCCACCAGACCGCATTCAGAAAAAACGAAATATTCATTGCAGCAGCCAGAGATAATCCGATTTTATCTCTCAGCATAACGATGGCAAGGCTTGCAAGAAACGGGACCGTACTTCCGATATATCCTATTCCGTAGCCTGCCGACGAAACGACATCCATATTTTCAGGGGTCGTAATGTCGGGCAGCATTGCATCATAGAAGATGAGACTTGTTGAATAGCCGATTTTAGCAATAATAAAAACACCGAAAAACCAGACCCATGATTGTACGACTCCCAGTCCCGCGCAGGCAGCAGCACCTATCAGCAGCGACGCGGTAAACAGACCTTTTCTGCTTTTTGCCGCATCGGCAACAGCTCCGAGAACAGGTCCGGTCAGAACGAGTACCAGCGTTGCAGCCGAAGCCATATATCCCCAGTAGGACATATAAACAGTATTACTCAGCCCTGCTTTTCCGGTCAGATATTTAAAATACACCGGGAACAGCGTCGTAATAAGCAACGTAAAAGAAGAATTCGCTGCATCGTAAAGAATCCAGTTTTTTTCCAGTCGTGTCATAACAGCCCCTGTCAGATACTATAATTTTATTAAAGTATAGCGTATAATCTGGGGGAAAGCCGAAAAATTCAGCAAATTTTCTGAATTTCTGTGGTCAAACTACCGTATTTTGTGTATCTTTTAGCTACTAAAATACTGGTAAAATGCAAGGAGTTTAATATGGATGAAGAAAAATCGGATCCTCTTGAATTAACCGTAAAAGAAGCACTTGATATGTTCCGCCCCCAGTTACAGGCCGACGGCGGAGATATGGAATATATTTCAATCGACGATCAGAATCGTGTTCATCTGCGGCTTATTGGTGCCTGTGGAGGGTGCCCGATGGCAACGATGACAATAAAAATGGGTATTGAACGCTATCTGAAAGATGCCGTACCGGAAATCACAGAAGTAGTACAGGAGATATAAGTACCCCCTGCTATTGTATTTCTTATTTATAGGAGTTTTGATGACAATTACAAAGGACAAAGTAGTTTCTATTAACTACACACTTAAAGATGCAGACGGTAACGAACTTGACTCGTCAAAAAATACGGAGCCGCTTGAATACCTGCACGGAAATGGACAGCTCATTCCGGGTTTGGAAATGCAGCTCGAAGGCAAAACAAAAGGGGAAAAGCTTTCAGCAGTCGTAGAACCGAAAGACGCTTATGGTGAATATGATGAAAAACTTGTTATAGAAGTACCGCGTACACAGTTTGATGCAGAAACACAGATCGAAGTCGGCATGCAGTTCCAGGCAGATACCGCAGGCGGTCCCACGATCGTTAAGGTTACAAAAATTACCGACGATAAGATTACCGTCGATGCAAATCACGACCTTGCAGGCAAGACACTTTATTTTGATGTCGAGATAATGGACATCAGAGATGCAAAACCCGAAGAACTTGCCGCTCACGCCGACAGCTGCGGTTGCGGTTGCTCAAGCTGCGGCGGAGACTGTGGTTCGGAGGAAGACGGCTGCAGCTGCGGAAGCTGCTGCTAAATTTTTCCCAGTTCGACCAGGCATTTTTTGATACGGTCGAAATTCCGGCCGCAGGAAACGGGCTGCAGTGTTATCGTTGTATCAGCAACAGCTGTATAGCGCCCGATACGATCAGTATAAAACCGATGAAAAAGCCCCCGCACATCACTTTCGGTGTGCGGGTTTTCTTTTGCAATATATGCAGGAAGATTTCCGAGATTTCCTTCCGGCGTGACGGTCATTTCATTCACGATTCTGTCGGCGGAATCTTTTTCTGCCGCTTTTAAAAAAACAAAAAAACCGAATGGATGAAGACAGTCCAGGGCCTCCTGATTGTTACATACTCCTCCACCGGTCGCAATAACCGCACGATGGTTTCCCAGGCAGGATGCAATATACCGGCAGGCCGCAAGTTCGGCAGTTTTAAAACCGGTTTCGCCCGCGACAGTATAAATTTCACGGGCAGTCATTCCAGTCTGCTCTTTTATAACATAATCAGTATCAAAAAACGGACAGTTCAAATAACCGGCCAGCCTTTTTCCATGAGTTGATTTGCCGCAATGTTTCATGCCCATAAGAATTATAGAAACCTTCTTTTTTTCCGTCATGAAGAAATTATAGCCGGTAGAATTGCAAAAGTCCATTCCTTGCGGTATGCTGACGGTATGAATATATATGCAGCATTAGTACTTTGCTTTATTCCCTTTGTAACAGCTTTTATACTCGCAAAAATTCTTGTACCGCAGCTCAAGATCCGGTACGAACTATGGGGTACACTTATAGCGCTTCTTTCTGTGATACCGATTGTGTTTATACAGTTTACCCTGCACGATCTGCCGTTCTTTAACTCCCGTACGTACCTGTCGCTGCTGCTGACAGCGGTCATATTCAACGGACTTATAGAAGAAATGGCAAAAATGATCTTTATGCTGCTGCTTCCGTCCAAACGCCAGCAGCTGTCGGCGTTTTTTGCCACTGCAGTCATCTGCGGATTTGCATTCGGCAGTTTTGAATCAGTCATCTATTTTTTGAAAGAATTGCAGAAAATAACGGCAACCGGTACATCATTACTATATAATCAGATATTTCTCCGAATGTTCACGTCAGTTATCATACATGCCGTCTGTGCCGGATTTTCAGGACTCTACATATGGTCCTATCGTATACACCAGCCCCATATCAGTCCGTTTTTATGGGCAGCCGTTCTACACGGCCTCTATAACTTCTTCTCTTTCTTTACCTCGGATATAAAATGGTTTTCAATCGCAGCACTCCTCTTTGCACTTACGGAATGCCGTCTGTGGTATAAAAGAATTGCGGAAACCGACATAAACGTACTTGACAAAAAAGTAAACAAACATTAGTATAGTGAAACATTACGACGCAGGGTAGAGCAGTTGGCAGCTCGTCGGGCTCATAACCCGGAGGCCGTAGGTTCAAGTCCTACCCCTGCTATAACGAAAGACTATCTGAAACATGATAGTCTTTTTTATTTTAAATAAGTATTTATAGGAAAATTACTCTTTGGGGCAGGACTTGAAACGGAGCGAATACCGACCAGCGGGAGGAGCAAATGAGCGCAGGCGGACCAACGGACAAGTCCTGCCCCTGCTGTAACGAAAGACTATCTGAATAATACAGGGCTACCTTTTTCATAAGATATTCTCTGTCACTGTAGTCTTCTGCGGAGCAGGTGTTATCCTCCGGTATTTCAAAACACAGATAGCTTTGCTCTGGAAATTGTGCGGGGAACAGCAATCATCCACATGCGGAATGAAAAACAACTACTAGTTCATCTCCTGATACACCGAAATTATTACAAGCAGACGGACAGTGCTCGGTCATACAATGTTACGGAAGGTAACACGAGAATGTATAAGAGGGTAACATTAGAATGTATGGACAGGTGATTACTACAGGTATGAAGAGGTGATTAAGTTAATCACAGATGGTGATCAGAGAATATAGTTGATATGCATCTCAAGAATGTAACGGGACGTATACCAAAGCTCTCTTGATTATCTGCAGTGGATACTTGCCGACTGGATCAGGAGATCTTTTTCCACAGGCTGCGTACGACGCAAATTCGTACAGTGTCTTTAAGATTTCGATATTCCTAATCATACCTGCACGCGCATCCTTTTCTTACTTGCGCTGTTTTTACTCTTTAGGTCAGATTCACCTGTTTGTAAATGATGATGAATTCCATAAAAGTATTGACTTTTATGGATAAAGATAGGTAAAATCACATAATTCGGTTGTGTATTATTCAACCTGTATGTGGACCGGTTTTATTCTTTTCTCTTGTTTTAGAAACGGAAACAGACTACCTCATCTCATACATCCGGTATCTGGCATAAAAACAGATACTTCAAGAACAAAATACCCGCATCGTTGTAATACTACCTGCCGCAAAATTTAAGGAGTTCTTATGTTTGTTGAAAACCTTGACAAGAAGAACATAATTCTGATTGATACTGCAGATAAGGAAACTATTTTAAAAAAGTTATGTGGCATTATCTACGCTTCAGGAAATGTTGAATCGGAAAAGCTATTGGAAGAAAAGATTTTCCACAGGGAATCATTGATGAGTACAGGAATCGGGCTGGGGATCGGCGTTCCACACGTACGGTGCAAAGAGGTTAAAAATATTGCACTTGCCATGGCTGTTGCAAAGACACCAATAAGTGATTATAAATCCATCGACGGATCTCCGGTACGGATTGTTATTATGATAATCGTTCCCGAAAAAAAACACCGCCAGCACATACAGATTCTCAATGATATAGTACAAATCCTTAAAAACGATAAAAAACGAACCAGTATTCTTGCTGCTAAAACTCCGGATGAAATCTATAATGTGTTACAAGAAAAAGGAAGTAACTGAAAATGAATTTTCTACACGCTATTATGTACTCACACGTAAACATACTTCTTCTTATCGGATTGGCGCTTTTTGGCGGTACATTCGGAGGGAGGATTTTCCAAAAGCTGAGGATTCCACAGGTCGTAGGGTACATAGTTATCGGTATTGTATTAGGTGAATCCTGTTTTAATATCATAGACGCAAAAACACTTGCTACGCTCAGTCCCATTAACTCTTTTGCACTGGGACTGATTGGATTTACAATGGGAAACGAACTGAGATTCGACGTATTTAAAAAATACGGAAAACAGTTCATGAATATTCTTTTTTACGAAGCCATGGGTGCTTTTGTATGCGTTTTTGTACTTGTTTTCATCGGCGCTTCTTTTATGTTTTCTTTAAAGATGGCTCTTATCTTCGCATTACTGTTCGGCCCTATCTCGTCTGCAACAGCAGCTGCAGGAACAACCGATGTACTGAATGAATATAAAACGAAAGGTTTACTAACGACGACACTGCTCGGCATCGTTGCACTCGATGACGTATTCGCTTTGTTCCTCTACGCGATTACCTCCAGTATTGCCGGCAATCTTATCGGACATGGCAATGTCAGCCTTGCAGAAAATATACTTCAGCCGCTGTATGAAATCGGCGGGTCCATAGCAGTAGGAATTGTCAGCGGATTCCTTTTGAGTAAACTGTTGCAGCGATATACTGAAGAAGACAGAATTCTCGATTTTACGCTCGGCGCAGTACTCTTTATTCTCGGACTTGCTGTTGTACTGAAAATCGACATGATTATGACTTCAATGATTATGGGTACTATTTTTGCAAATAAAGTCCCGAAAAAAAGCCGTCTCGTATTCGGAGCTGTAGAATCGTTTGCTCCTCCTATATATATTCTGTTCTTCGTATTTGTCGGTGCTAAATTCAATATATCGCAGATGTCTCTTCCGATTGCCGTATTTGTCGTTATATTCCTTATCGGACGAACTGCAGGAAAAATGCTCGGTGCCAATTTCGGAGCCAGAATCTCAAAGGCACCTCTGAAAGTCCAGAAATATCTGCCCATGTGTCTGTTCAGTCAGTCAGGCGTTGCAATCGGACTTTCCATCATTTCCAGTCAGCGGTTTCCAGGAGTCATCGGAAATACTATTCTAATCGTCGTTACAACAACAACGTTTATTGTCCAGGTTATCGGTCCTCCTTTCATCCGCTCCGCAGTAAAGAAAGCAGATGAAGTAAACAAGAACATAACAGAGCAGGATGTCATCAAGAGTCTGACAGCTAAAGATGTTATGAGATCACATCCTGCTATTCAGGAAAATCAGACTGTAGAAAATATTGTGCACATCTTCTCTGAAAATGACGGCCTCGATTTCGCGGTTGTAGACCCGGACAACAGACCTATAGGGTGCATCACTGTTGATTCCATAAAAGATGCGCTTGCAACAGAAAATTTGCTCTCTCTGCTTGTCGCAGCTGACATTATGGAACCAATTACGTATACCGTGACTCCCGATATGCCCGTAGACAGCATATATCACGAATTATCATCAAAATCAACAAATTATGTTCCGGTTGTCGACAGTCAGAAAAAATATATCGGCTTTATAGAAACCCGCTTTATAGATCAGCTGGTTTCAAAGAAGATGCTTGAAGTCAGTATGGCAATCTGACGAAAAACAGTTTTTCTTAGTATTCCCCTGTGCGTTGAAAACAATCCGCACAGGGGCAGCCCTATTTGCAGCATAAAAGACTGCCGAACAAGAATTTATAATGACACAAACTTTTTCCACCGGTGTTATAAAGCAGAAATCAAACCCAAACGGCCATTTTCCAGTTCACAGGTAACAATTTCACAATTTTTTAATTCCGGCCCTGCCCAGAAATCTCTGTCCGGTATCTGATTTATAAGACCGATTGCAGCTCTGATGAAGGCACCATGTGTAAAAACCATTATACCCGAAATTTTCGGGTCCAGACAAAGAATCTCTTTGTTTAAAAATTTCTGACATCGTACTTTTAATTCCGGAATAGTCTCGCCTCCGGTCGGTGGAATATATTTTTCAGGATGGGCGAAATAAGTATGTAATCTGAAAAAAGGGCAGCTCCGTATAGCAAACAGAGACTGCCCTTCACGTACACCGTAAGAAATTTCTTTTAAAAGTGGATTAACATAAAGAGGACAGTCTGATCTCCTCGCAAGCATAATCTCTGCAGTCTCTCGTGCTCTTTTTAAAGGACTCGTATATGCAATATCTACCGGATACATAGCAAGCTTCCCGGCTGCCAGCGAAGCTTGCTTTTTCCCAGCAGAATTTAAAGGAATATCTGCCTGACCCTGGATTTTTAATTTTCGATTCCAGGCAGTCTCTCCATGTCGTATGAAATAAATTCTCATCAACTAATGGTAATTTTTTTATTCGGTTTGAGTTTCCGATAGAATTTTTCACGGAAAGCTTCATTATCTTTTACGGCATCAATGAAAATTGCAATCAAAACAACGACGCCGGTAACAATCGTTTCCCAATAGGAAGATATTCTCAGCAACGTAATGCAGGTACTAATTACTCCTGTAAGCAGACCGCCCATAATCGTTCCTACGACAGAACCAAATCCGCCCAACATGGAAGTACCACCAAGAACAGCGGCTGTAATAGATCCCATTTGCCAACTCTCACCAATTGTAGCCTGAAAAGATTCCAGTTTACAGGACATCATAACGCCTGCGAAAGCGGATAATAGTCCACTAAAGCAGTAAACAATAATTTCAACTCTTTCTGTTGGAATTCCAACGATCTTAGCACAGTTTCTATTACCACCGAGTGCATAAATATAGCGTCCCAAACGCATTCTTGTAAGCATAATCGTTAGCAAAATACAAATAATAACCATCATGACAACAATATTCGGAAGGATTCCACCAATAACACCGTCTGCAAGTTTTCCCGCAGCATCAGACATACCGGTTATAGGCATTCCTTTTGTCACGACATATACGAATCCTTGAAAAATTTCCATTGTAGCAAGAGTAACAATAAAAGGCGTCAACTTTAACTTTGCAATAAGTAGACCGTTTATTGCGCCAAGAGGGATCCCCATTAACGTCGAAAGAAGTATTGCAAAATAAGGATTCATTCCATATCTCACCATAAAGATAGCATTTACCATTCCACAGACAGAGCCTATCGCAGCTACAGAAAGGTCTATGCCCCCTGTTAAAAGAACGATAGTCTGTCCAAAGCCTACGAGGATTACAAATGATGCGGCTCTCGTTAAAGTACTAATATTATATGCAGAAAAAAAGTTTCCCGTTATAATTTGTACAGCTACTCCAACCAATAAGGTAACAATCAGTACCATCCCTGCAGTCGTTTTAAAAAATTTAATGATTTTATTCATAAGTTTATCCATAATTACCGAAACCTCTGTTACTGGAAAGCTACCTTAAGGACATCTTCCTGTGTAGTAGAATCAACATCATTAATAAAGCCGCTCACTTTGCCGCGGTGTATTACCATAATTCTATCAGCCATAGCAAGAACTTCATCCATTTCGGAAGAAATTACAACTACGGCTACCCCTTGATCTGCTAGTTCACGGATCAAATTATGTATTTCTCCCTTCGCATTCACATCAATACCTCTTGTAGGTTCATCAAGGATCAGCATTTTAACACCTTTTGCAATCCATCTGGCAACAATAACTTTCTGTTGATTGCCTCCGGATAAATTTTTTATAAGTGTGTCTCTAGATGTCGTTTTAATCGACATTTCACTAATATATTGATCTGCAAGAGCTACAGCTTGTCCGTAGTCGATTAAACCGTGCTTTCGCAATTGTCCGTATGATGGAAGAACCATATTTTCCATAACCGACATTCCCGGTGCAATCCCATCGTGACGTCGTTCTTCTGCTACATATCCCATTCCATACGCAATAGCTGCTTCAGGCGAATTAATAGAAACTTCTTTTCCTTCAATATAAGTCTGTGAACAAAAATCGCTTTGTGTTATGCCAAAAACACATTTGAATATCTCTGTTCTACCGGCTCCAACCAACCCCGCTACACATAAAATCTCACCTTTATGAACACTAAAACTGATGTCTTCAAATTCTCCCTTTCTACTTAAATGTTTCGCTTCATAAAAAATTTCGTCTGAAACGCTTCGCTTAACACGTTTCAGTTGTTGAACTTTTTTACCTGCCATTTTTGTGATCATTTCATCTTTAGTTATTTCATCGACAGGAACTTCTTCCACCAATTCGCCATTCCTCATAATGGTAATTCTATCCGCTTGTTCCATGACTTCATCCAGATGATGAGTAATAAACACCATCGCTGTTCCATGCCGTTTAAGAGTTTTCATTGCTCTGAAAAGGTTATCAGCTTCAACATTGGTCAGTACAGATGTCGGTTCATCAAGAATTAAAACCTTGGGTGTATAAGCCAAAGCTCGTGCAATAGAAATCAGTTGCTGATAAGCAGCAGATAATTCTTTTACGGGTTGCGTAACGTCAAGCTCAACATTAAGTAATCCTAAAAGTTCTTTCGCTTTTCTTTGGGTAATTCCAGAACTAATAAAACCAAACCTTATATTTTCGTTGCCGAGAAAGATATTTTCGGCAACACTAGCCTCTGGAACAAGATTCAACTCCTGAGGAACCAGGACAATATTATTTTTCAGTGCTTCTTCAGGAGAGGTAAGTCGCAATGACTTACCCTCCATAAAGATTTCTCCTTCATCCATGGGAATCTGTCCAGTAAGAATATTCATCAAGGTACTTTTTCCGGCGCCATTTTCACCGACAAGGGCATGAATTTCACCTTTTCGGAGTTTTAAACTAACTCTATCCAGAGCTCTTGTACCAGGAAAAATCTTGGTGATATTCTTCATTTCAATGATATAACTATCATTTTTACTGGGCTGTAGCATCCGCCTTATCTCCATAGAGCATCTTGATAAATTTATCTGCATCGTTTTTGTAAACAGATGTCGAACCTACCGCTGTTGAATCAGGAACTTTTACACCATCAATTGTTTCAATTGCATAATAAATCAGTTTATAACCCATATCATAACAATTCTGAACCTGTGCAATATAAAGAGTTCCATCTTTTAAGTAATTAAGCGTACGAAGATCATGGTCCATTCCGCCGATAATAATTTTACCGGATTTACCAGCACTCTTTACTGCCTGGCATGCACCCACCGGATTGGACATATTATTACAGAGTATTCCGCCAAGATCAGGATAAGCCGCCAACCATGATTCTGTAATACTGATCGCCTTTTCAACAGAATCATTATCCCGTTGCGTATCTACGATTTTTATATCAGGATACTGTGCAATGGTATCGTTGAAACCCTTTAATCTTGCTTCATGAGATGCAGCTCCCATTGTGCCTGCCAGAATAGCAATCTGACCTTTTCCACCCATCTTTTCACAGACAGCCTTTGCAAGTGTACATCCATCACCATAATTGTCGGTATTTCCCACAAAGAAAGATCGTTTGCAGTTGGAAACATCGGAACTCGCAAACGTAGCGACAGGAACTCCCTTTGCTACAGCTTTATCAATTGCCTTCGCAGTAGTTTCAGGTTGATTGACGTCGACAGCAATCAGATCATACCTCTGTCCTACCGCAGTCTCGATTGAATTAACCTGATCAACGGCGTCTGGTTGTGCTGGTCCGTACCATACATAATCCACTGTAATACCTTTTTTCGCCATATCCGAAACAGCCGCATCAACACCAGCTTTAATCGCATCATACCAGCTATGAATATTCTTATACGTACAATAAATCTTATACGTTGTCTTCTTTGGTGCATATGATGTATCAAAACTTTTGTCTGCCAGATCTGTTTTTCCTGTAGCACTATCACCCGCTTTAGCGGCTGTACTAGCAGTACCAGATGACGACACAGACTTATTTGCAGCCTTGCATCCTGAAAACAGCATTGCCGCAAATAATACAGTTGTTAAAATTGATAACAATTCCTTTCTTTTCATATTTTCCTCCTAAATATGAGTATCAGCAATAAACGAAACTCTCCAGAGAGAGTATATGTGGTACAATCTCTTTACAAATCTATATAGAAAACAGCATTAGAATTTAATGACAGACTTAATAACTTCGTCTTTATGGTTTAAGCTGTAATCAATGGCATGAATACAATCTTTAAAATCGAAAACGTGAGAAACAATTTTTTTCAGTGGAATCATACCGGATGAAACAGCAGCAATAGCTTTCGGATATAAATTCCGATATCTGTATACGGAATAAATAGTGCCTTCCATCGCGTTTAATGTGGCAGTATCAATTTCCAATACCGGCTCCGGTGACACTCCAACCAATGTAACTTTTCCTGCCCGTCTAATCAATCTGCAGGTCTGCAGTGTTGTTATACGGTTACCGGCACATTCATATACCTGGTCGGCACCTCCGCCTGGCAACATTTTTGCAAAATCTTCTATGCTTTCATGTTTACTATTGAATACTCGAGTTGCTCCAACTTCCATCGCTTTTTCAAGTCGTTTGTCCAGAACGTCTGCAACATAAATCTCACTGACTCCACGAGCTTTCAGACTCATAATCGTACATAATCCGATACAGCCACTTCCAAGAACAATAGCGCGCTCTCCTATCTTCGCATCGGAAAGTTCCGTTGCATGAAGACCAACATTTAAAGGTTCCAGCAACCCGCCTTCCATTGTATCAACTGTTTCCGGCAGCTTATAGCACATAGAAGCATCATGAACACAGTACTCTGAAAACACGCCATCACGTTCGTGGGGGATTGCAAGCATCTTGATATCTTTGCATAAATTATAATGTCCGTTCCGGCAGTCCTCGCACTTTCCACAGGGAACTGCAGGCTCAATTGCTACTTTATCCCCCACAGAAAGATTTGTAACGCCCTCACCTATTTCTGTAACGGTTCCTCCTGGTTCATGTCCGAGCGCCAGAGGACCATCAAGTTCCCAGTTAGCAAGGCGGCCCTCCTTATAAAAATGTAGATCGGAGCCGCAAACACCAACGTATTCTAGTTTAACCTGAACTTCACCAGCCGAGGGATGTGGAATATCCCGTTCAACCCAATCAAGCTTCTGTTTGCCGACCAATACGCAGACTTTCATTTTACCTGTCATTGTTTTTCCTCCTATAAAAAGTCAAGCGGAATTCATCCGCACGGATGCCGGAAAAAATGATGAGTACACAGAATGGTACAGTCACTATTTTTCCGCTACTTTTACCGTTTGTCTTTTCTTCTAATCAGTTTTTTTACCTTTTCTGCGATTCCTTCCGGATTCAGTTTGTAATAGTTGAAAATTTCTTCATCGGTACCATTCGGAACATCTTCGTCCGGAATTCCGCAAATCTGCATCGGAATGGGAGAAGTCTGTGTTATGAATTCTGAAACTGCTCCTCCTAAACCGCCGTAAATACTGTGTTCCTCCAGTGTAAGGATACAGCCGCATTCTTCAGCAACTGTTTTTATCATATCTGTATCCAGCGGTTTGATTGTATGCATATCGACGACCGTTACATCTATAGCTGCTTTTTTCAAAAGCGCCGCAGCGTCAAGCGCTTTGCTGACAAGCTGTCCGCAGGTAATGATTGCTGCATCACGGCCTGTAAACCATCTGTTCGCCCTGCCTATTTTTATTTCAGACGGATCATGATAAATAACCGGAACCGGATTCCTTCCGATTCTGATATAAATCGGCATGCCCTTTTCCAGCAGTTCTCCGGTAACGGCCCTCATCTGTGTCGCGTCTGCCGGAATTTCGACGGTTAAATTGGGGATCGCTCTCATCAGAGAAATATCCTGAAGCGAATGGTGCGTTGCTCCCAGGGCTCCGTAACTGACGCCACCACTGATACCGATAACCGCAACGTTGTTATGGGAATAGGCAACATCAACTTTGACCTGTTCCGAAGATCGTGTACTGTAAAAACTGGCCGGTCCGATAACAAATACTTTTTTACCTGTATACGCCATACCGGCAGAAACGGTAACCGCATTCTGCTCTGCAATCCCCATTTCAACGAACTGCCCGGGCAGTTCTTCAGGATATGGTCCAAGTTTGGCAGACCCTCGGGAATCCGTACAAACGACAATAATATCTTTATCACTTTTAGCTTTTTCAAGAATCATCTTGGAAAAAGCACTGCTGCATGCTTCCGTTTCCATCAAACAAGCTCCTCTCTGTATTCAGTCATATCTTTTTTTAACTGTTCAACCTGATCTTTTGTTGGTGTCTTATGATGCCAGGAAGGATTGTTTTCCGCACAGGCAATTCCCCTGCCCTTTATTGTATGTGCAATAATGCAGACAGGGCGATCTTTCTCTCTGGTATCTAAAGCCGTAAAAATCTGCTGAAAATCATGGCCGTTTATCTCGACTGTTTTACAACCGAAAGACTCCGCCTTTTCCTGTAAATTTTCCAGCGGCATAACGTCCTCGGTCGTACCGCTGATCTGTAAAAAATTACGGTCAACGATCCATGTTAAATTATCAAGTTTATACTTTGCTGCGGACATCAGGGCTTCCCAGTTGCTGCCTTCACCGAGTTCTCCATCGCCTGTCAAAACATATACGCGGTTCTCCCGATGGTCTTTTTTCAACGCAAGTGCAATGCCGACGGCAAGCCCCAGTCCGTGCCCTAAAGAACCGGTATTAGCTTCGACACCGGTGACTTTTTTAGTCGGATGGCCTCCGAGAATTGATCCGAACGAACCGTAGGTATGCAGTTCGTCTTTGCTGATATAGCCGTACTCGGACAGCAATGTGTAATAGGTTTCCGATGAATGACCCTTGCTTAGAATAAAATAATCTCTGTCGATCCATGTCGGATTTTCAGGATCTTGCCGCATATAATTAAACAGAGATACCATAATATCCACTTCCGACAAATCACCGCCTATATGAC
Organism: Treponema sp.; assembly: GCA_022640795.1. GTDB lineage: Bacteria > Spirochaetota > Spirochaetia > Treponematales > Treponemataceae > Treponema_D. Next base: position 31,819 of record JALCCK010000027.1, read on the forward strand.
CGCCACCGCCGTTATAAATCAGTTCCACCGTTTTTTCACAAATTTCAGATGCCTGAATTTTTAAATCTTTAATCTGTTGTTTATCCAGCACGTCTCTTACTCCTCTTTATTATTGCCTATAAGCATTTTAATTGCGTTGTTCCATCCGGCAGTTTTATCTTTTCGTATACCTTCGCTCATCTTCGGCCTGTACAGGTCATATGTGACTGCATCATAGATCGTTGCTGCATCATACAGTCCGGCCGCTATGCCGGCTAAATAAGCAGCTCCGATTACCGAAAGTTCTTCCGTATCCGGTATTTTGATGTCTATGTCGGTAATATCACTCTGGAACTGCATGAGGTAGGTATCCCTCGCAGGGCCGCCGTCTACACACATCCGGTTGATGGCAATTTTCGTATCTTTCCTCATCGCATCAATTACATCGTTGATCTGATAGGCGGCACATTCAGAGGCCGCTTTTACCAACTCCTTTTTGCCGGTTGTTCTGCTCATTCCGGTAATCAGTGCACGCGTATCGGCCCGCCACCAGGGGGCTCCCAGTCCTGAAAAAGCAGGAACGACATACGTCCGGTCACCGGGATCAGCCTCACGTGAAAGCCGGCCGGTTTCCGACGCCGACCGGATCAGCCCCAGTTCGTCTTTTATCCACGAAATAACGGCTCCGGTATAGTTGATATTTCCCTCAAGAACATAGGAGACAGTCCCGTTTACTTTCCAGGCAAGCGACGTGGATAGTCCGTAGCTGCTGAAAAACGGATTGTTCCCTGTATTAAGCATCACCGATGATCCGGTTCCGTACGTTGCTTTAATATCGCCGCTGTTCAGACAGTTGTGACCGAATAGCGCACCGTGGGAATCTCCAAGAACGCCGTGAACAGGGACTGGTTTTTCAAGGTAGCCGTCCAGATCCGTATAACCGAAAACCGAATCAGAATCACAAACTTCCGGTAGTGCATTCATCGGAATATTGAACAATTCGCAGAGATCTTCGTCCCAGCAAAATTTACTGATATTAAACAGCTGGGTTCTGGAGGCATTCGAATAATCAGTTTTGAACGATGTTCCATGTGTCAGTTTATATATAACCCAGCTGTCGATGGTTCCAAAGGCCAGCGTATGATCTTTCCGATTCTGTTCGATTCCAGGTATATTCTCGAGCATCCATGTCATTTTTGCAGCCGGGTAATACGGTGATAACTTCAAACCGGTTCTTTTATAAACATTGTTTATTGTCTCCGCGTTACTGCCGATTCTATTGCAGATTTCTTTTGCTCTGTTGCACTGCCATACAATTGCATTGCCCAGTGGACGGCCTGTTTTTTTATTCCAGCACACCGTTGTTTCACGCTGATTATCAATACCCAAACACGCTATTTGATTTTTATCTATTCCGGTTTTTTCTATAACTTGTCTGCAAACGGTGATAACGTTATGGTAAATTTCTTCAGGATCATGGGATACCCAGCTGTCTCCGCTGATAATCTGCTTATGTGAAATATCACAGCGGCCGGCTATTTTCCCCAGTCTGTCAAAAAGAACAGCCTTTGTTCCCTGTGTGCTTTGATCGATGCCCAAAATGTAAAATGTGCTCAAAATACTTTTATTCCTTCAAAATATGATTACTATCGAACTTTACAATGTTCTTTTTATGTTTTATTACGAACATTATAAATCCACATATACGAGCTGTCAATAAAAATCGAACAATATTTTGTTTTATTAAAAACATAAAATGTTCTTTATTCCCTGTATTTTTAACAGAACATTGTTTTTTTTACATTTTTATAGTATACTAAACCAATTGCAGAAGTCTGTTAACTTTCGCACTAAGAAAAACTAGTTTACAAACTATCAAGGGTATGCACATTATGCAAAAAGATCGGCCGGCTCAAATTATTGAAATCATGCAAACTCGAAATATTATCTCCATCAAGGAACTCTCAAATCTGCTTAACTGCACGGAAATGACGGTCAGAAGAAATCTTGACAAACTTCAGGAGATGAATTTCATAAAACGGGAACACGGGTATGCCGTTTTATTAAAAAATGCAGAAGAGACCGATTACTACGTCCAGATAGAAGAAAACAAAAAAGAAAAAGAAGCCATTGCTTCTATAGCACTGCAGTATCTGGTTCCTTTTGAAAGTATCTGTCTTGATTCGGGAACAACGATTCAACAAATGGTCAGCATGATTCCACCTAATATGCCGCTGTCGGTTATTACTTCCAGTCTGACGGCAGCTATGACGTTATCAAATAACAGTAATGTCCAGGTATTGCTTCCGGCAGGTTTTCTGAATCACGCAAACCGCTCCATTTTATTCGTAGAACCGGAACGGATTGCCAAATACAAAGCTGATATTGCTTTTATTTCATGCAGAGCGTTCAGGGTTCCAGGGGGAGCATTCGAACATACGCAGACTTTAACGGCAACAAAAAAGGCACTGGCCTCTATTGCAACAAAACGTATTCTGCTTCTTGATTATTCGAAATGGGATGTAAATTCTCTCTGCAATTCTATAAGCCTTGAAAATCTGCATACCATTATTACGGACGACAAGGCGCCTGCAGAATCTGTAAAAAAAGCAGCTGAATTCGGAACAGAAATTATCGTTGTAGATTCGGACTCAAAATCTATCGTAGAACATTATAATGCAGCTGAAAAAAAATAAGCATTTTTATTTTTTTGTGTGTATGGTATACTTAGCATATGACAAATACGAAATTCTCCCTGAAAAAAGTTCTGGCCTTTCTCGGCCCCGGATTTCTCGTAACAGTCGGTTTTATCGATCCCGGTAACTGGGCGACAAATATAGAAGGTGGTTCTACTTTCGGCTACAGCCTTTTGTGGGTTATAACACTCAGTACTCTTATGCTTATTGTCGTTCAAAACATGGCGGCAAAACTCGGCATTGCGACTGGTAAATCGCTTGCGGTGAATATCAGAGAAGGATTTGCCCGCCCTGTTTCGGCTCTCATCGGAGTAACGGTCGTCGCTGCCTGCGTTGCGACAGACGTAGCAGAACTGCTCGGCGGCGCAATCGGATTCCGGCTTTTATTCGGATTTCCAATCTGGCTGGGAGCTTTAATTACTGTTTTCCTTGAAATATTTTTTATCATTGGAGAGCGATACCATCGTCTTGAGCGGACCATCATCGGTTTTCTCGGTATTATCTCGCTTTGTTATGTTGCCGAACTTATCATTGTAAAACCCGACTGGAAGCAGGTTTTTCCATCTCTTGTTGTTCCGAGGCTTAACCGAAGCAGTATTTATATTGCAATGGGAATTCTCGGCGCGGTTGTCATGCCGCACAATATTTTTCTGCATTCTAATGTCATTCATTCAAGAAACTGGGGAATTACGCAGGAAAAGAAACTTGAGCTCCTGAAATATGAAAAGACAGACACGTATACAGCCATGACGCTCGGTCTGGTCGTAAATGCGGCAATGATTATCGTTGCGGCACGGGTTTTTCATGCAAACGGCATGACGGTCACCAGCATAGAGGAGGCATCAAAAACACTTGCACCGCTGGCAGGCCCACTTGCGGCATTACTTTTCGCTGTTGCGCTTGTCTTTTCAGGTATCA
>JALCCK010000028.1 GCA_022640795.1 Treponema sp.
TTTATTCTCGTTTTAAGTGAAAAATACATTCGCTTGTACTGAAAACTTAAATCTTTGTCGTTTAAAATATCGCCGAGCGCAGACATATGCGCAGCATTTATGGCCATTGCGGTGTTAAAATCAACCGGGTAAAATGTTCCGTCGCGCGGGGAATTGAACATCGTCGATGCTGCTATCGGGACCGAATACAATCCGTTCGGCTGCTTAAACGTTGTTTCCACCCATGACATATATCTTTGTAAAACGGGCATGACTTCCTTAATGCGCCGCTTATTCGCAGATTTATGATATAAATTAAATTCAGCCCACGCAAAGAGCGGCATTCCTATACCTTCAGGATTCTTATCGTCGAGGATCGGAGTGTCTGTCTGCATGTCATATTGCCACCGGATCGCCCCGTTCTCTTCCTGCCGGCTGTAAAAATAGTCAAGCCCCTGATTTGCGGGATAATTTCTGTTCGAATAGACAAGAAAAAAGGATGAAAAAATAGCAGTGAACTGATCCAGAATGTATTTACCGTTTTGTGGATAAAGAAAATAACCATCCGCTGTATTTTTTCCGGTTTTCGGATCAAGCCAGTAATCGGCTATCCATGCCCATGTTTTATCGTAAATATCTACAAAATCCTGATCATAGAAATGAATTTTGGGAAAGTCATGTTTATTCACAGATGCTCCTAGCTTTAAAACTCACGTTACTCTTATAACAGCATTTTCAAAATAAAAAAATAACTACACCTTAGTGTAATCTGTGTAATAGTATATCATAAAATTTAAAAAAGAGGTATAGTTTTGGTGATTTTCATTTTTTTCAGGAGTGAATATGTACCAGTCCTTTGTGTATCTTGAAACACGCATTCTGCTTTCGCCGGTTCCGTCTGTCTTTTTTATTGAAAAGAACGGAACGGTAACGATCGACAGCGAAGTCCTTCGGAAAGTTTTTGCGTTTACACATGCACTCGGTTCCTGTGTACCGGATATGTCACCGATAGAGCATCTGACCGGTAATTTACCGGAACAGCCTGATGGGAAAAAAATAACCGGTTATTCGGTTAGAGCCGGAGAAGGCGGTACTTTAAATATTCTGTTCCACAGTCGCCCGAAAACAATACATGTGGAAGAAATACGAATAGAAGAAGATTCCGGACGACTTACGCATGCCGACGGGAATACCCGTATGGATTTTACGTGGTCCGGATGTCCAAGTATACGGCTCCGTACGACGCCGTCGTTTGAACTGGGTGAGGAAGTTGAACTCTTTCTTGATGAATTGCGTCGTCTTGTTCAATATTTGCACCTTGTAAATCCGGAAGCGGTGGAAGGCGGAATACGGTGTAATGCGTTTGCTGCTCTTTCAAAGTATCCCGAACTTCCTGACTATTATGTAAAATTACGGAATCTCAATTCATTTAATTTTGCACGGAAGGCGGTCAACTCCGAATTAACGCGTCAGGAAAATATTCTTTCCGCCGGCGGCATTGTTGCAAGCGAAAGCCGGCTCTGGAATGAAAAACAGAGTAGAACGGAGACGTATAAATCGCGGAACAGTGATGTTAAACGTTTTGAACCGCTCGATCCGCCGCAGGTACTGGATCTGAAAAAGCTGTCCGCTGTTTTCAGATCTGATACACTGCAGACGGAACTTCCTGCTGCGCGCAGGGAACGCCTGTACCGGCAGTATAAGATTTCACGCCTGCATGCGGATTTCCTTTGTGATGATAAAGACTGTGCCGATTTTTTTGAACAGACAGTAGCACAGGGAATAGATCCGACGGCAGCCGTACAATGGATGATATCCGATGTTTCAAAAATTCTGCGGGCCCGCAAAAGTTCGTATGCGGATACTCTGCTGACTCCTGTGAAGTTTGCTTCCGTTCTTAAAAAATTGACGGCCGGTCAGATTAACGGTCAGATCGGTCGTCAGCTGCTGCAGGAGATGGCCGAAACCGGCGGGGGAGCGGATGAAATTATTTCGGAACACGGTATAACGCTTCTTGCCCGCGAAGAGGATTTGATTCCGTATGTTGATGAAGTCATAGAACGGCACCCCGCGCTCTGTGCAAGGCTTCGTTCCGGCGAAATGCCGCCGCTTGAATTTCTGACCGGTCAGGTTATGCAGCAGACCGGTGGAATGGCCGTACCGCAAACCGTAAAAGCGCTGATAAAGAAACGACTCAAAATAAGTATTGTATACGTATTCAGTATGGGCGGTGCCATGTCGGCGCAGCGGCATGAAGACGGTTCCATCTGCAGCGGCGATCCGCTTGTTTTACGCCGCATACTTTCAGAATCCGTTCCTGAGATACCGGCGCAGGTCATTCCGGTCGGCCATTTTTTGAGCGAAGAAATTGAACCTGCCGACTGGGCTGCCCTTATTCGCGAGACTGCCGTCCGTATTGCGGCAGGAACCGCAAACGGCATTGTCATTACGCACGGAACGGATACGCTTTCATATACCGCTGCACTTATGTACTGGCTTTTCAGCGATGCATCGGTTCCCATCGTTCTTACCGCATCCTCTACCCTGCCGTCGGAATCTTCTGAGGCAAGCGACAATCTGGTGCTTGCCGTGCAGACGGCCTGTGAAAAGACCAGGGGCGTATATGTCGTATACGGCGGAAAAGTCCTTTCACCGCTTAATCTGAGATTTGAGCGGCCGGCCCGGGACGGTTTCCGTAACTGGAATCTCAAACGGAAGGTTTTTGCCGGAAGCGGGCCTGTTGCCGATCAGTTCGGCATCGTTGATGATCCCGATGCGGAAGTTATGAAGCGCATTCTGCAGGATGCAGCATCCCGTATGGTTGTCTGCAGGGCGTATCCCGGATTCAACAGCGCGCAGTATATAAAACTGCTGGACGAATCGGTGCATACCGTTTTTCTCGAATTATACGAAACCGGTACCGGAAACATGCGGAGCGACGATTTTTCGCTTAAACCGTTCCTGCTGCACGGCCGGCGGAACGACGTTAAGTTTTACTGTTCTTCACAACAGGAAAGCAGCATAGATTTTTCCCAGTATGTGACGGAAATGCGCGTCTGGCGCGAAGGTGCCGTCCCGATGGGGATTCTGACGATCGAATCCGCCATGGCACTTTATTTTGCCTGCTCGCTTGTCGCCGATACGGAAGAAGAACGGGATAATCTGATGGAAGCGTATGCCGAAGTCTATACGGCAGGAATTGCAGATTCGTGACGTGCCGGTGCTGCCGGCGGTATGTTTCAGGCTTACTGCAGCCTGTCCCGATCCTGTTCCCGGGAGTTTTCTGACAAGGAAGAGCCTTGTTTCCGGAAATCTTTCCGTTCGTTATTTTATTTTGTAAATCCATCCGGCGGGAACCTTTACACGTCCCGTCCGGATACCGGAATCAGCGTATTTCGTTATAGTGCTCAGAGTACGTCGAAAACGGATTCATGTTCGAGCGAAAAGGTCGAACCGTTCAGGCTTGTATAAGCGGGGGGCGTCCCTGTTACGGATATTTCAGAGGGAATATCGTCTATGGAGGTATCTTCGAATGCAGTGACAGAAAATGTCCACTGACCGTTATTATCGTCGGTGGCCGTGAAGAAGTTTTCGCTTTCCGTTACCGTACAGATTTCGTCATAAACGTCGTCATATGTTGAATTGTCTCCGACTGTAATAGTTAGCTGCGACGTATCAAACGAACCGTTGTAATCAAGAATATAATCTGCTGAAAAGTCATATGGACAAGAATAGTCGCAGTCGACCTGATCTTACCACGGCAGTCCCGTCAGGTAGATACCTGTCGTGGTAAGAACGTCTGCAGCGATTGTGTAGTCAAAGCTGTGGACGATCTGTAACGCTGTGTACAGTTCGTTTTTTTCTTCCGTCGTCATAGGAGATCCAAAATAAGCTGCAACTTCAGCCCATCCTTCGACATAATCTTCGAGCGAGGTCCATGACGAGCTGTCTTCATCATAGAATGCGACAGGTTTTCCGTATAGTTTATTACTTGTCGTATCGTAAGCGTACGCTACTTTTTCATATTGTGAGCCGTATGAATAATAGACGGCTTCCGAATCCGACGTAAAGTGTATGGAATTTGCAGAGTCTGGATTTGCCGCGTCGGACGACGTTTCGTAAAAGATCCCTGTTGTCAGGAAGGGATTGTTACCGCTGCTTGCCGGCAGCTGCGTTGTCACACCGGACGGAAGCGAAACGAGGTGCAATCCACTGCTGCTGTCGGAACCGTTTGCACAGCCCACAATCAGTGCTGCGGCACAGAAACAGGCTGCCGGAAACAGCACTGTTTTTAATTTGAAGTTTTTTTGCATATAGTATTTCTCCTTTTTGATAACAATATGTTATCTTCCTGTTTATAACAATATGTTATAAACATGTAAAGAGTATTTATATGCAAACGATTAATTTTATAAAAAAACAGACGGACGGATGGAATCCGGCTGCCTGTTTTTTTATAAAGAAAAGGAGAACAGCTACTTTGTACCTCTCCGCTGTTTTACCGTCGTGATGTCTTGCAAACCGATACGGGAAAAGTCAGGAACTTTTATTATATATTCAGCCCCGCAGAATATCACAGGCGACGGGAGTATAAAAAAGACGCCGTATTTTTTCCGGTGCGTCCGTGCACCCCTCGGCCTGCGGCAGAAGCCACATAAGTTTTGCCAGAACGCTTTCTGTCGTCATGTCGTAAGCTTCTATGACATTGAGTATTTTTTTCAGGCTGTTTCCGACGTTATAAATTGCCAGATCACTGCCTTCATTTTGAACCTGTGTCGTCATGACGATTGTTTTTCCGTTCTGTAAATTGGTTGCGATTACGTCAAAAAAATGTCGGTTTTTATCCGTAGGAATTCCTCCAACCCCGAAACTTTCAATAATGACGGCCTTTTTTCTCTTCAGTATAAAATCCAGCTCTGCGGCATCTGCATTCGGAACCATTTTGTATAAACTGACTGATGGTTCCAGCCGGTTGTAGAAAACGGGCTGGGAACAAATTCCTGTCGGTGAAGGGATAAAAATAACCGGTTTTTCATCCTGAATCTCACCGAGAAGCGGATAATTGATTGAAGAAAAAGCCTGAAAACTTTTGCTTCGTGTCTTTCTGGCCCGGGTACCCCGGATAATTCTTCCGTTAAAAACTATCTGTACACCAGCAAGTTCATCCGATGCTGCACAGATAAAGGCATCAACCAGATTTGTTTTGGAATCAGTTATTTCACTGTTGATTGGTTTCTGCGCTCCTGTCAGTACGATCGGTTTCCCGGAATTTTGTATCAGATAGGAAAGGGCTGCAGCCGTATAGGCCATCGTATCGGTTCCGTGACTTATGACAAATCCGTCATAGCCGGAATACGCCTGTTCAATCGTACCGGCTATGCGAAGCCAGTGGGAACTGGTCATATTTGTACTGTCAATAGCGCAGACCTGAATACAGTTTACATTACAAATCGTGTTTATCTGCGGTATATATTTTAGAAGCTGTTCAGGAGTGAGTTCGGGGGTCAGACCGGCATCGGTCATTTCCGACGCTATGGTTCCCCCTGTTCCGATTAAAAGAATATTTTTCACCGGCCGCTCCTTTTTATACTGCTATTTATTCTTCTTCAGTCTGTGTGTCGTTTTCGCTCGGCGGGATACTGTAAAATATTCTGATTATTTCATGGTTGTTCTTATGCCGGGATTTAAGAAGCAGCATGTTGCTTTCTGCGATATGAACATAGCCTGAAGAGTTGTATGTTTCAAAACGGGGATCGGTATGGAAATTTAATCCGTAAATTTCAATCGAAACGAAATCCTGTATTCCTGAGATTATAAGATACTGTGTCAGGCCCTGGGGAAATTCTATGTCGAGTGTGACGGTACGTGATTTATCTGTCGTGTAGGTTATATTCTGCGCACAGGTCCATGCCCATACACCGTCCGCCAGGGAAATATAATGCGGATAGTAAGTGTTTCCACTGACGATAACGGGATAAAGTTCTCCCAGAGTCCGTTCTTCCTGTGAGCTTATTTTGGTTAAATATGAATTTACAATGAGATACCCGCAGTCGGTAATCTGTTGATTTTGCGTAAGACTGCCGTATTCTGTCAGCGTTTCGCCTATCTGTACCGCCTGCAGGATAGAAATATTCATTCCGTTGTTCGATATCAGTATGCTGTCGTCCTGTATGGTTATGGAAGAAAGTATACTCTGTATGCATTTTTCAAGAACCGGTTCCAGTCCGGCTGCAAGCGCCGGTGCCGCAGTATTCAGTCTTGAATAGATGTGCAGTATTCCCCCTGCCTGAAGTACGGACGGAGAGAAATCCTGAATTGAAGCAGGCATCGCCATCAGTTTCTGGATAGTCTGATCAGTAGTATTTTGAAGCAGATAATCGGGGATTGAATATATAGTAAAAATGTCACAGGAATTTGAACTCAGTGAATAATCGATCATTGTTTTATACTGTTCACGCTGCATTTCAAGCGTCTGTTCCATATCTTTCAGTGAACCGAAATACGGGGCAGAAAGATATGTTCGTTTGGTGCCTTTTTTGAACGAATCCGGTACGGTATCAAGTGCCCTGTCATAACTGCCTCTGCTTGCCATTTCCGCAACATAGGCGACGGTGCTTTTTTCGTCGAGCGAAGTATCGGCTGCATTGAAATTAGCGACAACAGCATCCCTGTATTTTCCGACTGTTTCATCGAATATCGACCGGGACGCAGCGGCAAAATCGGAGACGGTATCAAGCGAGAATGTTTCCTGTTTATTATAAGCCGTATAAAAGGCTCTGCTTTCCGAATTGGTCAGAGACAACCGGTCTTCTGAAATTTGAGAAGCGGCCAGCTGATATGTTTTATTTCTGGAATCAAATACGGCCTTTTTATTTTTCCGATCGGTAACAGTAAAACCCCCTGTCGGTTTATATGGTAACGAAACTGAAGTTACTCCCGGCGGAAGTGCTGCCGTAATGAAAAGATCTGCATCCGGCGTTTCGTTACTGATTGAAAAAGTAAGCAGCACGTTTTCGGTGAAAACGAATTCGAAGGAAAGAGGGGTTGTCTGGCTCCATGAAAGTAGTGTAAGGTGTTTCCCGTTATGTATATCATTTCCGGTAATGGTAAGCGGGGTGTCGTCTGTAGCAAAAAAACTTACTCCTCTGAATGAAGCCCTGAATGTGTTTTTGAGCATTTTGTTCTGGTCTTTATCCGAAGTTTCGGCTAATGCAATATGCAACAGTCCGCAGTCACGGGAAATGAGTGATTCGTTTCTAAATTGGAGCACGAAAATGCCGACAATGATAGCAGCATAGGCAATAGTTAGAATTAGTAACTTTCTTAATGAATGTACATGCATTTTATGTAGTTTAGCTAATGATGATTAGAAATTCAACAGGTTATACGTATTTTAGGAGATAGAGATGAATAACAAAAGTAAAATAAGTATTGTTTTTCTGCTGGCTTTATTCTTGCTCGGATCGTGCACTACTACCGGTAAAATTCCGGAAAATACGCCGTCGTCCGGGGAGACCGCAGCTGCACCGGAACCACAGGAAACTATATCGACGGCTGCCGCCGCTACTGCAGAACCGCTCCAGCAAAAAGCTCCGCCGGTCAATCCCAAAGTTGATTTTGTTCAGAGGCTCAAAAGTGAATTGGCGAATGGGTCCGCCGATTCAGCATTAACTCTTTTTGACGGTTTGTCTGCAGATCTTCAGAATGATCAGGGGCTTCAAATCCTGAAAGCCTCCCTCTTTGTTTCTGCCGGCCGTCTTGACGAGGCTGCGGCGTTAGGTAAACAGCTGGAAGAACAGGATCCTAAGAATCCTGATATACTGGCACTCAATGTAATGATTGCGAAGGCTGCCGGTAATGAATCGGAGAAAGATTCTATTATAAAAAAGATGATTGCCATTGATCCGTATAATTCTGAGGCAAATGTCGAACTGGGTGAGGAACAGGTGTTACGGCATAATTACAAGCTTGCGCGGAAATACTATCAGCTCAGTCTGGTAAAAGATCCTTCAAATATCCGGGGACTTTTCGGTTACGGACAGACATCGTACTATCTTAATGCGCTTGACGACGCCCGCACTGCTTTTAAAAATATTCTCGCCTCCGATAGCGAAAACGCTCTTGCGTTGTGTTATCTGGGAAAACTCGAAGCTGAAGGGCAGAACTATAAAAAAGCGGTCGAATATATTGAGAAAGCCCTGCAGAGTGATCCTGGAAATTACGATTTTTATATTGATTTGGGAAATTACAAACGATATCTGGGAAAATTTTCTGATGCTGAGGCGGCTTTCACAAAGGCAATCGGTATTCGTCCTGATTATTTCCTGGCATACACATATCGCGGCGGGCTTTATGACGAACAGAATAAATTTGATGCTGCTTATAACGATTATAAAAAAATAGTTGAAACAAACCCCGGTTATTATTTTGCCTATGAATTGCTTGGTATACTTGCCTGGCATGCAGAGGACTATGCCCAGGCCGTAAAAGCCTTCGGACTTGCATGGTCCGTAAATAAAAAAAATGTTTCCTATCCGCTTATGCAGGCAGCATCGTACTATAAAACGGGAAATAACCTGGAAGCGGAAAAGGTTCTTGAAGATGCAATGAAAACTCTCGACCGCAGTTCGCTTGACTACGAAATGGTTCGTCTCTATCATGACAGAGGTGGAGTAAATGCAGAATCGTCTGTAACCCTGAAAGTACAGAATGAGACAGACAATACGAAGCGGGGAAAGATGCTCTACTATCTTGGGCTTTACTGGGAGCTTAAGGGACTTGATTCTCTTGCAGAAAAATATTATGCGGAAGTTGCAAGCCTTAACTGTCCGTTGTTTTTCGAATATCGTCTAGCCGAATGGTGCGTTAAATAAAAGGAAGTATACATGGGTCAAACGGAAAAATATCTGCAGCTGAACGGGCGGGAGATAATCTTAATAGGAACAGCACATATTTCGAAAGAAAGTATTAGTGAAGTAACGGCTGCGATTAAAAATGAAACTCCTGATACGGTTGCTATCGAACTTGATGAAAAAAGGCTTGAATCTCTTACCAATCCTGATTCATGGCGCAAACTTGATATTATAAGTATTCTCCGGCATAAACAGGGTTTCCTTATGCTGGCGAATCTTGTACTTTCGTCTTTTCAACGCAGGATGGGCAGTTCTGTTTCAGTAAAACCCGGTGACGAAATGAAAGCTGCATATGAAACTTCGAAGGAACTTGGCATTCAGACCGTTATGGTGGACCGTCCGATACAGATAACGTTGCGGCGTGCGTGGGCTATGAATTCTTTCTTCGGAAAAATGAAACTGCTGGCAACGCTTTTTTCCAGCATATTTAATACGGAAGATGTTTCGGCGCAGGAGATAGAGAATCTTAAAAAATCCAATGAAATGGATTCAATGATGAATGAACTTGCGGACTATCTTCCGGCTGTAAAGAAGGTTCTGATCGATGAACGTGATCGGTATCTGGCGACTCGCATATGGACAGCACCGGGAACTAAAATTATCGCTGTCCTGGGGGCAGGACATTTGCCCGGCGTTCAGGCACATCTGGCAGGATTGAGTGCCGGAACGGAGGATTCCGATGTTACCGATATTGCGGCGGTCCCTTCGAAAAAGAAAGGTTCTGCCGTGATCGGCTGGATTATTCCTGTTCTGATTATAGCGCTTATCGTACTGGGATTCTATTTTGGTGGTAAAAATCAGGGAAAATCCATGGTGGGTATGTGGATAGTCTGGAATGGCGCGCTTGCTGCAGTCGGCACAGTGCTTGCCGGAGGGCATCCGCTTACCATACTGGCAGCTTTTTTCGGGGCCCCGGTAACATCTTTATGTCCGCTTGTCGGAGTTGGAATAGTAACCGGTATTGTGCAGGCTTTTATCTGCAAGCCGAAAGTAGCTGATATGGAGTCGCTTCAGCAGGATGCCGGAACGGTCAAAGGTTTTTATCATAACAGGATACTCCGTGTTCTTCTGGTTTTTTTCCTGTCATCGCTGGGGAGCTCTATCGGCACGTTTGTTGCAGGGGCATCATTTGTGACACAGATTGGCAGTTTTTTTTCCGGACTTATAAAATGATTTCCCGGTAGCGGTTTTTTTTCTGCTATAACAAGATGTTACAATCATTTTAATATTGGATAAAGTTTTAAATGGTAAAGTATTGTTGTTGACAGGGAAAGCAGTTGATTCGACTGTATGTTTTTACGTGCCCTGAAACTGAAGGTTGTAAATTCGGAAGACCGTTTAATCTCTCTCCTTTCCGGTTTCCGGCTGCGACCTTCAGCTTCAGGGCTTCCCTTTTTTATTTTGAAAACAGAATTTTTATAAGATTCTTTATATCGGTCGTAACGGTTATGCCATCTGTTTTTTCAGGCGCCAGGATCGTCGTAAACCCGAGTCCCTGTGCAGTTTTTGCACGTAACCGGATTCTGCTTACGGGACGTATTTCGCCTGCAAGGCTCAGCTCTCCTATAAGAACTGTTTCGCGGGGAACCGGAATCCCGGTCCGTGCTGAATATAGTGCTGCTGCAAGGGCGGCATCTATGGCACTTTCCGTCAGCCGGACTCCGCCGGCAACGTTTATATACAGATCCTGATCACTGAATCGTAGTCCTGCCCGTTTTTCGAGAACTGCTGCAATTCTGCTTATTCGTGCAGTATCTATTTTGTCACTATAAACACGAGTTATTGCTGCCTTTGCGGAAACAGTAAGAGCCTGTATTTCCACGAGAAAAACTCTTGTTCCTTCGAATACTGCTGTACAGGCAACGCCTTCCGGCTGCGTACCGTTGCGACGGGTCAGAAACATCGTACTCGGATCCTGCACGGGAATAAGCCCCTTTGTTCCCATTTGAAAAATACCTATTTCATCAACAGATCCAAATCTGTTCTTCCGTGCATGCAGAAATCGTACTTCATCATTGTTCCGTTCAAAGGAAATAACGGTATCGACAAGGTGCTCCAGAGATTTCGGACCTGCAATTATACCTTCTTTTGTTACGTGCGCTGTCATCAGAAGAACAGCATCACGTTCTTTTATCCATCCGACAAGTTCGTTAGCACAATATTTTAACTGGCTGACAGTTCCCGGTACCAGTCCTGCTTCTGCTGAATAGACTGTCTGAATAGAATCGATAAAGACGAGGACGGGATTCAAACTGTTCAGTGCATCGAGAATGTCTTCAAGCCGTGTCGTACAGAGAATTTCAATACCGGTACTTTCGATGCAAAGTCTGTCGGCTCTCGATTTTATTTGTGAGGCTGATTCTTCTCCGGTTACGTAAAGTATACGGCCGTTCAATCCACCCCTTGTTGCGGCTGCAGCCGTCTGCAGCAGTAACGTCGATTTTCCTATACCCGGTTCACCGCCGATAAGAACGGCAGAACGTTTCATAGCTCCGCCTCCCAGCACGCGGTCGAATTCTTCAATGCCTGTTATCAGACGTTCTCCTGCAAGAGTGATGACTGCAGAAAGCGGTACCGGTTTTATTTTTACCGCAAGTCCTTTCTGCGTACCCGCCGCCGCTTTTGCATTTTGATCTACTATGCACTCTTCAAGGGAATTCCACTCACCGCACTCAGGACATCGTCCGAGCCAGCGCGGGCTGGTATAACCGCAGGAAATACATTTATAAAGCAATGATCCGTTTTTTTTTCGCATACCTTCTCCTTAAAAAGAATCAGCATCCGTTTGTTTCGAAGTTCCCGGTCGTTCAATACGAATGAAAATCTGGTTAGGCAGACAGGCTATCCAGTCCGAGTCTTTACTGATCGGTGCGGATTTTACACAGAGTTTATTCGGGCACGGAGAATCTAAAAAGCAGGCTGTACCATTTTTTATTTGTATAACAGAATCGCCAATTTTTCCGGGAATAGTGACGGTTCTGTCTTTTGTAAGCGGATAGACATATTGACCTTCGGGCGTATCAATAACAAGTTCAGGATTTCCTTTTCCTGTTTGCCGTATAAAATTTATTGAAAAAATGACAGCGGCAATGGAAATGATCGTTATGATAAAATCTCCTGTTTTAAGCCCTGTTTTTTGCAATATGTTCTCCTTGTTTTTCAACTGGATGAAATCCCGAATTTCTTAATTATATTTAGTTTTTCTACTTGACTTTTTTTTATTCTATTATTAGAATAAAGTTAAGCTTGCAAAAAGCTGATAAACTCTCTCCGATGTCCAGATTTACTGGACGACAGGGCTTCAGGGCAGTGTTACTGCTTTGAAGCCCTGCTTTATTTTCTGTCCTTGATTTTTTTACAGGTTACGGCTCCCGAGGCCGGGTCCTGAGTATAAACTGTTCCTGCCGGAATTGAATGTGTAAGACAGGTATTGCCGCCGATCGTACAACCTTCCCCGACAACTGTTTCTCCACCTAAAATTGTTGCGTTTGAATATATGGTAACATTGTTTTCAATGGTAGGATGACGTTTTTTATTCATCAGGCTTTTTTTGACGCTCAAAGCCCCTAATGTTACTCCCTGATATAATTTTACATTATCGCCGATTATTGTGGTTTCTCCAATGACGACGCCTGTCCCGTGATCTATAAAGAATGATTCTCCGATAACGGCACCGGGGTGTATGTCGATACCGGTTTTGCCGTGAATATGTTCGCTCATGATTCGTGGAATTATAGGTACGCCGTTTATGTAAAGAAAATGTGCAATTCTATGTACCAGAATAGCTTCGAGACCCGGATAGGACAATATCACTTCTTCCTTGCTCCGCGCAGCGGGATCTCCGTCGAGCGCGGCTTGTGCATCGAGCTGTAATTTTCTGCGTATTTCCGGTATTTCCCCGATAAGCGCCTGCACTGTCTTTTCCGCAAGCGCGTAACAGTGCGAATGAATTACATCTCCGGGAATACCGTTTTTTTGTGTGACGACAAAATCGAGTGCTTTCTGAATTTCTTTCGTAAGCATCGCTATTATTCTGTTTACCCGAAGGCCGGTGACATACTGGAGATTCTGGAGGTCAAGCTGCTCAGCCGTTCTGAATCCGGGATAGATGAGACACTGTAAGTCCTGGATAACGGTAACGACGTTTTGGCGGTTCGGAAAATTTTCGGTTTCCGTCCGGTTTATACCCCCGTATTTTTCATAGGAGTCAAGTATTTTCTGTATTGCTGTATCTGTATTCAACAAATGCCTCCGGAACTGTTTTCTGTTTGCTATGATATAAAATAATAAATTTTCAGAGAAAAAACAGTAATTCTTAAGATTATCTGCTATCTGCCATACGACAGGGGACTATAGCATAATTATTCGATTTCTGAAAGACTGGAAACTAACCATTCGCTATAAAACCATTCACTGTACCGGATATATAATATTTTCATTTTTATGGCTTGACATAATTATCCGTCTCAGGTATATTTTTTAGACGCATCACTGGATACATATGCCCTTGTAGCTCAGTCGGTAGAGCGCAACCATGGTAAGGTTGAGGTCTGCGGTTCGATTCCGCACGGGGGCTTCGCATGAATTGTAATTTTGTTTAATTTGTTTGTTAGGAGATAACTATGGCCAGCAAAAAGAAAGGCGCGGTAGAAATCGTTGCACTGCAGTGTACGGAATGCAAAAGAAAGAATTATACTACGACGAAAAACCGTAAAAATATTCAGGGGAAGCTTGAACTGAAAAAATATTGCCCCTTTGACCGTAAACATACGCTGCATAAAGAAACGAAAGTCAAATAGTGATTATGTCTGTTTCGACAGACTTGCATAATAGGTCAGTAGTTCAGTTGGTAGAGCATCGGTCTCCAAAACCGAGTGTCGCGGGTTCGAGTCCTGCCTGGCCTGGAATTTAAATTAACGAGGACATTATGGCAAAGATAATGACTTTTTTTCGAGAATGTGGAGCTGAACTCAGAAAGGTTGTATGGCCTGGCCGCGCTGATGTTATATCCTCTGTAAAAGTAGTACTTGTTTCGATACTGGTTGTAGCACTCGTACTTGGTGCGCTTGACTTGGGATTTACGGCAGCTTTCCGAGCAATAATGAAATAGAAGGACTGCATGGCAAAAAGTTGGTATATTCTGCACACCTATACCGGGTATGAGGGAAAAATTGAACGTACTATCCGCACCTTACTTGAATCAAAAGAACTTGATCCGAATGTTGTCATTGAAGTGAAAGTTCCGGTAGAAGAAGTCGTTGAAATCAAGAACGGGAAAAAACATGTGCGGAATAATAAATTCCTGCCCGGTTATATTATGCTGGAAATGGATCTTCCCGAACTCGGATGGAAAACAACGTGTTCCGAAATCAGACGTATTCAGGGGGTCACCGGCTTTGTTGGTACAAAACCTAATGAACGTCCCCGGCCTATTTCCAATGAAGAAGTCAAAAATCTGCTTCAGAAATCAGGGGAAATCAAAGGTGAAAAGGCTGTTCATGTTAAACAGTCGTATGCTGTCGGCGAACAGGTCAAAATAACGGATGGTCCTTTTGCAACTTTCAGCGGAACGGTTGAAGAAGTAAACGTTGAGAAGGATAAGTTACGTGTTATGGTTCAGATCTTCGGCCGGGCGACGCCTGTCGAAGTCGGTTTGCTGCAGGCTGAAAAAATTTAATATTTAAGCCAATTGAAAAAGTCTGCTAACTTTCGCAATTGGCGGTACGAAAAGGTTGCATTTTTAAAATTCGTCTGACTTTTGAAAGTG
This sequence comes from Treponema sp., assembly GCA_022640795.1. GTDB lineage: Bacteria > Spirochaetota > Spirochaetia > Treponematales > Treponemataceae > Treponema_D. Next base: position 14,659 of record JALCCK010000028.1, read on the forward strand.
TCTTACTTTATCTTATTATAGAATTTATAGAATAGAATCGGGTTTCGTTACAGGATCTCTGAAGCGAACCTGTTTTCTTATTTTGGGAGAAGTTCATATCCGTCGGATCTCTGGGCTTCGCTAGTTCCGGATGCGGTGGTTTGTAAGAATTATCCGCCGGTTCATACCAATATAAGGAGAAATATATGGCTAAGAAAAAGGTTACGGCTGTCATCAAGCTGCAGTGCCCTGCAGGATCGGCAACGCCGGCACCGCCTATAGGTCCCGCTCTCGGGCCTCATGGGGTAAGTGCTCCTAAATTTGTCCAGGAATTCAACGACAGAACCAAAACGATGGAAAAAGGACTTATTATTCCTGTCATCATTACGGTTTACCAGGATAAATCGTTTACTTTTATTCTGAAGACACCGCCGGCTGCTGTGCTTATTAAAAAAGCTATGAAGTTGGCGAAGGGGTCTGCGAATCCGCTTCGGGATAAAGTAGGAACGCTGTCCAAGAAAGATCTTGAAGAAATTGCAAAGGTGAAAATGCCCGATATCAATGCAAATGACATTGAAGCGGCAAAAAAGATCATCGCAGGCACTGCCCGCAGTATGGGCGTGGAGGTGGAGCACTAATATGAAACACGGAAAAAAATATCGTGCCGCACTTGCCAAATATGATTTGACGCAGAAGTATGATGTATCGGCGGCATGCAAAATGGTTACCGATCTTAAGTTTGCTAATTTTGATGAAACCGTTGAGACACATGTTTCTCTGCGGCTGGGTAAAAATCAGAGTGTTCGCGACACACTGGTTTTCCCGAATCAGTTTACTGAAGAAAAGAAAGTCCTTGTTTTTTGTAAAGAAGACCGTTCAAAAGAAGCTCTCGCAGCGGGAGCAGCTTATGCCGGCGCCCAGGAATATATCGATAAGGTAAAAGGCGGATGGCTTGATTTTGATATTGCGGTTGCAACTCCTGATATGATGAAAGATGTCGGACGTCTTGGTATGATACTTGGACGCAAAGGTCTTATGCCGAACCCGAAGACGGGAACGGTGACTAACGACATTGCCAAGGCTATCGCTGAACTTAAGAAAGGCCGTACGGAATTCCGTGCTGACAAAGGCGGCGTTGTTCATATTGCAGTTGGCAAAGTCTCAATGGATCCGGTAAAGGTAGCAGAAAACATATCTGCTCTTCTTTCGGAAATCGAACGTAAAAAGCCTTCCGATGCCAAAGCCGGTTATGTCCAGAGTGTTTCCGTAAGTTCCTCTATGGGGCCCGGTGTCTGGGTCGACTTTAGGGAAGGAGTGTAACCTATGGCAATAAAAGCAAAGAAAATTCAGAGTGTTAAAACAGAAGCCATTGAAAAAGCGCAGAAAGATTTCAGCGGGTACAATGATTTCATTTTCGCTGATTACCGCGGGTTGACTGTTGAACAAATAACCGATCTTCGCGATAAACTCCGCGAAAAGGAAGCGTCTCTCAAGGTTGTCAAGAATAATTTTGCACGTATCGCTTTTGAAAACATGAAGATTGAAAATGTTTCCGATTATCTCAAGGGCCCTACGGCAGTTGCGATGGCAAAAGAGGATTCAAACGAAGTTGCAAAAATAATTTTTGACTTTGCTAAAGATGCTCCTATTACAGTAAAAGGTGCTTATGTCGACAAGGAAATTTATGATGCTGAAAAAATAGAAGCATTTTCCAAGGTTCCCGGCAAAAAGCAGCTTATTTCAATGCTTATGTCTGCTATCAACGGTCCGGCACGTCAGCTGGCTGCTACTCTGCAGGCTTATGTCGATAAGAAAAAAGAAACGGGCCCCGAAGCAGCAGCTCCTGCAACCGGCGAAAAAGCCGAGTAGTCCCTTTCTGAAAATAGTGTGGTCAGGCTTCATCGCTGTCGACTGTCCGCACGAAAACCGGTAGTGAATAAAATTCAGATCCGGTTTGCAGAGAAAATCTGCAGAACAAAACATTACCTGGTAATGTGAATATCTAGTTTATGGAGAAGACAATATGGCAGCTCTTACAAATGATCAGATTCTTGATGCAATCGCTAACATGAGTGTTCTGGAGGCTTCAGAACTCGTTAAAGCCATGGAAGAAAAATTCGGTGTTACCGCAGCGGCTCCTGTCGCTGTAGCTGCAGCCGGAGCAGCAGCCCCTGCCGAGGAACAGACTGAATTCACCGTAACTCTTGAGAAATTTGATGCCGCGAAAAAGATTCCCGTTATCAAGGCCGTCCGCGTTATTACCGGTCTTGGTCTTGGTGAAGCGAAAACACTCGTTGAAGGTGCACCGAAAGTTCTTAAAGAAGGCGTAAGCAAGGCTGATGCCGACAAGATGATTGCCGACATAGCTGCTGCTGGCGGTACTGCATCGAAAAAATAAGTTGCCAAAACTTATTTTTGTATTACATAAAATTTACTCTATCTTGTGGCTTAAATTAAGCTGCCGGCGATGTTTTGTCTCCGGCAGCTCTGTCTGTCTATATTAATAAAAGGTGTGACCACCCGGGTCAAACCTGCAGCTGTCTTTTGTGCTGTGTAGAGTTTGCTGCATGTAGCAAGAGACAAATGCAACGGTATTTTACAGGGGGTTTTGATGTTCGCAAAAAGCCGGACGATCAACCGTCAGTATATTGGGAAGAATATCCAGAGCTTTATGGAGATTCCCAATCTCATCGATATCCAACTATCATCGTATGAAAGTTTTCTTCAGCGTGAAAAACTTGAAAAGAAAGAACCGCTGGAAGATAAAGGCCTTCAGGAAGTTTTTACCAGTACTTTCCCAATTGAAAGCCCGAACGGGGATATGTCTCTTGAGTATGAATTTTATGAGCTCGATAAAGAGAATATAAAATTCTCGGAACTTGAGTGCAAACAGAAAGGTTTGACATATGCGGTTCCGCTGAAAGCCCGAATCAATTTGAATTTTCTTACGACAGGAGCAATCCTTCAGAAAGATATATATATGGGTGATATTCCGCTTATGACCGACAGGGGAACATTTGTCATAAACGGAGCTGAACGTGTAGTTGTTTCACAAATACACCGTTCACCTGGTGTTATTTTTTCCCATGACAAAGGTATTTACGGCAGCAGAATCATTCCGTACCGCGGGTCATGGCTTGAATTTGAAATTGATCAGAAAAAAGAACTTATTTATGCAAAAATAGACCGTAAGAAAAAAATTCTCGGTACTGTTTTTCTTCGTGCACTCGGGTATAACAGCCGGGAAGATATTATCCGCTGTTTTTATGTGACGGAAAACGTAAAAGTTGCTGACACGAGAGAAATTAAAGATTCTCTGGTCGACAGAGTCCTTGCAAGTGCCGTTATGATACGGGATGAAGAGAGTGGTGAAGACAAAAAACTTTTCAGTGCCGGTGTAAGACTTCATCCGCACGATATAGACGACCTTGTAACATCCGGTATTACCGAAATTTGCGTAATAAAATTTGATACCCGGAAAAATTCCGATAATAAAGATGAGAAAAACGAATCACTTGATTCCCAGATGATTATTAACTGTTTTGAACGGGAAGAAATAAAATTCGCGAAAGAAGGCGAGGAACATGCTGAACCGACGAAAGAGGAAGCTCTCTCTACTGTTTATTCTGTTCTTATGCCGGGCGAACCGATAACTGTAGAAAATGCAGAAAAAGATCTTACTTCAATGTTTTTCTCTTCGCGCCGTTATGATCTGGGACGGGTCGGTCGCTATAAACTGAATAAGAAATTTGACTATGCGGATCCTGTTAATGAATTTGTTCTTGAGAAACGGGACATCATCCAGACGATGAAATACCTTATCATGGTATACATCGGAGACGAACAGGTAGACGATATCGATCATCTCGGAAACCGCCGGATTCGTTCCGTCGGTGAATTGATGACAAATCAGCTTAAGACAGCCTTCAGCCGCATGGAACGGATTGCAAAAGAGCGGATGAGTCTTAAAGAAACTGAGACTATGAAACCGCAGGATCTTATATCCATAAAACCGATTGTAGCATCCATCAAGGAGTTTTTCGGTTCCAGCCAGCTTTCACAGTTCATGGACCAGGTAAATCCGCTTGCAGAACTTACCCATAAAAGACGTCTGAACGCTCTTGGCCCGGGAGGTCTTTCGAGAGACCGTGCAGGGTTCGAAGTTCGAGATGTTCACTACACCCATTACGGACGAATGTGCCCGATCGAAACACCTGAAGGTCCGAATATCGGTCTTATCGTTTCAATGGCGATTTACGCACGTGTAAATGATTATGGTTTTCTTGAGGCTCCGTACGTAAAAATTGAAAACGGCAGGGCAGTAAAGAAAATAGAATATCTTTCGGCAATGGACGAGGATAAATATTATATCGGTCAGGTCAGTGAAGGCATGAAAGAGGACGGTTCGTTTGCGACGGATATGATTTCCTGCCGCAACCGCGGTAACTATACCCAGCGTTCACCGAAAGATGTCCAGTATATGGATGTTTCGCCGCGTCAGGTTATTTCCGTATCCGCAGCGCTTATTCCGTTCCTTGAACACGACGACGCAAACCGTGCACTTATGGGTTGTAATATGCAGCGTCAGGCTGTTCCTCTTTTATTCCCGGAACCGCCCCATGTCGGAACCGGAATGGAGAAAAAATGTGCGTATGATTCCGGCGTTCTGGTAAAGGCACGCCGTGCCGGAGAGATCGTATGGGTGACCAGTGACCTCATAAAGATAAAACCAGACGATGCAGCTGAAGGCGTTGTGGATGAGTATCCGCTGCTCAAATACCAGCGGACCAACCAGGATACCTGTTACCATCAGCGTCCGACGGTTTCTGTCGGTGAAAGGGTAGAAAAAGGATCAGTTCTTGCGGACGGTCCTGCAACATTCAACGGTGAACTTGCTCTGGGACGGAATATTCTGGTCGGATTCGTTCCGTGGAACGGCTATAATTATGAGGACGCAGTACTTATTTCTCAGCGTGTTGTTCGGGAAGATATGTATACGTCTATTCATATCAAGGAATTTACAACGGAAATTCGCGAAACAAAACTCGGACCGGAAAAAATTACGCGTGATGTACCGAATACTGCCGAGAAGAATCTTGACAATCTTGATATTGAAGGCATCATCCGTATCGGTGCGAAAGTTCGTTCCGGCGATATTCTTGTCGGTAAAGTAACTCCGAAAAGCGAAACGGAAACGACTCCTGAATTCAAACTGCTCAATTCTATCTTCGGTGAGAAAGCAAAAGAAGTTCGTGATTCGTCCCTCAGAGTTCCTCACGGAGTTGAAGGTGTTGTCATCGATGTACAGCGTCTGCGTCGTACAGAAGGTGATGACCTTAATCCCGGTGTCGATGAAGTAGTAAAGGTTCTTATTGCAAATAAACGAAAGCTGTGTGAAGGTGACAAGATGGCTGGTCGTCACGGAAACAAGGGTGTTGTAGCCCGCATTCTGCCGATTGAAGATATGCCGTATCTTGAAGACGGAACGCCGCTCGACGTATGTCTGAATCCGCTTGGTGTTCCGTCCCGAATGAATATCGGACAGATTATGGAATCGGAACTCGGACTCGCCGGAAAATACTTGAATCAGTTCTACGAATCTCCGGTATTCCAGTCTCCTTCACAGGAACAGATTGCCGCTAAACTGGTTGAGGCCGGATTCAGCAAAGACTCGAAATGCCGTGTTCATGATGGTCGTACCGGTGAACCGTTCGTGAATAATATTTTTGTCGGTGTAATTTACTTCCTTAAACTGCATCACCTTGTTGATGATAAAATGCATGCCCGTTCGACCGGACCCTATTCCCTCGTTACGCAGCAGCCGCTCGGCGGTAAAGCCCAGTTCGGCGGTCAGCGTCTCGGAGAAATGGAAGTATGGGCTCTTGAAGCATACGGAGCAGCTAATACACTGCAGGAAATGATGACAATTAAATCCGATGATATGAACGGACGTTCAAAGATCTACGAATCAATAGTGAAGGGCGATCCTGCCTCTCCGGCCGGAGTGCCCGAATCATTTAACGTACTGGTTCAGGAACTCCGCGGTCTGGCTCTGGATTTTACTATTTACGATGCCGACGGCAAGAGAATTGCTTTGACGGAACGTGACCAGGAGCTGATCGACAAGGCTGCTTCCGGTTTTGATAAGGAGAATACCAATGCGTGATATTCAGGATTTTGACAGTCTCAAAATTAAACTTGCTTCACCGGAGACCATCAGAGCATGGTCATATGGTGAAGTAAAGAAACCGGAGACTATAAATTATCGTACCCTCAGGCCTGAGAAAGACGGTCTTTTCTGCGAACGCATTTTCGGAACGACAAAAGAATGGGAATGTTACTGCGGTAAATTTAAATCGATCCGCTATAAGGGTGTTATCTGTGATCGCTGCGGTGTTGAGGTTACGCATTTTAAGGTACGACGTGAGCGCACCGGCCACATTGAGCTGGCCGCTCCGGTAAGCCATATCTGGTATTACCGGTCGGTTCCGAGCCGTATGGGACTGCTGCTTGATCTGCAGGTTGCAGCTCTCCGGTCGGTCCTCTATTATGAAAAATATATCGTCATCGATCCGGGTGATACCGATCTCAAGAAAATGCAGCTGCTCACGGAAGATGAATTCCTCGAAGCTCAGGAACGGTACGGAGCTGCCTTTACTGCAGGAATGGGTGCCGAAGCAATCAAAACGCTGCTGGAACGCCTTGACCTTGACGCGCTTGCAGCCGAACTGCGGGCAAAGATGATTGAAAAAGGCTCAAAAAGCGATAAGCGGCTTCTCAAACGTATAGAAATTGTAGAAAATTTCCGTACGTCGGGTAACAAGGCGTCGTGGATGATTCTGGACGTTATTCCGGTTATTCCGCCGGAACTCCGGCCGATGGTTCAGCTTGACGGCGGCCGGTTTGCAACTTCCGATCTGAACGATCTGTACCGGCGGGTTATAAACCGTAATAATCGTCTGAAACGCCTTATGCAGCTTTCTGCACCGGACATCATCATCCGCAACGAAAAGCGCATGCTGCAGGAAGCCGTCGATGCTCTGTTCGATAACAGTAAACGGAAACGTGTTGTTAAAGGTGCGTCAAACCGTCCGCTTAAATCGATCAGCGATATGCTCAAAGGTAAACAGGGCCGTTTCCGCCAGAATCTTCTCGGTAAGCGTGTCGACTATTCCGGCCGCTCCGTAATTGTTGTCGGACCGGAGCTTAAATTGTGGCAGTGCGGTCTGCCGACAAAAATGGCGCTTGAACTGTTCAAACCGTTCATCATGAAAAAGCTTGTCGACAAGAAAGTCGTTTTCAATATCAAGAAAGCGAAGCTGCTTGTCGAGCAGGAATCACCTGAAGTCTATGCCATCCTTGATGAAGTCGTCAGAGAACATCCTGTTATGCTGAACCGTGCACCGACGCTCCATCGGCTGGGTATTCTGGCGTTCGAACCGGTTCTTGTCGAGGGGAAAGCTATAAAGCTTCATCCGCTGGCCTGTAAATCCTTTAACGCCGACTTTGACGGTGATCAGATGGCTATCCACGTACCGCTGACACAAGCGGCCCAGATGGAATGCTGGACGCTGATGCTTTCCGCCCGTAACCTGCTGGATCCGGCTAATGGAAATACAATCGTATTCCCGTCTCAGGATATGGTTCTGGGAATTTATTATATGACATCCATCAAACCTGATGCGAAAGGTACCGGCAAACGGTTCAGTTCCGCTGATGAAGTTCGTATGGCTGCAGAAATTGGAAACATAGAATGGCAGGCTCTGATAAAGGTCGCCGTCGATAAGATGCCATACAACGGCAAAGTTCTGGAAACAACTGCCGGACGACTTGCGTTCAATGAGGCCATGCCGGACGAAGTTGATTACGTCAACGAGCAGATGGATGACAAAAAGCTCAAGAAGATGATCGAACATGTGTATCATACACAGGGTGCATGGCTCACCATTAAAATGCTTGATGCAATCAAGGCGGTCGGTTATAAAAATGCAACCTTCTACGGTGCAACGCTTTCGATGGACGATATTATTGTTCCTGATGCGAAAAAGGATATGATGAATACGGCCAACAAGGAAGTCGAAGATATTGTCGGACAGTACAGTAAAGGTATCATTACGGCGGAAGAACGCTACAATCGTGTCTGCGATATCTGGCAGCGTACGAATGAAGATCTGACTCAAATAATGATGGATAACCTGTCGAAGGACAAGGACGGCTTTAATACGATCTATATGATGGCGAAATCCGGTGCCCGTGGATCCCCAAAACAGATTTCCCAGCTGGCTGCTATGCGCGGTCTTATGGCAAAACCGAACGGAGATATCATCGAGCTTCCGATCCGGTCGAACTTCAAGGAAGGCCTTTCCGTTATTGAATTCTTTATCTCGACAAACGGTGCCCGCAAAGGGTTGTCAGATACTGCTCTTAAAACTGCTGATGCCGGATATATGACACGGCGTCTGGTCGATGTTGCACAGGATGTCGTTATCAATGAAGAAGACTGCGGCACTATCAACGGTATCGATTATGCGGCAATAAAGAACGGTGATGAAATTATAGAACATCTCGCCGACCGTATTGTCGGGCATTACACCATCGAGCGGGTCATACATCCTATAACAGGAGAACTGTTATGTGATGTAAACGAGTATATTACCGATGAACTCGCTAAAAAAATAGAAGAGGCCGGTGTTGAAAAAGTAAAACTTCGTACTGTTCTTACCTGCGAATCAAAGCATGGTATCTGTATGAAGTGCTACGGAAAGAATCTGGCACGGAATAAAATCGTTGAAATCGGTGAGGCAGTCGGAATCGTGGCAGCCCAGTCAATCGGCCAGCCCGGTACACAGCTTACGCTTCGTACATTCCATGCCGGCGGAGCTGCCGATAAGACGACGGAAGAAAACAAACTGGTACTTAAGTTTGATGCGTACATCAAGGAACTTTCCGGTACTCATGTTGTAACAAAAGAAGGAAACTGGCTCTTTACCCGTAAGGGAGCGATGATTGTCACGCATCTTCTTGATAAATTTGATATCAAGAAGGGCGATAAGCTCATGGTTAAAGAAGGCGACCGCGTTTTGAGAGACAGTATACTTATTACCGGGAAAAATGGTGATGTTAAAGCTTCTTCTTCAGCCCGGATACTGCTCATGGATGACAAGTTGTACCTTGCCAGCAATGATCAGAAAGTCGAAATTTTCAATGGTTCTACTGTCTATGCAAAGGCCGGAGAGATCATACCTGCAAATCAGATAATCGGTGAATTCGACGCATTCAGTGAACCTATTATTTCAGAAGTTGAAGGTTATATTCATTTTGAAGACATCATTGCCGGTTCAACGCTGGAAGAAGTTATGGACGTTCAAACCGGAAAGGTCGAGCGTCGTATTGCAAACCTGCACGGCGAGGCAAAAATGCCCCGGTTGCTTATTACTGATGAAGCGGGAAATGAACGAGGCAGTTATAACCTTCCTGCGGGTGCTTTACTTCTTGTTGAGGATAAACAGCATGTTGATTCAGGTATAACACTGGCGAAAATTGCTAAGGAAGCTGCAAAAACAAACGATATTACCGGTGGACTTCCTCGTGTTTCAGAATTATTTGAAGCACGAAAACCGAAAAATCCTGCCGTTCTTGCGCAGATTTCAGGGCTTGTCAAATTCAAGGGAATTACCAAAGGTAAACGCGTTATTGTAGTTGAGGATGCATACGGTAAACAGTTTGAGCATCTTGTTCCGATGACAAAACGAATGCTTGTTCGTGATGGTGACAGAGTCGAAGCCGGTGAACTTCTGTGTGATGGCTCTCCAAGTCCGCATGATATTCTTGCGATACTTGGAGAAAATGCACTGCAGAATTATCTGATGGATCAGATTCAGGACGTGTACCGGGCACAGGGCGTAAGTATCAATGATAAACATATCGGAATTATTGTACGCCAGATGCTTCGTAAAGTTGAAATCGTTGCTGTCGGGGATACACACTTTATTTTCAATCAGCAGGTTGATAAATATAAGTTCCATGAGGAAAATCGGCGTGTTATGGCAGAAGGCGGACAGCCGGCTATTGCGCGGCCAATGTTTCAGGGAATTACAAAAGCATCCCTGAATACGGATTCCTTTATTTCCGCTGCTTCCTTCCAGGAGACAACGAGAGTTCTTACCAATGCAGCTATTTCCGGTGCTACGGATAATCTGCATGGATTAAAGGAAAACGTCGCTATCGGTCATATGATACCGGCTGGTACCGGTATCAGAAACTACAAGAATATAAAGCTTTTTGATTCTACGGACAAGGATCTCGATATACAAATGGAAGAAATCCTTGAGAAACGCCGGGAGGAAAAAGAACTTGAAGCACAGGAAGAGGATTCCACTGCACCGACTTTCGATACGGAAGAATCTGATTAAGTTTTTTTTGTAATGAAACAGGGCGGTATCGACGAAATTGTATTCGCGGATACCGCCTTTTTAGTATGGAGGTGCTCACATGGAAAATCATAAAGTTTTATTTCACATTGACGAGTCTGAAAAATGGTCGCTGCTTCTATCGAATATCTCAAATCTGCTTGCAGCGGCGGAAAACGTATCTGTTGAGGCGGTCGCTAATTCCGCGGCGGTGCGGTTCTATATCGCCGAACATCCACTGATGGATGATCTGGCAGCGTCTGGTGTCGTATTCTGTGCATGCGCAAATGCACTGCGAGGTGCAGAAATTTCAGCAGACGCGCTCCCTTCGTATGTGCGTGTTGTTCCCGCCGGTGTTCTCGAAATAATGGAACAACAGGAAGCCGGATATTGTTATATTAAGCCATAAATTCAGAAAATCTGCCAATCCGTATATCTCTGATGTCTTTTATTTTTGTTATTCTCCGATGATCTTGATAAGTGCGTGCTTGTCTCTTTTCCCATCGAATTCAAAATAAAAAATCTGTTCCCATGTACCGAAATCAAGTTTTCCATCCGTTATTGCGACAACGACTTCCCGTCCCATGATAGTCCGTTTAAGATGGGCATCCGCATTATCTTCAAAGCCATTGTGCTGGTACTGGCTGTATGGTTTTTCGGGCGCGAGTTTTTCAAGCCATACTTCAAAATCATGGTGTAGTCCGCTTTCATCATCGTTTATAAAAACGCTGGCCGTAATATTCATTGCGTTGACAAGGACAAATCCTTCAGTAACCCCACTGTCTTTGACAGCTCCTGCTACCTGTTGCGTAATGTTTACCAGTCCCCGTCGTGTCGGAAAATTAAAATGCAGTTCTTTTCTATATGATTTCATGCTGTTCCTCCAGAATTTTTTTTGCGTATGTAATCATAGCACAGGACAAAAAGAATTCCAAACGGCCGGATGATTGTGAGAAAACATACATAAGCGCGTATTTCTCTGAAAAACTGCAGGCTGTATTGGCGAATGCGACTGTATAACCTGATTTTTAGAGAAAAGAATCTCTGGTAACGGCTATCGCCGCAAAAATACTTCATCAATTCAACGAATGTTTGAGGACCGCGTTGAAAAGCATACTGATAACATATCGGATCAGATTAACGAGAGGGGATGTGCATATGTCGATTTTTTTCTGAAAAATCCTGCATACCTCAGATTGTTATTTTTTAGCGATATTGATAAAAAGATCAGCATGTCAGATAGTTCCGATGAAGAAAAGATGGAAAAGCCTGAAGCTGTCTTCTATACGGTAGTGAATCGTTATGTAACTGAACAAAAAAGTTTAAAAAAACACGGTTCTCGATAAAGATGCACTAGCACTGCGTGCATGGGGACTCATCCATGGGATTACCGTTTTGCTGGTGCATGGTGATTTTCAGTACGACGGCGACGTTATGGATCTTGTACGAAAGATTATCTGGAAAAAAGAGTAACATCCCCGCCGTCACATGGTTAAAATGAGCCGTCCTTAATGCATTTTTCTGCAGAAATAGCTGCATAACGAGTATTGTTATGTTTACCGGTACGATGCTGCAAGTATTTTTCGACAGTCATCTTCCGTAAGCGGTGCCGGGTCTACTTCGAATAATCCGCCCATTGCACTGTAGGCATTTTTGACATATTTATCTATTTCCTCCTTTTTTACGCCCCAGTCCGATAGTTTTATGTTGTCTACCCCGCACGCTTTTTGCAGTTCGACCAGTGCAGTCACAAAGTCTTCCGGTTTAGAAACATCTGTCTTTCCGAGCGCTTTGGCCATTTCAATCATCTTTTCATCGGCTGCGTGTACGGATGCAAAATGCGTGTAATAAGCTTTACTGATGGCGATAAGCCCTGCGCCATGAGGCAGGTTGGGATGATAGGCGCTTAACGCGTGTTCGAGTGAATGTTCCGAAGTACAACTGGAAAAAGTTTCAACAAATCCGGCGAGTGTGTTTGCAAGTGCAACGTTTTCACGAGCTGTCAGATTTTTCCCGTTTTTTACCGCTTCCGGGAGATTTTCTCCGATAAGTTTTATAGCTTTCAATGAATACAGCTCGCTTATCGGTGTCGCACATTTAGCAAAATGGCCTTCCGTGCTGTGAAAAAGTGCATCAAATCCCTGATACGCGGTCAATGCTGGCGGTACGGTCAGCATAAGTTCCGGATCCACAATCGACAGTGTGGGAAATGTTTCCTCGTAGCCGAATCCTATTTTTTCATTTGTGTCTTCGTTCGTCGTCACTGTCCACGGATCTGCTTCCGTACCGGTCCCGGCGGTTGTCGTAATCGCAACAATCGGAAGCGGATGTACCGGAACCGGCCGTGCTTTTCCGGTTCCACCGGCAACGTAGTCCCAGTAATCGCCTTGGTTCGGTGTCATGACAGCAATAGCTTTAGCAGAGTCAATGCTGCTTCCACCACCTAATCCTATAACAAAGTCACAGTTATTTTTTCTGGCGAATTCCGCGCCTTCCATGACGTGGCGTTTTACCGGATTTGGCAGAATTTTATCAAATACGACGCTTTCAACTCCTGCTAGCTTTAGTTCGTGTTCGAGAGTATCAAGATATCCGTTTGCACGAGTCGATTTACCATTCGAAATGACAATCAGGGCTTTTTTGCCAGGGAGTTTCTGTTCGTGCAGCTCTTTCAGCTTGCCGGCTCCAAATACTATTTTTACCGGATCATGACTCAAAAAATTCATTACAAACCTCCTTATAAACTTTGACGATAATCGCGCGGCATGGAGCCGCGGATTGCAAACGCTCTATTATATCCCTATTAATATAGTCATAAATTTTATTTTATACAATTAAAAATGGGACAATTGATAAATTCAGTTTATGAACGATTAAACCGGTACCCTGTTCCCCAGAGCGTTTCTATTATAACAGGATTCGACGGGTCCCGTTCTATCTTTTTTCTGATTTTCTGGATATGTACAGCAACAGTTGCAAGATCACCGGCGTAATCTGAACCCCATACAGCAGAAAAGAGTTGCTCGCGCGTGAATACCCGGTTCGGATTAGCTGCAAGAAACACAAGCAGCGCATATTCCGTTGAAGTGAATACAGTTTCCGTATCGTTTACAAGAACTTTATGTGACTGCAGATTTACTTCCAGATTTCCTGCTGTTATATACGATGTAGCAGTGTTCCCTGAAAGCCGTTCATATCGCGCCAGATGTGATTTTACACGTGCAACAAGTTCTGCAGGACTGAACGGTTTTACCAGATAATCATCTGCACCGAGCTCGAATCCCCTGATCTTGTCGATATCTTCTGTTCGTGCTGACACGACCAGAACCGGTATTTCTTTTTGTTCCCGTGTTTTTTTTATAATATCGAAACCGCTGCAACCGGGAAGCATAAGATCGACAATCAGTACATCATAACAGGTCTCTGAAATCCGTTTCAGAGTCTGTATCCCGTCGGTTTCGATGTCAGCCTGCCATCCGTTGAGCTGCAGATAATCTCGTTCAAGTTCTGCAATATCGGTGTCGTCTTCTGCAATCAGAATGCGTTTCATAAAATATTGCCCTCCTGCTGTTTTGTCAGCGGAATTTGAATATCAAAAGCCAGCCCGCTGGACGGTACGTTTCGGGCCTGTATTGTCCCTCCGTGTGCTTCTGTCAACTCTTTTGCAATAGCCAGCCCGAGTCCGGTACTTTCGACATGCTTTGTCCGTTCTGCGTCGACACGATAGAATCGATCGAAAATATGAACCAGCTTATCAGCCGGAAATCCGCTGCCGTTATCGGTAATAGACAGACAAAAATATGAATACCGGCTGTACTGCATATTTTGAGCGTTTTCGGTGGAATCAGCTGTTTTGAGGGAATCAGGAAGAAGGTGTATGACTTTTGCTGTGATTTCGATTCTGAGACCGGTTGGAGGACCATACCGTTTTGCGTTGTCGACAATATTCCGAACGATTCGGCAGAACTGCTTGGAATCTATCCGTGCAGTCGTTTTCCCGGGAAGTAAGTCGGAATAGTAAAACGCGATTTTTTGTTCTTCAAGATCAAGAGAAATTTCTTCCATCAGGTCCGCAAGATAATTATTCAATATGACAGTCTCAAAATTAAGATTTAACCGGTGAATATCAAGTTTTGAGAAAAGAAACAAATCGTCGATAAGCCGGTTAAGATAGATTGTATTTGATTTTATGACGGACAGATATTTTTCCATTTTTTCCTGATTTTCAGGCGGAAGATCATGCAGTGCATCGACATAACCGAGTACGACCGTCACCGGTGTTTTGAGATCGTGTGAAATATTTGCAATCAGTTTTTTTCGGTTTTCTTCATATTCTTTTTTGAGCTGCTCGTTCTTTTGCAAGGTAGCTGCCATTTCGTTAAATGTCTTGATAAAGTCCTCTATTTCCGGCCGGCGTGAAACTGCGTTGACTCTGACAGTAAAATCTCCTTTTTCAATTCGGCGCGCTGCCAATTCAAGAGATTCCAACGGCCTCAGGATACGATTATCAAGATGCAGAAGAAATACCAATTCCGCCAGTCCTTCAACTGTAGAAAAAACGGCGAATGTGGCAATGACAATTCTGATCCCTATGGGAAATTCTCCAAACAGAAAAAGAAATCCCCAGAAAGCGATCATTGCAGTAATAAGAACTGGCCGTACATAGTGGATATGACGGTGATAGTTTCGATATGGAATTTTATATTCCGGGTATCGGGATTTCCACTCTTTATATATCTGCTCGTGATACTGTCGTTGTAATTCAGTAATTTTCCGACGCAGTTCCTGTTGTTGTTCAGAGCGGTATTTTCTTTTTATAAACATATCGCCGTAAGTGTGTGTCAAAAGCCGTATTTTCGCAACTGGTACAAAATCGATTTTATAATCTTTTTAAAATTGCTTTAGCAAATTTTTAGATTTTTCCTCCATATTCAGTCCTAGTGACAGTGTTGGAACAGGATCAGCTGCTGCAACGCTGTTTTGAACAGTTATCCGCATTATCCGGGATGTGCGGTTAACGTAAAATTTTCAGGAGGCTTTATGTCTGGTATTATTGATGTCGAACATTTTACGCGGCGGTACGGAGCGTTTACTGCTGTAGACGACATTTCATTTTCCATCGAAAAAGGAAGTATTTTTGGATTTCTCGGACCGAACGGTGCGGGAAAATCAACTACCATCAATTCACTTTGTACGATACTGCAAAAAACGGACGGTACAATGCGTATCAACGGTCACGATGTAGATCGGGAAAAAGATCTTGTGCGGCGTGACATCGGCATTGTTTTTCAGGAATCAACGCTGGATTCATTGCTTTCTGTAGAAGAGAATTTGCGTTATCACTGTGAATTTTACGGAGTCCCGAAATCGGAAGTAGAAAATAGAATCGATACGGTACTCGATCTTGTAGAATTACAGGACTGGCGTACGACCGTAACACAGGAGCTTTCGGGAGGCATGAAACGGCGGGCCGAAATAGCACGTGCGCTTGTCCATGATCCGGTGGTGTTGTTTCTTGACGAACCGACAGCGGGGCTTGATCCGCAGGCCCGTGCCGCCGTATGGAAGTATATCCGTAAGGTACAAGAATTACATGGTATTACGGTTTTCCTGACGACGCACTATATGGACGAAGCTGAAATTTGTAATTCCATTTGTATAATGGACAGGGGAAGAATTGCGGCAGAAGGGACTCCTGCCGTATTGAAAGAGCGTTTTTCTAAACCAGTGCTCGAGCTGCGGATGGATCAACCTGAAGCTCTGGCTTTTTTCCTTGAAGAAAGGAAGATTCTGTTCACTAACGATGGAAATTACTTCAGCGTTCCGGCAGATACGCAGACCGAACTGGAAATACTGTCCGGATTCAGGGATCACATACAGTCGTTTTCTGCAAGTTACGGTTCTCTTGACGATGTATTCCTTGCCATAACAGAAAGAAATACGGTTTCCGATAGAAAAAATATTCCGTCCATTTGTTTATCAGAAGAGGTTAAAGCATGAGAGGTATTTACGCAATTTTTTTACGAAACATCACGAAATTTTTCAGAGACAGGCTGCGTGTCGCGTTTAGTCTGTTGATGTCGTTTCTTTTTATATTTATTTTTTCGTTTGCCATGAAAGGAGCTGTCCCCGGAATCAGCAGACCGCTCGGTTATCTTGTCGCAGGTGTTATCATCATGACAGTTTTTCAGCAGGCGCTGAATAATTCGACGGATATTCTGAATGATCTTTCGACAGGATTTATGAAGGAAATCATTGTCTCGCCGGTTCCCCGCTGGCAGATTGCCATCGGGCAGATTATCGCTGCGACGGTAATTGCCTGCATCCAGGGGATACTCGTTCTTGCTGCCGGTCTATTTATGGGATTGTCTGTGACGATTCCAAGCTTTTTTGAACTGCTTGGTATTATGAGTATCGCTGGATTTTCATTTGCCGCTTTCGGACTTTTCCTTGCAACCGTTGCACGTAATTCATCGGCGTTTCAAATCATGACGTCCGTGATTATCATGCCGCTTTCTTTTCTTTCTGGTGCATATATTCCGGCAACAGTCATGCCGAAGTTTTTAACAGGGTTGATCATTATCAATCCGCTTACCTGGATCACGGCACTGTTCCGTTTTGTGTCACTGCAGCTGCAGGCAGTACCCGACTCCGAACTTGTCAGGGAAGGAATCGCTTTCGGTTTCGGAGGGCATATTATAACACCGGTACTTGGGTTTCCATTCGTAATTGTTTTCGGAATTCTTTTCTTTTTTTTGTGTGTCAGAAAATTCAAGAGTGCCGATTTTTCAACGGTGAAAGTAACGATGAAACATCACCATTAGATACGGATCTGTTACTTTCCAAACTGTGCAGTATACAGCTCCTTATACATACCGCCGGTCTGCATAAGCTCGTTGTGCGTCCCTGTCTCTGTTATTCCTTCGTCACTGACAACGGCTATACAGGATGCATTTTTTATCGTTGACAACCGATGTGCAATTATGAAGGTTGTACGTCCCTTTGCCAGTTCGTCAAAGGAATGCTGTATACGCAGCTCCGTTGCCGTGTCGAGTGCAGACGTTGCCTCGTCGAGAATCAGAACCGGTGGATTTTTCAGAAATATCCGTGCAATCGAGATACGCTGCTTCTGTCCGCCGGAAAGTTTTATACCGCGTTCTCCGACGATCGTATCGTATTGTTCCGGCATTTTCATGATGTCATCATGAATCTCCGCTCTTTTAGCAGCTGCCATGATTTCTTCTTCTGAAGCACCTGTCCGGCCGTATGCAATATTTTCTCTGACGGTACCTGCAAAGAGAAAGACATCCTGTTGAACAATACCGATCTGCTTGCGCAGGGAAGTAACAGTAATATCTCTGATGTCGCGCCCGTCAAGCGTAATAGAACCATCCGTTATCTCATAAAAGCGGGGCAGAAGCTGGCAGAGTGTCGTTTTTCCGCTTCCGCTCGGTCCAACGAGTGCAATTGTTTTTCCTGCAGGAACGTTCAGATTGACGTGGCTTAAAACCGTTCGTCCGCTGTTATACGCAAAGCTGACATCGTTGTACTGTATGGCACCCTGAACGTTCATGATTTCAACTGCTTCCGGTTTTTCAGGTGTTTCATCGTGCGACCGCATTATTTCTGCAAACCGCTTAAATCCTGCAATGCCGGTTGAAAACTGTTCGACGAAATTTGATAATCTTCGTACCGGCTGCAGAAAAGCAGCTACGAAAAGATTTGTTGCTATCAGATCCCCCAGATTCATACGGCCTTTCATGATCAGAAAACCGCCGGCAGCAAGGACAATGACATTAAGAATATTTGTCGTAAAATCTATTCTCGTATGAAATGTTGCCATTGCACGATAGTAGCCTGATTTTGCACCGAAATATTCCTGATTACTTTCATCAAATCTGCGGTTTTCATAATCTTCATTTGTAAAAACTTTCGTAACGCGAGCCCCGCTTATGGAAGATTCAAGATCTGCGTTTATTTCTGCTGTTTTTTCTTTGACCGTTCTGGAGCTGTCCATCATTGCTTTTCTGGAAAAAATAACGCGGAAGATTAAAAACGGCAGTGTTGCAAGAACAACGAGCGCAAGCTCCCATCGTATTTTAAGCATGAGGAATAAAGAACCGGCAAGCGTTAATACCGAGATAAAAAGATCTTCCGGTCCATGATGAGCCAGTTCACTTACTTCAAAAAGATCATAGGTCGCCCGGGACATGATTTTACCGGTTCTGTTGCGGTCAAAAAATGCGAAAGACTGATTTTCAATATGAGCAAAAATATCCCGGCGCATGTCCGTTTCTACATGAACCCCGAAAAGATGTCCGAAATACGTAATGAACCATTGTGCAGCAAACCGGGCAAAGTAGAACGCAAACAGAATAGCTATGATTGCCACGAATAGCTGCATCGTTTTTCTGGGAGCGTTGGGAAAAGCCGGAAGAATGGTGTTTATTATATATCGCGAAACCATCGGAAATCCGAGATCTACGAAGGAAACGAATACCGCACACAGCATATCAGCGATAAAGATTTTCAGATGAGGAGGAAAATAGGAAAGAAAGAACCGGAGATTCGACGATGGAACAACAAAATCTTTCGTGTTATTTTCATATATTTTATTTTTCATAGTGACGTTATTATATAGAAAAAATCGGCAGTTCTGCAACTCGCTCGTCGGAGTTTTCATTCCTTCTTGACAGGGTATAAAAAAAGTTTGTATAATTAACAGACTCACGTTATGAGTTTCAAGTGAGTTTCTTACTACACTTTGTCCGGGGGTGCTGCCCGACAATAAAATAGGAGAATAGGCCGATGCCTACAATAAATCAATTGATCCGACAGGGTCGTAAATCTGCTGCAAACAGAACAAAATCTCCAGCACTTGAGTCCTGTCCCCAGAAACGGGGTGTTTGTACTCGTGTTATGACGGTTACCCCGAAAAAACCGAATTCGGCTCTTCGTAAGGTAGCCCGTGTTCGTTTAAGCAATGGTATAGAAGTTACTGCATATATTCCCGGAATCGGACATAATCTGCAGGAACATTCTGTAGTTCTTATCCGCGGCGGACGTGTAAAGGATCTTCCTGGTGTCCGGTATCATATTATTCGCGGAGCAAAAGATACGTTGGGTGTTGAAGACCGTAAACGTGGTCGTTCAAAATACGGCGCTAAGCGTCCAAAGGCATAATGGAGGAAGAAAATGGGAAGACATAAGAAATCAGTTGACCGTCCGATTATGCCGGATGCAAAATATAACAGCGTTGTTATATCGAAATTCGTCAGCAGAATGATGCTTGACGGAAAAAAAGCCACGTGCACCAGAATAATCTATGATGCACTGGATCTGCTTAAAACAAAAGCTTCTGATAAAGATCCTCTTGAAGTATTTCTGAAAGCTCTTGATAATGTGAAACCGATGGTAGAAGTAAAATCCCGCCGTGTCGGTGGAGCAACGTACCAGGTCCCGATTGAAATTCGGGATTCCCGCCGTGAAGCACTTGCTATGCGCTGGATTATTTCAGCAGCCCGCTCCCGGAGTGGCCACGGAATGGCCGATACGCTTGCTTCCGAGCTGATGGATGCTTTTAATAATACAGGATCTGCATATAAGAAGAAGGAAGATACTCATAAGATGGCTGAGGCTAACAAGGCTTTTGCCCACTATCGCTGGTAGAAAAAAAAGCGTCCGTTTGGACGCTTTTTTTATTTTTTTTCTGTTCTGCACTTGAAATTTATTTATAAAAAGGGTATAAAGGACTTCACTGAAAATGGTTTATCCATTGATTGCTGTTTTCAGCCTAGGGTTCTTTGAGAGTCAGGCGGACATTTTAGTCCGGTGTTTCCGTAAAGTTAGTTGTTGTTTGGACGGCTTTCAGGATGACACGACCCTTACATGTGCTGATTACTGCCGTTGGCAGTGATTATATAGTGATTTGGCAACATTAAGGGTTTCTGCTGAGATTCATATTTTTTTTGAATTTCCAGGCTCCAGGATGCCAAACCAGTCGTCAGGCGCGATGTTTGATGATGATAGGTGGTTCCGGCCGTAATATCCCGAAATTATGGGATGTTACCTGCAAGAATTTTATTCTTA